>PMNJ01000004.1 GCA_003162595.1 Bacteroidales bacterium | reverse complement strand
TGAGTATTATCAACGAAAATCAACTGACCAATAGCCACGATAAAACCGGTAATAAAAAGCGCAATCCAGATGTAATTTAAGGTCATGGCGATCGATTGAGTTACTAAGATAATTATTAGGAAAGACAATAGATGAAAGTAACAAGACAAAAGTCAAAATATTAAGAATACTTGGTTCTCTCTCACCCAGCATCGAGCAACATTTCCCATTTAAAAACTAATTGACATAAAAACTTTGTATTTTTTAAATACATTTGTCTAAACGAATAAAGTTATGGCACGGTTTAAAAGGACAGACGTCATTCTTAATATGAGAGAAGCAGGCATAGTGCCTATATTCTATCATAAAGATCCTGAAATATGCAGAAATGTGATCAAGGCTTGCTCTGATGGCGGGATTAAAGTCTTTGAATTCACTAACCGTGGCGATTATGCGCATGAATTATTCAGCGAACTTAATAAGTGGGCTGAAAAAGAGGTTCCGGGGTTAATAATGGGTGCCGGATCAATAGTTGATGCCGGAACTGCTTCATTATATATACAGCTGGGTGCTAATTTTATCGTTTCACCTATACTTAATCCTGAAATGGCAAAAGTATGCAACCGCAGGAAACTACTCTGGATACCCGGATGTGGAACAATATCAGAAATAAGCTATGCCGAAGAACTTGGCGCCGAGATAGTCAAAATATTCCCCGGTTCATCCGTAGGTGGACCTGATTTTGTCAGGGCAATTAAGGGCCCATGTCCATGGACAAGTATAATGCCTACAGGTGGAGTTGAACCCACCCTTGGAAACCTGACAGAATGGTTTAATGCAGGAGTGACCTGTGTCGGCATAGGTTCAAACCTCATCACTAAAGAACATGTTCTTAAGAAAAACTGGTCAGGACTTACAAAACGGGTAACAGCTGCAGTTAAAGTAGCAAGAATGTTCCATGTTGACTAATCTAATTCTTTCTTTGTGTCACTCTTTATCTGCTCTGTGTTTTTCTGTGTAAGTTCTTAAAAAATCAGTTCCACAGAGGTTCACAGAGTTGTCCGGAGGGCTATTTTCTCCCTATCTCCCTTTCTCCCACTCTCTCTTTTTTTCCTCAGTTCCCCGGGGACCTGTATAATTCAACATTGGAGATAACAGGACAAGCTTTTGATTTACTTATAGTTATTTTAATTTTCGAAGTTTTTATGACAGGAAATTTCCTGATTACTTTGTATCCTATAGTTGTGCCCTCAATTAATGGTTTCCAACTCCCTTCAACAAAAGCTGAAACATTAAATGACTGCACCCGCTGCCCAAGTTTTATATATTCCTGGAGTATAATTCTGTTCACCTCTGTTTCAGCTCCAAAATCGATGACTATTTCCCCGTTTGTCACATCGTCTTTCGTTGTCCAGTATGTTTCAGGATTACTGTCATTTACATTTGATGCCTCATATCCCTTTCCCCGGAAGGACGTGGCAACAACTTCTTTCCCTTTTGCAAGGTCTGTTCCAAATTCTTTTTTCAGCAATTCCCTGAATGCAAGAAGGGATTTAATATCGTTTTCATGCAATTGTCCTGTCCTGTCAGGCGGAACATTCAGAAGAAGATTGCTGTTCCGTCCAACCGATGAGTAATAAAGTTCCATAAGGTTTTCAGGTGATCGTACGAGTGAATCCTGATCTTTATGATAGAACCATCCGGGACGTATCGAAACATCTACTTCAGCAGGTACCCAATAGTTTCCATCTTCATGACCTTCTCCAAGGATTTTGGCAAAGTCACCTCCTGGGTACATATTATCCTTTTTAAGAAGACACCAGTTTGTCAGGCTCCCCATTCCGCTTTCATTGCCAACCCATCTGATATCAGGTCCGGCATCACTGAACATCAGGGCTGATGGTTGCAGCTCTCTTACTATCTTATGTGTATTTGGCCAGACATAATAGGTTTTATTATCAATTTTTCGCGTTTCATTTGCTCCGCCATAATATCCATCTCCTCCGTTGGCACCGTCGAACCATACTTCGAAAATATCACCGTAATTTGAAAGAAGTTCACGAAGCTGGTTGCGGTAATAGGTCAGATATTCAGGAAAGCCATAAAATGAATTATTCCTGTCCCATGGAGAAAGGTAGACTCCAAGCTTCAGTCCATATTCATCACATGCCTTCCGCAATTCTTTTAATACATCTCCTTTGCCGTTCCTCCAGACAGAGCTTTTAACAGAATGGCTTGTAAATTTTGATGGCCAAAGACAAAAACCATCGTGATGCTTTGCTGTTATTATAATACCTTTCATTCCGGCGTCCCTGGCAACTTTTGCCCACTGTCTGCAATCGAGATCTGTGGGATTGAATACAGATTCATTTTCATCGCCATAACCCCACTCCTTATCGGTAAAGGTGTTAACTGTAAAATGGACAAACATATAATACTCCATCTCATGCCAGGCAAGTTGTCGTTCTGAAGGAACCGGGCCAAAAGGTTCAGGTGGGTTAACCTGTGAACCGGGTGAAAGTGAAAGATCTTTTATTCGAATGTTCCTGAATTTTACAAGCGACCCATGACCAAGAAAACCAATATGACCGGTACTGTTTTTTAATCCAGGGTGGTCCTTATGATCCATTGTGCCGTTATCTCTGGGTCCTGCAATATCACCATCAACAATTTTAGTCCCATTGAGAACAATCTCAATCTTTGATCCTTTGGCGGTGACCTCTTCATAATTCCACTCACCGACTGGTTTAAGGAATCCTCTTTTTGAAGGAATTACACCATATACTGAACCGTGGTACTGGTAAGGTTGCAGATTTGCATAAACCGGATCCGTATCGTCGAGAATCTGAAGTTCCATACCCACATAAGCCGCATCTCCTGTCAGGGGAGCTCTTATACCCAGACCATTATTTGCCGCAGGTGTAAGTTGAAATTCAAACCTGATTACAAAATCGGCATATTCCTTTTTAATATAAAGATTACCAATATTCCCTTTTGAAGGAATCGTAACCAATAATCCATCTTCAACTCCATAGGCAATAGTATCTCCAACCCATCCATTCAGATTTCTTCCATTAAATAATGAGATAAAACCTTCATGAGTCTCCAGCTTTCCTGTCTCCATCAGTATTTCGTTTTTTCTAACAGGACTCAAAGCAAATGGCATTATCTTTCTGTAAAGGAGCAATTTTTGTTCATCGTTCAGATCGGAGGATTTTATATGTCTGATATATTCCTCAAAAGCAGGCCCTTCATAAGTCTTATCCCCTGATGCACAAATCTCATAAAATGACGAGGTTACTGAATAGTCTCTCCAGTCGGAAAGAATTTTGAAACAAATATCACGGACATCAGCATTCCCATTTTCAAATTCTTTAAGTACCGTATTCAGAGATTCAGACGAATGATTTTCTCCAAGCATCTGAATTTGTTTTATGAAAAAATCTTTGACATCCGGGTCCTTTTCTACAGTGGCATAACTGATGCACATTTTTTCCCACATTGCTCTTTCTATTTCATTATTTTTCACGGAAAGAAACCGGGAAAGAGATTCGATCGCAAACCGGGGACGCGTATCATCGCCGGTTCCGGCAGGGACAACCTGATCGCAAATCTGCTTTAACCCGGATTCACCGAGTAACAAAATATCAACCATAATCTTGTCAACATATTGATGGTCATTTGAAGGAAGACGGGCAAGAAGATCTGCTACTTTTGTTTCGGTGGTTCTGTTATCCTGTGGAAAAACCGACTGAAAGATCATAAAGAATGAAAAACTTATAAAAAGTAAATTCTTGATTTTCATAATTTCATTTTTTCAAATTCCCCTGCAATTTCAATGTTTTACTTTCAAAATACAAGTGTAAGTAGTCCTATTTTTTATAAACCAGGGTGAGACGCCTGAGATAAAAAAGAGACGCCTGAGATAAAAAAGAGCCCCCTTCGGGCTGATTTGAAGTTAATCTCTCGACTTACTTCACAGTGAAGGGGGATAAAATGTTCCGGAGTAGTTGGGGAAATGGGGAAAAGGGAACTCCGGAACAGTGGAAAATCAAACCTAAACTATTTACCTGTCTTCTTCTTTTATTTTCAATTTTGATTCAAGACTATCTGTTATTCTTTTATTCAGTTTTGGCGCCATATCACCATTCTGAATCATCTTCACAATCGTAACTGCAACTATCTCCGCATCTTTTTTCGAAGAAAAGCCTGAACCTTTTTTTAAAAAGGGATTCTGGTATAATAAAGATAAGGCCAGTTATTCACAAAAATTGTATAACCCCAAGTTGAAACAGATTTCCCTTTTATACATCAACAGACTCTTCAAAAACAACACTAAAATAATGCGATCTTCAGTAAAAAATGACAATATGGTTCATTTTTGTACGAACCATCTGTTTTAATGTACATAAGTCGGTTATGATTGGATGAATAAGGATCAATTAAAAATAAAAAGACAGGCTTTCAACCTGTCTTTTATAATATTCCAAAGAATAATCAGTTCGTAGTCTTATTGTTTATCTCTTAAGACTGTAAATAGATACTGATAACAGATAAATCATACAAATAATCAGGATCGACATCCCGTAAGCAACATTGCTAAGATCGCTTATCCAGCCAATAAGTAATGGGATAACTGCTCCACCGGAAATTGCCATCATCATCAAACCTGAAATTTCATTGATACGTGTAGGATATTTTTCAACTGTGATTGAAAATACCAGTGGAAAAATGTTAGCAACAGCAAGTCCGATCAGGAAGACGAGGACCCATGCTATGACAGGTGATGAGATCAATAAGATTGAAGCCAGGCATATAATTCCAAGAGCTGAGGTCCAAATGAAGAATGTTCGTGATGAAATTCTTGTGAGCATTATAGCCCCTGCGAATGTTCCAAGCATACGTCCAAAGAAATAAACGCTTCTTCCCGATTCAGCTGTTGTCGAATCTATGCCAAAATGTTTGATAAGGAACTGTCCGGAATTGGAATTGAATCCCACATCGATACCTACCACCAGGAAAATCGAAATGACCATCATGAGCACAAATCCGTTACCCAGGAGTTCGAAAGATGAAGCAAAAGTGGCTTTTTTTTCTATAAGTTTGGCTTCCTCAATTTTCACTGAAGCCAGCCATAGAACTGAAAGAATTGAAACAATACCGAAAACAAGGAATTCCAGTTTCCAGTCTCCAAAACGCGATGCAAAAACTGCTGCCAGCGGAGCACCTATCATCGAGCCTATAGCCTTAATAAATTGTGAAAAGCTGAGGAAACTCGATTTCCGGTTTCCGGGAACAACATCTACAATCAGAGGATTCGCAGAAACCTGGACAATTGTATTCCCGATTCCAAGAAGAGCAAATCCGGCAAGTACCATCGCGAAAGAATAAAAGAAAAACGGAACCAGAAGTCCGAGCGCTGTTACAATCATACCTATGTTGAGTACAAAGCGTTTACCCAGTCGTGATTGCATAACTCCCACCGGGACAGACAGAATAAAAAACCATAAAAAAGCTACTGAAGGGATTAACTGGGCCAGGGTAGCGCTAAGGTTCATATCTTTACTTACACGGTCGACCCCGATACCAACGAGGTCAACAAAGCTCATGACAAAGAATGCCATCAGTACGGGGAGTATTTTTTTGATGTTTACTTTTTGTGTATCCATAATAGTTTGGTTTGAGGCTAAAGATATATATTATTATTTTTTCCCATCGCCTGATGTCTGAAGCCTGTTGCCGTTACCAAGTGGCGTCAGGTTACGGGCGATTGGTGTCAGGTTTTTATATCATCAGGTTTACATTAACGGCAATGCGTGTTGAACTGATCTCCAGAAATCATCATCAAGCAGATATCCGCTACCAAGAAGGGCAGCATCCTCTTTCAGATTTGAAATAGCTACTTCGCAAAAGCAATTTTCCTTTTTCAACCTGCTTTCAAATACATCACCAAAAAGGCTATATGCATGAGATATATTCCCTCCTATAACTAAAATTTCAGCTCTGAACTTTTTGAGCCACGGTGCAAGAAACAATCCGGCATTGTCTCCAAAATCGGTAAAGAGATCTTTTACTGCTTTTTCGGTTCCTGCCAGGGAAGCAAGTTCTTTTACCCCAACCAGCTCTTTACCGGTAAGCTTTTTATATCTGGAAAGCAATCCCCGGGTCGAAAAATAATCATCAGCAATTCCATCTTTATAGGGTATGTGATAGATACAACCTAATTTAGGTACTTCTGGTCCATCAACTATCGGTATACGGTTACTGATAAATGCTGATCCAAAACCCGTACCAAGTGTAATTGAGAGTGAACGGTTGAAATTAGCAGCACTACCTGCCCAGGCCTCTCCCACAGCAAAGGAGGAAGCATCATTCATGAATCTGATGAGGAAATCATCCTTAGCACTCAGGTTGTATGATATTGCATCAGATATATTGATTCCATAGAGATTCTCATATTTTGCAACACCGCGGATATAAGAAATACCCTTTACATAGTCAAACGGACCTGGCATTGCAAAGCCGATTCCTTTAACATTTTCAATCGGAACTTTCTCTAAAACAGCTGATAAAGCCTGGGTCCAGGTACCAATAATAGCATTTGCCTGAGCCTGATTGTCGACTGATCTTTCTGTCAAAGTATTTCTTATGATCTTACCCGAAACCAGATCAATGGCGGCACAACTGATATGGCTTCCTCCTATATCAGTACCTATTGCAATGTTTTTATTCATAGAAAAAGTAAATATAAATTCAGGATAAAACTGTTATCAATACTACGGCTGAAAATATCTAATTTTGTCATCAATGCAAAATATTTTTATTCATTATTGAAATCTAAATCAAAACAGTCTGATCTTAAGTGAAATTCGGCATAATATGAAATTAATATTATGTATGAGTTAAGATGACTGGAGTGACTGTAAAATAAGCTGGGCTCAACCGTTTTTTGAAAATAATTTCGGAAATATCATACACTGATTTTTCTCATACAAATATTGATTTTTTAATAGTAAATTCGAATAGACTATTTTGACAGTTTGCTTTTATATTAATGATATTCAGTTAATTCTATGAAATCAGAGAAACTAATTAAAATATATCATCATGCCTAAAGTGACAAAAGAAGATGCGCTCCTCTATCATAGCAGAGGACGTCATGGTAAAATAGAGGTCATACCCACAAAACCGTATAGTACTCAATTCGATCTCAGTATGGCATATACACCGGGTGTAGCTTATCCTTGTCTTGAAATAGAAAAGACACCTGAAGATGTTTACACTTATACAGCTAAAGGGAATCTTGTAGCGGTTATTTCTAACGGTACAGCTGTACTCGGGTTAGGTGATATAGGAGCCATGGCTGGTAAACCAGTGATGGAGGGAAAAGGACTCCTGTTTAAAGTATTTGCTGATGTTGATGTTTTCGATATTGAGGTTAATGAAAAAGATCCTGTCAAATTAATTGAGTTTTGCAGACAAATTGCCCCCACTTTTGGAGGAATAAACCTTGAAGATATTAAAGCTCCTGAATGTTTCGAGGTTGAAACAGAACTAAAAAAGATTCTCGATATTCCGGTATTTCATGATGATCAGCACGGAACTGCAATTATCTCTGCAGCCGGTTTGCTGAATTCTCTTGAAATTACAGGCAGAAAAATAGAGGATCTGAAGATGGTAGTGTGTGGCGCAGGTGCAGCCGCTATTTCATGCTCCAGATTATATGTTTCCCTCGGTGTCAGAAGAGAAAACATAGTGATGTGTGACTCGAAAGGTGTAATAAATAAGAAAAGGAAAGACCTTAATAAATATAAGCAGGAATTCGTAACATCCAGGGACATTGACACTCTGGAACAGTCAGTTAAAGGTGCCGATCTGTTCCTGGGTCTTTCTGCCGCCTGTATGATGTCAAAAGACATGCTGGCGTCCATGGCAGATAACCCTATCATATTTGCAATGGCCAATCCTAATCCAGAAATCTCCTACGAAGATGCTATGGCAACAAGGGATGACATGATCTTTGCTACCGGAAGATCGGATTATCCAAACCAGATTAATAATGTGCTGGGTTTCCCATTTATATTCCGGGGTGCATTGGATGTAAGGGCCTCAACCATTAACGAAGAGATGAAGCTTGCAGCTTCGAAGGCTCTTGCAGCATTAGCAAAAGAACCCGTACCTGTTTCTGTTCTAAAGGCATACAATGTAGATAAACTGATTTTCGGAAAAGAGTATATTATTCCAAAGCCGGTTGATCCAAGATTAATATCGTGTGTGGCTCCGGCAGTTGCCAAAGCAGCAATGGATAGCGGTGTGGCCAAATATCCTATCTCCGATTGGGATGCCTATAAGAAGAGTCTCGACAGAAGACTGAGCGACCACATAAAAAAGATTGCTGACTGCAGCGGTATGTAGAGCTAAAGTATTTAACAAATCCTATGTGTCTTTTTTCTTTCTGCAATTTGCCGGCAAACTTTCTTTTCATACATCGACAGGATCACATCCGAAATCTCCTGTATTGAAAAAGAGCTCCGGTTAACTGTGGCATCAAAAAGGTAATCAATGTTAAGGGGCTTTTTATCCATGAAGGTTCGTATCAGATTGAACCGCTTTTCATCGGTATCAATGACATATTCTTCAGCGGTCTCAAGGTTCATCTCTTTCTTTTTCATTACATTCTCAACTCTCCAATAGAATGGAGCAACCAGCCTGATATGAAGTGCATCGGTAATTTCATTGGCTATTGAAACCCCTCCTCTTCCCACAAGTACTATAAATCCCTCTTTACACATCGAGAATACGACATCTTTAATAGCTTTTTTTACTCTCAGGTCGCTGACAAAACCACCTGAAAAAGCCATTATCATTTCTGATAAATTGGATAGTTCGATACCTTTATAGAAATTCTCAACACGTTGAGTATCTGTATTAAGCTCTTTTGCAATTGCGTAGATAATATCCTTATCAACCCATTTCCATTTGTTTATGCCAAATTTATGATTAAGGTCATCTACCAGAATTGCAGCTACCTGCCTGGCATCACAACCCGTCAACCTGGAAATGGTAATTACAGGACCATCATCAACAGGAGTCTTTTTAAATATTGACTCTCTGTACCGACCATCAAAATAGTCAAAAAATTTTTCCATCTCACTTGCCTCCTTGAATGGGTATTTGTTGTAGGTGCTGAAATACAGAGTGTATATAACTTTGTATATTAATTATTTATCCCGTATAAGCGACGGATGAGATTTGTCAGAACTCAGGGTAGTTCTATATGAATTATTGACCATAAAATTTACGAAAAATAAACGAATCGATAAAATTTATTTACTTCACTATTCTCTTTAACAGTATATTAAATAAATTTGTATTCTAATTGTTCAATAACTGTTCAGACTGGTCTGATTTTTGAGAATACAGGTTTTAACAACCTACTAATGAAAAATTTTCAGGTAAATATTATTTTTATTTTGCTTTTAGCCTTTATTATTTCAGGTTGTAAAAAAAATGCTGTTATCGATGAAAAGCAGGCAATACTTTATCAGGTTGATTATGTAAATTATGCATGGGGGTATCAGCATAATGGATTCCTGGTCGATACTCAGGGAAATATTCTCACATATAAGAATCCGCAGAACTGGAATTTCCCGGACAAAGATTTTAACCTTAGTGAAAGTCAGGTCCTTGATAACATCGGAAATTGCCTCAATACCGGGAAAAAAATCCCAAAGGAAGAGCTAAAGAAATATGCCAATTATATCAAAAATATATCGTCAAGTAAAGTTACTGCTCTAAAGAATGTCTCAGCTGATGCAGGCTCGATTGAGTATCTCTGCTACCAATTCTCAGAGAAGACCGGTATCTATAAAGGTAGTCTCATTAAGATGGAAGGAGATTTTAAATGTGAAAACCTGAATTTCTTTGCTAAGAAGGTTACAACATGGTTGAAAAACATAAATGACACATTAGAAAAGAAATAGACTGCTCTCCACTCAGATTATTGTTCTCAGCTTTTTACAGGAAGCGTAAACACAGCTAAATTTTGATTTTTCTATAGATTTTATTTTATCTTTACTTCACAAAACATTCATCTCGCTAACAATTTTAATTTATTCATCATGGGCACAATCATTTTTTCCCAACCGGAATTATTCTGGTTCATTCTGGGTCTGGGACTGTTTCTTCTCGAATTGCTCATCCCAGGGTTAATCATTTTTTTCTTTGGTCTTGGCGCCTGGGTTACTGCCTTGGTCTGCCTTATAGGAAATCCTGGAATAAACCTGCAAATAGTAATTTTTGCGGTAAGTTCAACTCTCTTGCTATTCGCTCTGAGAAAAATAATTCAGAGAAAATTTTTAAATAGTAAGAGTACTCATTCTGACGACGTTGAAGACGAGTTTACAGGGAAAGAAGCGCTGGCCACTATTGATTTTGGTGGAATTAAACAGGGGAAAGTCGAGTTTAAAGGTACAACATGGACAGCTGAATCTGAATCGGAGATTAAAGAAGGACAAAGAGTTATCATTATTGAAAAAGATAGTTTTAAATTAATAGTTGAACCTAAAAAATAATTAAAATGGAAGGATCAAGCACAACTTTTATTCTTATCGGTATAATCTTCTTAGGATTTATTTTGATTATATCAATGATTAAGATTGTTCCACAGAGAACAGCAATCATTGTTGAAAGGCTTGGGAAATACAGAGCAACCTATACAGCAGGTTTTCAGTTACTTATCCCATTTTTCGATAAAGTGAGATACAGGCATACACTTAAAGAACAGGCAATAGATGTTGCACCACAGATATGCATTACCCGTGATAATATCGCAGTTGAGGTAGATGGTATTCTCTATCTCCAGGTTCTTGATCCTCAAAAAGCCTCTTATGGAATTGATAATTACAGATTTGCATCTATTCAGATAGCCCAGACTACCATGAGGAGCGTTATCGGTAAACTTGAACTAGACAGAACTTTTGAAGAACGTGAAACAATAAATGTTACAATTGTTGAAGCTGTAGATAAGGCGAGTGAACCATGGGGTGTAAAAGTAACCAGGTATGAGGTTAAAAATATTTCGCCTCCCCAGAGCATAAAAGATGCTATGGAAAAACAGATGAGGGCTGAAAGGGAAAAGAGAGCAATCATTGCCGAATCCGAAGGGGCCAAACAGGCAAAAATCAATGTCGCTGAAGGAGATAAACAAGCTCTCATCAAAAATTCAGAAGGTGAAATGCAGAAAAGAATTAATGAAGCCGCCGGACGAGCTTCCGAGATTGAACAACTTGCAAAAGCAACTTCCAACGGTCTGAGAGCAATATCATTAGCAATTTCAGAGGAAAACGGATTAAATGCAGTTAACCTTAGAATAGCAGAGCAATATCTGTTGGCATTCGGNNTCCCCCAAGAGGGAGGGACTTAACTAATTAACAATCTGTTCCTCACCCCCTTCTCTCGTGGGAGAAGGGGGCCGGGGGGATGAGGCAAATAAACGGCCAACGCGGCAGTCTGGCCCCTTCGCTAAAATAGCTCCCGATATATCGGGACAGGCTCACCGGGTTATTTTTTAACGCTCGGGCCCATGTTCCGTTCTCTTNNTTTAAAGTTTCTGCATTGACTACATTAAACTGAATATGATGACCATCGAGATTGAAGTAACTGCGTATTAAAGCAGTCAGTTTTTCATAACTATCCTCATCCTCAAAAAACGAAGGAGAAAACTTCTGATTCAGAAGGGTACCTCCTGTCCGAATATGATCAATCTTAGATGCTGATTTAATCACAGATGTAGGNNACACTTCCAAAATAGACATGGGATGTTGTTGGCAGCATGTTAATGCGATGAACTCCTCCTCGTGTGTTTAGCCTTCCATTAACAGCATCATAATAGATCTCAAAAACCTCAACTGCCTGTCGATCAGCATAATCATCATCATTGCCAAACTTAGGTGTATTATAAATTAAATCATACTGAATCTGTTCATATCCTATGAAATCTGCTTCCAGAGCTTTGGTTAATTCTTCCCAGCTAATTTTCTTTTTATCATAAATATTATAGCGGATTGATGTAAGCATATCAGTGATACTTCCAAGTCCAACACCCTGGATGTAGGAAGTGTTGTACCTGGCACCGCCGCAATTATAATCTCTTCCATTCAAAATGCAATCTTCAACAAGTAATGATAGAAAAGGCACCGGCAGCCAGTAGGCGAAAGTTTTTTCAATCACGTTATTACCTCTGATTTTGATATCAGCAAAGTAATTTACCTGCAATTTGAAAGCATTCATGAGATCTTCAAAACACTTATAATCAGAGGCATATCCTGTTTCAATCCCTACAAGTTTATTCGTCCTTTTATCAAATCCGTTATTGAGAGTCAGCTCCAGTATTTTTGGCAAATTGAAATAACCCGTAAGCCAATATGCTTCAGTGCCGAATGCTCCTGTTTCCACACATCCTGACGCTCCGCCGTTCCGGGCATCGATTAAAGTCTTTCCCTGCCTTAGAAGCTCCTGGATTATGGCATCTGTGTTGAAGCATGAGGGTTGTCCGAAACCAGTCTTGATTATATCAAGAGCTTTATAAACAAACCGGTCAGGGCTTTTTTTTGAGATCTGTACCATTGAACTGGGCTGAAGAATGCGCATCTCATTAATGACATCAAGCAGAATATATGACATTTCATTGACAGCATCAGTGCCATCGGGTTTTACACCCCCGAGATTTATAAGACAGAAGTCGGTATAAGTATTACTTTCACTGGAAGTAACTCCCATCTTAGGTGGTGAAGGATGGTTATTGAATTTTACCCAGAAACAGCCAAGAAGATCATCCAGTTCATCGGTTGAAAGCGAGCCTGACTCCATTTCTTTTTTATAGACAGGATACAGATGCTGGTCCAGACGGCCCGGATTGAAAGAGTCCCATGGATTAAGTTCTGTTATAACACCAAGATGTATGAACCAGTAGTGTTGTAGCATTTCGTGAACAGTTTCCGGAGCATTTGCAGGAACCTTACGGCATATATTTACCATCTTCAACAATTCTGTTCTCCTTTTTGAGTTCGTTTCATCCGACACAATTTTTTCAAGCGCATCAGCATGCCTGTTTGCATACATTATTATTGCATCGCATGTTATATCCATTGCTTTTAGCTCCTCAAACTTTTCAAGAGCNNACTGTATGTCCGGGTGCACGCTGCTCCTGAAACTCGGTAAACAAGCCCGCATTATAAGCATTAAGCCATTCAGGTGTCATCAACGACATTATTCTGTCTCGGTTACTTTTGCCTTTCCAAAAAGGAATAATCTCTTTTTCATATATGCTTTTCACCTCATCATCAACCCTGAAAAAGACCTTTTCCCTCGAATCAAGAATCTCGAGATCCTTCATTGAATGAAGGCTAATTTCAGGATAGGTAGGTGTCTCCTTGGGAGCCGGACCTCTCTCGCCCACTATCAGTTCACCTTCATTGATACATATCTTCTTGTTTTTCAGGAGATATTCAAAAGCCTTTGCCCTTTTCACCGGAGCTGAAAGTTCGCGGGCTTCATCGCTCTTGTAAAACTGAGTAATAAGCATTGCTCTTTCAGCACTGATTTTTTCGACTGCATTCAGGCTCTGGTCCCTTAATTTTTTAACTCTTTCTGATAAAATCATAAATGGATAATTATTGATTTCTAATATTATGTTTTCTTCCTTTGTGTACTACGTGAGTTTCATTTTAATATCTCACCCGCCAATCTTAACTTTAAGCCCTGTTTCCATAAAAAACTCCTTCATTTCCTTCATTTTTTCTTTGTCAGGTGGTTCAGTATTACCCATCCGGTAAGGAATATTGAATTTTTTATATTTTGAGGATCCTATTTTATGGAAAGGCAGAAGATTTATCTTTTTCAGCGAGTTATTTTTTGATGAAATAATAAATTGCCTCAACCTCTCAAGATAATCAGGATCATCATTAAAACCAGGGATAACAGGAATTCGGACCATAATATCTTTGCCACTTTCCAGCAAAAGTCTGTAATTATCAAGAATTCCGATGTTTGATACTCCTGTAGATTCAATATGCTTATCCTCATCAAGATGTTTTATATCG
>PMNJ01000067.1 GCA_003162595.1 Bacteroidales bacterium | reverse complement strand
GTAGCTGCAATCGCCATTTTCCCCTTTTCTTTTACCTCCTTTTTGGTAACATACGCTGCAAGGTTCTGAATACAACGGCTGTCAAAAATTAATTTATCGGCGTCTTCAGCCTTTTCTACAAAAAGAGCCCGTGTTTTATTTCCTGTACCCTGCTCATAACCAATTATTACCTTCACAGCAGAGGATTCGAGAAGCTCTTTTGCGCGTTTTATCAAATCAACCATGGGTCACCTCCTTTTCAGGATATTTCGCTATTTTTTTATAATCTGTATAAGGCCCTAATTCACGGATTGATGCAACAGTAGTATTTACTATCTCTGCCCATTTGGCTCCTTCTGCNNGTACACGGGAACCTGATTATGCGAACATTTGAAGCATATTTGATACGGCTGGTTCCGGTCAGGTCCGCTCCGGCATATGTGCACCAGTTACAGACGAAAGCAACAATTTTTGGTTCAAATTCAGCCATCAATACTTAAATATTAATATTCATTTAATAAAGCCATAACTTCGGTATACATCTGTTCATGTGTATAACCCTGTATATCAATTGATTTTGTCCTGCAGAACGCGACACACGTACCACAACCCTGGCACAATCCCGGATTAACTTTCGCCACTAACTTAATAACTTCACCATTCCGGTTCTTAATCTCTTCCTTCTCGATAGCCTGATATGGACAAGCCGAAACACATAGGAAACATCCCACGCATGATGAATAAACAGGTGGAGCCTGACGGTTCACAACTGCAATAATCGGCTCGCGGGTAAGTTCATCCTGTGAAAACAACCCTGCTACTTTTACAGCAGCACCTGATGCCATTGCAACTGATTCCGGAATATCACGTGGCGCCTGACAGGCCCCTGCCAGAAAGATACCGGCTGTATTTGTTTCAACAGGCTTTAATTTAGGATGTGCTTCAGCAAAAAATTTATACGGATCATAAGAGATATGCATTTTCTGTGCAAGCTCTTCAGCACCTTCATTGGCTACCCCTGCAGTAGCTAGTACAACCATATCGGCTTCAATCTCTACCGGCATTGCATTAAGAAGAGTATCAGCTCCACTTACTATTAATTTTCCATTCTTTTCGTAAATTTTTGAGACCCTCCCACGTATATAGTTTACACCATCGTCTTCAATTGCCCTTCTTACAAATTCCTCATACTGCTTCCCTCCTGCCCTGATATCCATATAGAATACGTAGGATTTGCCGCCATGCACTTTATGCTGATACAACATAGCATGTTTGGCTATATACATACAGCATATTTTAGAACAGTAAGGAATACCTTTTGCGGGATCGCGCGATCCGGCACATGCCAGGAACACTATTTTTTCAGGTATCTTCCCATCAGAAGGTCTCCGGATCTCTCCAAGTGTAGGACCTGATGCTGATGCAAGTCGCTCAAACTGAAGTCCGGTAATAACATCTGCATGTTTCCCATAACCATATTCAGGGAAAAAATCGGGCTGTTTAACAGTGAATCCGGTTGCAACAACAATAGCTCCGACTTCAACTTCCATAATCTGATCTTCCTGGTCGAAACGTATGGCACCTGTCGGGCATACTATTTCGCATACTTTGCATTTGCCTTTAATATAATAAGTGCAATTTTTCCTGTCAATAACAGGTTTATTAGGAACAGCCTGTGGAAAAGGTACATAAATTGCTGTTCTTTTCCCGAGCCCTTCATTGAATTCACTTGGAATTTTCTTTACAGGACATTTGGTCGTGCATTGTCCACATCCGGTACAGAGTTTTTCATCGATGCTTTTTGATTTCCTCCTTATTTTAGCTTTAAAATTGCCAATGAAACCCTCGAGGCTTTCAAGTTCAGCATATGTATATAAAGTAATATTAGGATGTTGAGCCACTTCTACCATCCTCGGCGTAAGGATGCACTGGGAACAATCGAGAGTGGGGAATGTTTCAGATAACTGCGACATATGGCCACCAATTGAAGGATCTCTCTCAATCAGAATCACTTTATGACCAGTATTTGCGATATCGAGGCTAGCCTGGATTCCTGCAATACCGCCTCCAATCACGAGAGCAGTTTTCGTAACAGGTACTTTTATTTCATTAAGCGAATGATTATATTTTACCTTTTCAACGAGGATCCTGACCAGGTCAATTGCTTTTTCAGTTGTGGCTTCACTTTTTTCATGTACCCAGGAACAATGTTCCCGCAGGTTAGCCATTTCGCACATAAACGGATTCAGCCCGGCTTCTGCACAAGCTTTTCTGAAAGTAGGCTCATGCATTCTTGGGGAACATGATGCTACAACTACCCCGGTAAGCCCCTTTTCTTTTATTGCGCTTTTTATAATATTTTGCCCCGGGTCGGAGCACATATATTTATAATCAATGCTGAAGGCAACACCGTCATATTTGCTTGCTGTTTCAGCAACCTTTGCACAATCTACCGTTGCGCTAATGTTTTCCCCGCAATGACAGACAAATACTCCAATTTTTGACATATAATTGCTTGATATACTTATTAATAATATCTATACTCTACTTCTATGTTATATTCTAGTTGTTTGATTTATACCCCCTTTCTTATTTCCCCCAAGGGGGAAAAGATTACTCCTTCCCCCTTGGGGGAAGGTTGGGAAGGGGGTAAAAAATCAGTCTAAACGCATACTTTTCTATATCAAAAATTTTAATAATCAAACTGATACTTTTACAAAATGCCTTTGAAGACCAAGGGCCTTCCTGTCGAGTCCCAGGGCAAGACCGATAGCCTGTGTTATATAAAGGACAGGAATATCAACTTTTTCACCCAGATAAGAGTTAATCTCATCACGGCGCATGTCGAGATTCGATTGGCACATCGGGCAGGCCACTATCACAGCTTCTGCGCCGCGGTCCTTAGCGTCACCGATTATTTTGCCCGAGAGTCTTCCAACCGAGCTGGTTCTGGAAACTGACAAACCTGCTCCGCAACACTCCGTCTTGAAGGCCCAGTCGATAGGCGTTGCTCCTGTCTTCTGCATAAGCACATCCATAGATTGCGGATCTTCTTCCCGATCAAATTTCAATATCTCGTGCGGTCTAACAAGCAGACAGCCATAATAACATGCAACTTTATGATCAAATGGCTTGACAACCCGGCCTTCGAGGTTTGGTGTGATATATTTGTCAAGCATCTGTACAATATTTAAGATGCTAACCGATCCGTTATATTCAAGGCCATTTGCCTCAGTAACTGCAGTCTTAAGCGCTGCATCTTTCGATAGTTCATATTTCGTAACTGTCAACCTGCTGTAACAGGCTGCACATGGAACGACAATTTCTGTCAATCCCTGCTTTTCGGCAAGAGAAAGAATTCTTGCAGGAAGTGCCAGAGAAAGCTCTTTATTCATGTTATGGGCGGCTGTTGCCCCACAGCAATTCCAATCCTTAATTTCCTCCATATTTAGATCGAAAGCTTTTGCAACAGCAAGAACGGACTCAGCGTACTCACGCGAGGATCCTTTAAGGGAACAACCTGGATAAAATCCGAGAGTCATATTTTTAGTTTTTATTCTTTTTGTTAGATTTTCTGAAAATTGCAGCGACACCTGAACGGTCTTTTATCATCTCAGGAATTATATTCAGTTTACCACGCTTCATCATTTTTGGTGCAAGGGCAAGGTCATCAAGAATTTTCAATGTCCTGGTTTTATAGTCAACAAATAATCCAATCTCATAGAGTCTTCCTGTAAACCGTATTGAGTCGAGAAAAGATCTATGAAAGGCAATAATCTCTTTTGCTTTGGGATTAGCTTTTTTCACCCGTATTGATTTCTCTCTCAGGAAATCCATCATTTTAGGAATATCTATGCTCATTGGGCAACGGGCAAAACACATTTCGCATGTGAGGCATACCCATATCGAGAAAGAGCGTAATACTTTATCTTCAAGGTCGGTATTACCTGTCTGCAACATCCTCATAATCACACTCGGCGGATAATCCATCTCTTCGGAGAGAGGACAACCGGCTGAACATTTTCCGCATTGATAGCAATGACTAACCTTAACTTCTGTATGTTCCAACACTTCTCCTCCAAGCCCTGCAATTCCGAAATGATGTGTATCTGAACTCATAATATCCTTATTAATCCTGAATATGAATAACATTTATTAAAACCACCAAAAATAACAATTATTGCTGCTCGAACAACATGAAAAAAGTCATATTAAGAACTAATAAGATTGCTGATCCTCTTTTCAGGCTGTAACATGCATCTAATCTGTGAAATAAATAACAGTACATTTCCAGGCAATGTGATAAATATCATTATTATCATATGTTAATCATTTCACAAAACAAAAAAAAAATCTATTTTTGTGCGGCTTAAACCAAACCTAATACCATATTCCATGAATAATGAATGGTTAATCTTATTTTTCCTTGTGGGAGCCGTTTTTGTAGGATTGGTTCTGATCTTTTCAGGAATTGTAGCTCCAAAATCAATTAATCCCCAGAAATTTGAACCGTATGAATGTGGCATCCCAACGGAGGGTGTGACATGGCTGCAGTTTAATGTCGGGTATTATCTTTTTGCCATACTGTTTCTGGTTTTTGACGTTGAGACCGTTCTTGTGTTTCCATGGGCGGTGGTAATGAAGGAAACAGGAATGGCTGCCTTTATCGAAATAATAATATTCTTTTTCATACTGGGCTTAGGGTTATTATATGCCTGGAAAAAACATGCTCTTATATGGGAATAAAAGGAATGAAGAAAGAAGATTTCGGGGATAATGACAGCCTTGAACTTCTTAATGAATCCGGATCCAATGTTCTTCTGACCACAATTGATGATGTGATAAACTGGGGCAGGAAGAACTCCTTATGGCCACTAACCTTTGCCACAAGCTGTTGTGGTATTGAAATGATGGCTGCAGGTGCACCGAGACATGACTTTGCAAGATTCGGGATGGAAGTTTACCGTGCCAGTCCGCGCCAGGCTGATGTTATTGTTGTTGCAGGAACTATAGTTATTAAAATGGCACCGGTACTTAAACGTCTGTATGATGAAATGGCTGAACCAAAGTACGTTGTCGCGATGGGGGCATGTGCAATTTCAGGAGGTCCGTTTTTTCTTAATTCTTATTGTGTTGTTAAAGGTGTGGAACATGTGATACCTGTTGATGTATATGTTCCTGGATGCCCTCCCCGTCCNNGAGGCATTACTATACGGAATGCTTCAACTGCAGCGAATGATTGAAACACAAACTATGAAATCAAGGAAGGCAAGGAATACTTCCCATGATTCAAAATAAGTACCAGAAATATTCAGAAATCTGATTCTCAATGGATAAAATACAACTTGGAGAATTCATTAAATCAATCGATCAGGATCTTGAGATCAAGGAAGGCAAACAATACCTTGAGGTAATAGTCCCAGCTTTAAAATTGTATTCATTGGCTAAACAGCTCAGGGATAAAAAAGAAGCACAGTTTGATTACCTGTTTTGCCTGAGCGGTGTTGATTACGGACAAGATCTGGGTGTAGTTTACCATCTTCGTTCTACAATCTATGACCATGTTATAGTTTTAAAAACCCGGACTGCTGACAGGGAAAATCCCAAATTTGATTCCGTATCTGATATCTGGAAGACTGCTGATTTTCATGAAAGAGAGGCATTCGATCTTCTGGGAATCAGATTTGCTAATCATCCTGATTTGAGAAGACTCTTTCTCGATAGTTCATGGGGCTTCCCATTAAGGAAAGATTATGTTGATGATATTAATATTGTTACCAAGTAACCTATGGAAGAAAAGGTAAAAGACATTACCTCTGACGAGCAGCAGGAATATGTTATTAACATGGGACCGCAGCATCCATCGACTCATGGGGTATTAAGGCTTGTGGTATCGCTCAAAGGGGAGATTGTTAAAAACATAGAGCCTCATATAGGATATATTCACAGGGGAATTGAAAAGATGTGCGAGAGTATAACTTATCCGCAGATCATACATCTTACTGACAGAATGGATTATCTTTCTGCCCATATTAATAATGAAGCAGTTTGCCTGAATGTTGAAAAGGCTCTTGAGATGGATATTCCCGACAGGATAAAAGTTATACGTACAATAATGTCAGAACTCACGCGAATCCAGTCACATCAACTATGGTGGGCTTCATTCGGCATGGACCTGGGAGGATTAACCTGTTTCTTTTACGGATTACGTGACAGGGAAAAAATTCTCGACATTTTTGAAGAGACTTGCGGAGGACGTATGTTAGTCAGCTACAATTGCCCTGGTGGCGTTATGTATGATATCCATCCTAACTTTCAAAAAAGAGTAAAAGAATTCATTAAATATTTCAGAAAAATTTTACCCGAGTATGATCAGCTTCTCTCCGGGAATGTGATTTTTCATGAACGCAGCAAGGGAATCGGAAAATTATCACTTGAGGATGCAATTTCTTATGGCGTCACAGGACCTTCAGGCAGGGCTTCAGGTTTCTCCTGCGATGTACGTAAACATGAGCCATACAGTGCATATGACAGGATAATTTTTAAGGAAATACTGCATACCGAAGGAGATACTTTCAGCCGTTATATTACAAGGATAGATGAGATGTGGGAATCGATGAATATTATTGAGCAACTGATTGATAATATTCCCGAAGGACCCTATTCTGTGAAAATGAAACCGGTTATCAAACTGCCCGAAGGTGAGTATTATCAGAGAGTGGAAACAGCACGAGGGGAACTGGGAGTATATATTATCAGTGACGGGAATAAGAATCCCTATCGGGTAAAGTTCAGATCTCCGAATTTTGTGAACCTATCTGTATTTAATCACATTACAAAGGGTTTCAAGATAGCTGACCTCGTGGCAATCGGAGGTTCGCTGGATCTGGTGATACCGGATATTGACAGATAAAAGGTTGGAAGGCCTACAATGCCTAAAGACAAAAGACAAAAGTATAAAGACAAAAGTAAAGTTAAAATATATGCTACCTGAGATCGTTGCTTTGAATACTTCCTCTTCGCTATCAGTCCCATGGTGGAAAGTCGTCTACGATTTTTTACCGCTCACACAATGGATCGATTCAAGCCTTCACAACGCTATGTCTCCTTTCTGGACGACTGTTACCGAGATGCTTATTATCGGGGTCTTAATCCTTCTGTTCTATGCTCTCGTTGGCCTATTCCTGGTTTATGCAGAAAGGAAAGTATGCGCTTTTATGCAGAACAGGCTGGGACCCAACAGAGTCGGGCCTTTCGGGATTTTCCAGACAATAGCGGATCTTTTCAAACTGCTTTTCAAAGAGCTGGTTCCTATAAAGAATGCCGATGGATTTCTCTTTAACCTTGCTCCTTTTATTGTTATTATTGCCTCATTCATGGCTATAGCTGCAATTCCATTTGCCAAAGGGTTACATGCCATCGATCTTAATATAGGGGTATTATATGTCATTGCTGTTTCAGCTATGGGAGTCATCGGAGTGCTTTTGGCCGGCTGGTCAAGTAACAACAAATATTCATTGATAGGTGCTATGCGAAGCGGAGCTCAGATCGTAAGTTATGAATTATCTGTTGGTCTGGCAATTATAACAATTGTTATTATGGCCGGTTCTATGCAATTATCAGTAATTGTAGAAGCTCAGAGAGATGGCTGGTTTATATTTAAAGGTCATATTCCGGCATTTATAGCATTTATAATCTTTCTTATATCAAGCACTGCCGAGACAAACCGGGGACCATTTGACCTTGCGGAAGCTGAATCAGAGCTGACTGCAGGTTATCACACTGAATATTCAGGTATAAAATTCGCTTTCTTTTTCCTTGCTGAATATATAAACATGTTTATTGTTGCATCGATAGCTGCAACAGTTTTCCTCGGAGGATGGATGCCATTTCATGTTGGTCCATGGGAAGGTTTTAACCATATTATGGATTTCATCCCGCCATTTATATGGTATATAGGAAAAACATTCTTTGTAATCTTTTTGATGATGTGGTTCAAATGGACATTTCCACGTCTGAGAATTGATCAGTTGCTTACACTGGAATGGAAATATTTATTGCCGATTAATCTTGTTAATGTTTTGATTATGGCCTTTATAGTATTGATGGGCTGGCATTTTTAAGAATAAATAACTATAAATAGATATCTCTGAATGAGAAGTATAATAAATTATCTGAAAGAAATAATATTAGGTGTGTGGTCGCTTCTGAAGGGTATGAAAGTCACAGGATCATACTTTTTCAGGCCAAGTACTATCGTTACTCAAAAATACCCCTCCAATCGCAAGGATCTTGTAATGTTCGAACGATTCAAAGGTGAAGTAGTGATGCCGCATAATGAAAAAAATGAACATAAGTGCACCGGCTGCGGTATTTGCGAATTGAATTGTCCGAATGGTACAATTGAAGTAATATCTAAAACAATTATTACCGAAGATGGGAAAAAGAAAAGGGCTATCGACAAACACATCTACAGGTTAGGTATGTGTACATTCTGTGCTTTGTGTGTTAAGACATGTCCTTCAAATGCACTGGCCTTTTCCCAGAAATTTGAACATGCAGTTTTTAACAGGGCGCATCTTATAAAAACATTAAATAAACCAGGTTCACAATTAATGAAAGGAGTTGAATAATGGCCTCTATCATGTTTATTCTTTTTTCTGCGATGATTGTTATCTTTTCAATATTAACGGTAACGAGTCGCAAAATACTGAGAGCTGCAGTATTTCTTCTGTTTGTTCTGGTATCAACTTCAGGGCTTTATTTCATGTTGAATTATCAGTTTCTTGCTGCTGTTCAGCTTACTCTTTATGCAGGTGGTATTGTTGTTTTGATCATCTTCTCAATTCTGCTCACAAGTCATATAAGCCAGAAGTTCGAATCTTCCGGCTGGAAGAAGAATATTTTTTCCGCTATTGCTGCATTAACCGGAGCAATACTTTCAATTATAACTATCCTCGATTATAAGTTTTCAGCGACTACAGAGGCAGCCAAAGAGGTAAATATGAAATTAATAGGCAAAAGCCTTTTGTCGGTTGATTATGACGGATATGTGCTTCCATTCGAAGTTATATCGGTATTACTTCTCGCAGCGATGGTTGCAGCTATAGTAATAGCAAAAAAAGGATCTCCAAAAACAATAGGGTTATCAAAATTAAATCAGGAATAAGATGAACGCAGGAATACCAATTCAATACTTTTTAATCCTGGCAACTGTAATGTTTTTTACGGGAGTTTACGGCTTTCTTACGCGCCGGAATCTTATTACAATACTGATGTCAGTGGAGTTGATTTTAAATTCAGTAAATATAAATTTTCTGGCTTTCAACAGATATCTCTATCCGCATAAGCTGGAGGGTATGTTTTTCAGCCTGTTTGTAATTGCTGTTGCAGCTTCGGAAGCTGCGGTTGCAATTGCTATAATAATTAATATATACAGGCGGTTCACAACTATAAATGTGGAAGACGTTAATGAAATGAAATACTAAAAAACGGTTTGCGGTATGAGGTGCGCAGTACGCGGTAATAACTTGACATTTTTACAGATTTACAATTTTACGAAACTCCTTATATGATAAATTTCAATTATACACTCTGGATTCTTCTGCTGCCCTTTCTTATGTTTTTGTTTCTGGGACTGGCGGGTCATAAGTATTTTCCAAAGCTCTCAGGTATATTGGGAACCTGCGGACTGGCTGTAATTACAGTTCTGTCGTATATTACTGCCTACAAATACTTTTTTACAAGTGAAAAGGTTGACGGAGCATATCAGAAAATAATCGCTTTCAATTTTACATGGCTACAGTTTACTGACAAGCTGCACATAGATATTGGTGCTCTGATTGATCCAATTTCGGTTATGATGCTGATAGTTATAACAACTGTATCGTTCATGGTTCATATTTACAGCCTTGGATACATGAAAGGCGAAAAGGGATTCGAACGGTTCTTTTCATTTCTGTCACTTTTCAGCTTCTCTATGCTGGGATTGGTTCTTGCAACAAATATTTTCCAGATGTATATCTTCTGGGAACTTGTAGGCGTATCTTCATATTTATTGATAGGATTCTACTATCAGAAACCAGCTGCCGTTAGAGCTTCCAAAAAAGCATTTATCGTAACACGATTTGCAGATCTTGGATTTCTTATCGGCATTCTGATTTTATCATTTAATACTAAGACATTTGATTTCATAACCCTCACCAATCCTACTGGTCCGGCTATTGCACAGGGCAGCGGTATAGGCTTCCTTGGCCTTTCTGTGATGACATGGTCTATGATCTTCGTATTCATGGGAGGTGTTGGTAAATCGGCGATGTTCCCGTTCCATATATGGCTTCCTGATGCCATGGAAGGTCCGACTCCTGTTTCGGCTCTTATCCATGCGGCAACTATGGTTGTTGCAGGTGTTTATCTTGTTGCAAGAATGTTTCCTATATATGCTTTATCTGCACCTGTAGCGCTCAATGTAGTTGCCTATGTCGGTGCTTTTTCTTCTCTCTTCGCAGCAGTTATTGCCTGTACTCAAACAGATATAAAAAGGGTTCTGGCGTATTCCACCATGTCGCAGATCGGTTATATGATGCTTGCCCTGGGGGTAGCAGGTTATGGCGGACACGAAGGTTTAGGATATATGGCATCAATGTTCCATCTCTTTACGCATGCAATGTTTAAAGCATTGCTTTTCCTTGGTGCTGGAGCAATTATACACGCTGTTCACAGTAACTATATGACTGAAATGGGCGGACTTCGTAAATATCTGCCTGTTACTCACATTACTTTTTTAATAGCATGTCTCACCATTGCAGGAATTCCGCCTTTTGCAGGCTTCTTCAGTAAAGATGAGATACTTGCAGCCGTATTCCACAGTAATAAAATTCTTTTCGCTATAGAATACGCCGTTGCGGGTTTGACTGCATTTTATATGTTCAGGCTTTACTTCAGTGTTTTCTGGGGAAAAGATATTAGCTATCACCAAACGCCGCATGAGGCTCCTGCAACAAT
>PMNJ01000227.1:12079-12638 GCA_003162595.1 Bacteroidales bacterium | reverse complement strand
TTTAATTTTTTCCTGCGGAAGTGAAATGCCGAACCGACGTTTGTTCATCATTGCCCAAATCAGCCATTCGATGGTGGCTTCGTTGTCTTTTGCTTCTACCGACCCCATAAGTGGTGTGATAATAGTGCCAATGCTGCCATTGGATGTTTGTGTTTTGCCCCATTCTTCCCAGATGGCAAGGTTCAGCTCTTTATTGTAAGTTGCTATAGTAGAAAAAAAAGAATCCCTATTGTACATATCCGGTGCATAATTCATATTGGGCACATTAAACGGAGTAAAATCTTTTACATCTGTAATNNGAAGAGATCATAAATTGTTGATGCGATTTCCATGGTTCAACAAAAACATAGGTAGTTTTCTCCACTTTTTCACCAAGCGGAAGTATATTATAAGGCTCGTGTTGTGGTTGGTGTTCTATAAATTGCAGATCTTTTATCTGTAGCTTACATTCTTTTCCTGATTGAGTGCCAATGAACATGGATACACTATCATTTTCAATATAAGGCACTAATATACTTCCTTTAAAAAGCGTCCACTCGTTTTCGACCGAAGGAAAGTT
>PMNJ01000227.1:0-12015 GCA_003162595.1 Bacteroidales bacterium | reverse complement strand
ATGATTTCTGCACCGGCATCAAGATTGTACATTTCACCATATGTTTGTTTAATGTAATGATTATTTTGTGCTCTGTCTGATAAACTGGCAACATAAAATAAATTAGGATCAGGCAACTTGCGCATACCTACAAAACCACCACCACGTCCGCTAAATCGTCGACGCGTATTTCTTGTATACTGATTTTTATAACCTGCGTCTGTTAAAAAGCCAACTACATTATTATCCTGTGTAATAAAGCCTGCTGAAGGAAACATTTCATGCACAAAGCCACCAGGAAAATTATCGTATTCGAATGTTACATATCTCCGGGGCTTTTCTGCAGGCCTGGCAGTTTGTTCCAATATATAATACATTCCCGGCATGGATGGCTGAAACAACTCGATCGTCTTTTTTATAATATTAGAACCAACCACCTGGTAAGTTACATTAACAGACAGATTTGCATCAAACTCTTTTACGTAAAAATCTCTTTTTAAAGTAATGCTGTTTTCATTTCCTGTCCATTTTTGGCCTTTCCATTGTTGTATGTTTGCAACAGTACTCAAATCAAGATTAGACATTTGTAGGGAGAATTCTTCCGTATTAGTAACTACTAATTTATTGCCATTGTATATATCAACATGAAATCCTGCCTGCTCATCGCCTGCGACTTTAAGTAAAAGTTGTTGACTGAAGGAGAATGAATAATTTGATAAAATAAACAGGGAAAGAAAAAAAACTGGCAACTTGTTTTTAAGATGTGACATATGCGGCAATTTAAATTTTACATGCAGTTGATTACCAGAGGACCATAAGCAACTTCATTAGGATATTCTGAGAAAGTTACTATAAATTATTAAAGTTTAGCATTTCAATTATTCTAATAAAAAAAACAGTATATGCAGAACTCGCTCGATTTCTAAAATGCCTTGGAATTAAGAATGTACCGCCTCACAGTCTTATTCCCTGCTTATATAAAGAACTTTAAAAAAGAAGGGCACTTTTTTAAGTCAATGCATGAAAAGTAATTCTATTCGTGTCAGTGGATCGTGATAAAAGAATTAGATGGTAGTTATATAAAATATCAATATAACCGGTTTAATGAAGTTAGCCTTGAACGGAGATATACTAAAGACAATAAACTTTGGGAAAAGACTGTGAGAACCTATTATTCAGATGGAAATGAAAAGTAATCAGTTACCTCATATTTCGAAAATAATTCAAATTTTGTTGATGTCTATAAATATGAGTTTGATAAAAAAGGTAACTGGGTTAAGAAAATCTTTTTTTATAGTGGGAAAGCATCAACAATTTACGAAAGAGAAATCAGGTAATTGGATTATGAAAATTTTTAAAATATCTTTATACGATCTCACCTTAATTTATGACATTAAACGGTGCAAATTGGTTTTAAGACATACAATCTGGAATATTATATAGGATTAATCAATTCAGAGAACTTTCCTATGTATCAATTGGGATATAGAATATATGAGGATTAAAAATTAAATAGTAAAAAATTGAAAAAAATAATAAGTATGAAAAAATTAGCAACTATTTTATTGTTAATGGTTTTAAGCCTTTCGTTGTTCAGTCAAACCAAAACTGGTACGCTGAAAATATTTTCTGAGGCAAACGGAACTGTTACATATCTTGACGAAGTGAAACAAGATGATAATGTAAAGATTATTAATAACATTCCGGTTGGTAGTCATTATCTTAAAGTAATGTCAAATGGTACTGCTATATACAGCGAACTCGTTGAAATAAAATTAGGACAGGTTACTACCGTTCTTATCAAAGGTGTCAGTAATAAAATAGGTGAAAACCCAGTTGGAAAACCTGTTGAAAACACAGGAGTAGTAACTTATAATCCAAATCCTTCCAATATAGAACCACCCATTAATGGAACCGATAGATCAGTGCCTTCGGTTGAACCCGAATCAGTACCTTTTGTTAATATTGGACAAGAAAACGGAAAATTATCTCTTGATGTAGATGGTGCTTTCGGATTAACATGGGGAATGAAAAAAGTTGATACCTATAAACTTCTTATAGGAAATGTGGGTAATAAATGGCAGTCACACGGCAAAGGTTTCTCAACATACATTATGGATGGAAATACAGAAAAACCATTTTTACTTGAAACGAGATTTATCGATGATAAACTTTTTGAAATCATAATTGGATATGTCGCCATTGACTTAGTTCAGCAAAAAGTTGATAAGCTTAGTGTACCTGTTTCTGATTATAATGAAATTAATAAAATATTGTTATCGACCTATGGTCAGCCTACAACAATACAAAGGGATTTCACCGGAGGTTACAAAGATGGTGATGGTCATGAAGTGGAAGCAATAAAGAAACACCAGGCAACCTTAGTTACAACATGGGTAAGACCAAATGGTAATGATGTAACATTAAGAATAATGTATACAAAAGCTATGGTTGTAGCAGTAATGTTTGAAAATGGTGCTATGTTAAAAGAAGCACACGATAGAAAATTGAAGGTAAATAGTTATCAATATTAAAAATTAAAAAAATTAGTAAGTATTTTATTGTAAGTTGTTTTAACTGTAAGTATCCCTAAAAATCCTACAAGTCAAAATTGGACTAAAGTGTCTAACTTTAAACTTGTATATGAAAAAGACGAGATTTACTGAGAGCCAGATAACCGGAGCCCTGAAGTACCATGAGACTGGCAAGACCATTCTTGACATCTGTGGTTTAGTGTTAATTTCCACCGACCTATTCGTAACCTGCTTCTCTGAATCAACAATCTTAAAAATTCCCCAAAACCTGGCAAGAACCTGGCAAGAAATAGGAGCCAGATTGAAGGGGAGGCTTTCAGGAAGTGTGAGTGTGAGAGTGAGTTTTGAGAAAACAGAACGAGAGTGTAACGTACATGCATAAACAACAAAGATTTAACTCCGGGTTTGGCGGTCAATTCTTCCCGGGCGAAGATGGTCAAGGGCATTGTCATCTTCAGTTCTAATCCTGTTTGAGGTAAAATATTGCTTGTTTTTCTTCCCCAATACCAACAATTATCTTGTTTTTGTAAAGTCTGAATTGAAAAATACTGCCATCAGTTACGTTTATCCCGGATATATCTGCAAACGAACCATATGCTTTTATAGTGCAATTGAAATAAAATAGTTTATTGCCGGATTTAATTCCTTTTAATGTAATTCCGTATGCATTGTTCTCAGAGGTGTAACCATATTGCAATTCAACTCCTATGTCGGAATTAATGAATGTTTTATCCTTCATATATGTAATAACATCGGCATCGTTAGAAAAGGACGTTTGAGCATTTGCCATTCCGATTAAAAGCGATATTGCAGCAATAAAAAATATCTGTTTCATTGTTATCAAATTTAAAAAGGGTCACTCTTTACTACCCCTATATTTGGAAAGAGAATAAGTCGATGCTTTTTCAAATTTAGTTGTTTCTACCAAACCTTTGAAATTATGTATTTCACAGTACTTTATTAAAGTATCTGAATCTATAACATGTTTGTTCTCTTCAATGTTTAGAGTGGTGAAAATTTAATTCTCCACTTTACCATGAACAGACTGTTTGAGTTTGAAAAAATCCCATATCACTTCGCTTGCACTCACATCCATATTTCCTCCTTTCCCAATCCAGCCGAGCCCGCCGTTTATGACAGAATAGAGCCATACCTGATTTCCATTCAACCCTTGTGTGTATTTTGTAGAAATAATATAGCTTATGTGAAATTAATCAATTATGTACAAAAGCCAAATGATAAAACCACAACTAACCCAGGTCTGCTTTCACCGAACATACAAAACAGACAACAAATATTTAACTCCGGCTTTGGGTGATCAATTTCTTCAAGTAAAAAAATGGAAAGGGTCAATGAGTATTTCACTTGTAAACAAATTTGGTTAGATTTAACAATTGCAATAAAGATCTAATTTAAACTGAATGAATTTTGCGATAAGATCCAAACCTTTGCTTATAATATGGGCTTTATTCAGTATTTGTTTATTTACAGGTTGCAGAAAGTCGGAAGACAATACTGGAAATAAAGAACCTAGATGGAATTTGATTTTCCAGGATGATTTTACTGATTCAACACTTAATCGCTCAGCATGGAGCCCATACACAAGTCTTGGACAGGAAGGTAACGGATTGAGACGCCCAGAAGCTTTTTCTCTCATAGATGGAAACCTGGTTGTGACAGCTGCAATGATAGACAACAACCTTGTTTCTGGTGGAATGGCTCAAAACATTAATCAAACTTTTGGAAAGTATGAATTCAGAGTCAGAGTTGAAAAGGACTCATCTGATGCCATGAGTGCAGTGGTTCTTACATGGCCTCAGAGTGAGCGTTGGCCTATGGATGGAGAGAATGATATATATGAAACCGGTACTGAAGGTGATCGTCATGCTTTTTATACAAATATTCATTATGGGACATCAGCAAATACCCAATTTACCTTTGTTCATGAAGCAGATGCTTCCAGTTGGCATATAATGTCAATGGAATGGACTTCTGATTACATTAAGATTTACAGGGATAGCTCTTTGGTATGGACATTAACTGACAAGAATGCAATTCCCAGGGTCAATCATCATTTATGCATTCAGCTTGATGCCTTCAAGCCTTCAATAAGCAAGCCAGTTCATATGTTTGTCGACTGGGTAAAGATTTACTGCTTGGGGAAATGACACAATCGAGTTATGCTAATAATTTGAATTTTTGGTCTGATCTGAAACCAGACCTGATTGACCACATTAATCGGTCAGATTTTACTTAACATACATAAGTAAACAACAAATATATAACTCCGGATTTGGGTGGTCAGGGGCACTGGTTTTCCCAGCTTACTACTTTTTATCCAAACAGAGTATTGCGGTTTCACCTTTTCAAGGCTGGTTTTGTAACGAACTTAATTTGGACATTCCACGACCACATCCTGGGCTGCGATGATCTGCCACTTCCCATCCCGCTTCAGCCAGGTATCTGTCCACACTAAGCAGCGTAAAAACTCCTTACCATCCTTACCCTTGCGGATGCCACTTTCGTTCCCATAAGCGACCGCCACCATCTCGCCAAAGAACTGAATTTTGACTTCACCCAATTGGCATTGGCGGTCAAGACTATTCAGATCCGTCTCCATAGCATATTTCCTTGTGCTAACCTTTACCATACTGTTTATGATAATACTCACGTTGGGGGAAGAGTATATTAACTTCTTTTTAGGTCAAAAACATCACATTTTTGTTCAAAACCTAGCGTAAACCTGGCAATAAATGAAAAACACTTACAATTTGGGTTTGTAAGTATTTGATTTAGTATAAAATCCGTCCTACTTTGACCACTTCAAAATCCGGTCTGATAACACATGATATACATAAAACAACAACAAATATTTAACTCCGGGTTTGGGTGGTCAATTTATTTTGACGAAAGATGGACAAGTCCTATGGCTTTCCACTTATCAAACTTGAAAATGTGAGAATGATATAACTTATTTCCAAAATTATGTAACACAATTTAGAGTGTAAAGACATTCCTTTGTATCTCAAATTCAAGGCAATTTAAAACTCAAATAAATGAACACAACAGAATTAAAAGGAAACTGGAATGAGCAGAAAGGCAAGCTCAAAAAGAAATTTGCAGTCTTAACGGACAATGACCTAATGTTTCAAGAAGGCAAGAAAGAGGAGCTGTTTGCAAAACTTCAAATCAAACTTGGCAAATCAAAAGAAGAATTGGAAAAGATTATTGCTGCACTTTAATCATCTGTTTTACTCAAAAAGTCATTAAGCATTTTGCAGTTTTTAAACCAAATATTTTATTTATTATGAAAAAAGTTTTAATCGTTATTGTTTTATTTATGGCAGTTCTGGCAGTAAATGCACAGGCCACCAAAACCACAGACACCAAAGAAAAGGGAATCCGCACTCCAGTCATGGTAGCAGATCTTCAAAAACCCATAACTGACAATATTGCTAAAGATTATGTTGGTTATACTATTAAAGAAGCCACAAGCGTTACAAAAAATAACATTGTGACCTATCATGTAGTTATTGTTAAGGATGCTACAACCATGACACTTGTCTATGACAAGGATGGAGTATTTGTTAAGAAGTTTCCTGCGACTCCGGTGAAAAAATAGCTCATTTAGAAGTTAAGCTTATTAACTTAAGTTATTTATTGCATATTCCATCCACCTGAAGTGAGATTTAGGTGGATGGTTTTATAATATTATAAGGATGTGTCAACTACCACTGAACGTAAAATCCTCAAAAACCTGGCAAGATTTTTGTAATTATTTTTGATTCAGTTAACCTAATTTCTTCAAACAAGCTTTTCCAAAAGTGCTTTAAGTATGGGAATGCTTTCCGAAGCCGTTTTCCAGACAATTTCTAAATCAACATCAATGTAATCATGGATTAGTGCATCTCTCATACCAGCCATGTCAGCCCAAGGTATATCTGGATTATTATTACGGGAATCTTTAGAAACTCGTTTAGTTGCCTCACCAATGATTTCCAGCTGTCTTACCACTGCATCTTGAGTAATGAAATCACTGATAAAGGTTTCATAATCCTTACCTGAAATATAGGACTGAATTCTATCAATGCTTTGTAAGATGTTTTCGATATAAAAAAGATCATCCTTTATTCAAAAATGATTTGAAGATCGTCAGAGATATACTTTTTGATCCTTTCATTCTTTAAAGCTTGCTCAGTAATAAGATCCACCCTTTTTCCAAGTAATGCTGAAAGCTCACGATGGATGCGTACAAGTTCCAGAAGTGATATTGTTTCTTTGAATTTTACTAAAATGTCAATATCGCTATCTATTTTTTCTTCGTGTCTGGCAAAAGAACCAAAGACTCCAATTCTCTCAGGCCTATATGGACTTAGATAATTTATGATAGCGCAATTTATTGCCTGGCGTTCCATGTTATTACAAAGATAAGCTTTTTCCCCATCAGAGATAATTCAAGCACTTAAACTACGAAATTCGGCCAAACGTTTGGGATATGTGGGAAAGTTATCGTACTGTCCTTAGATATAGTAATCGGATATACNNTTTTCATTTCAATATTGAAATATCTTAATTGATAATAATTTAGCTCCGGGTACAGATGGTCAATCCCATCCGGCGAAAAGTGGTCAAGGGTAACGGCTTTTCCACCCGGACTCACCACCTGCTGCCGTATCATATCTCACTAATATGATAAATACTTGTATGTGAGACGATTATAATATTTTATCCGAAATTGGTCCAGAATTTTCTGGAAAAATAAGGGAAAATTTGACTATATAGCATCACTGGGGACTTCCGTCCTTACCTCTTACTGTTACTTTCTCTCAAGTATTGGATTTTTCAGGATTATTTACAAAATGTGTTAGGTTTTTCTAAGAAGAGACAATGACTATATTGTATAGAATAAGCTCAATTTTCCACCAATCACTGAAGCATTATCTCTCGGATATACTTCACTGGGGAGCTACCGAAACTGAGGAATTTTTCATGAAATTCCCTGAGATTGAACTTATCTCTAAGTTTTTTATGGTACTCATCACGAAGTTCACCAATTGCTACTGATCCTGCAAAATAAGAACAGAGCTGAACCTGGGAAACCGTTGCCCTATGGTACTTCTCATCAGCCTGGGCCATGGTCTGGAAGCAATCTTTAACCAGGAATTTATGTATGTCTTCCTTTGATTTTCCCAGGCATTGTATTTCATAATCGATAATTACATTTCCAATCTCCCTCATTTTCAATTTATCATGCACTAGTTCCATCTCGGGTGCGAAATTTGCCCATCCATTTTCCAGCATCATGGACTCAGTATACACTGCCCATCCTTCTATCATCGCTCCATTTCCAAATACGGCTCTTACAATATCAGGTGATTTGCGGTTATTATATATTCCCTGCAGGCAATGCCCGGGCATGGCTTCGTGAATAGAGAGTAGCTGGGATGAAAAATCATTGTATTCCCTGAGTGCACTCTCAGCTTTCTCTGGAGGATAAATGGTAAGATCATCAATGTTGTAAAATGTAGGGCCTTTCTTCTGGTATGGAGGAGAAAACTCAGCGCTGGCAATGGAGAATCCTCTTTCATAGGAAGGCATAATCCTCACCAAGATAGGATTCAGTGTGGTATCAAAATCAAACAATCCTTTTGCAAGAATGAATTTCTTCATCCTGTTGACCTGGTTTGTAAGCGTATCGAAGAAATTCTGAGGTTTCGCATGCTGGAGCTGGATTTTATCCAGTACGAGTTGCACCATCTCGAGAGTATCCTTTGGTTTCGCCTGTGTTTTGTAATATTTTGCCCAGAGATTGTCCGCAATCCCAAACATTTTATGAAAATATGCCTCCTTGGCTTCCTTTGCTTTTTCATAGAGTTGATCGGGACTAAGATCTACAACAAGATCGTACCTGAACTTCGCAGCATACATATCCTTGCCTATCCTGAAATCACGAAAATCGGTTTTTTTATCCGCCAGGATTCTCTTCAATGCTGTGATGTAACCGTTCATAGATATCAGGCACTCTTTAATGTTCTGTTCCAAGTCCTTTTTTTCGCTTGTTCCCAAGTGGGAGGCTTTCACAGAATCTTCAAACTGCTTTCCAAATACATCCAGTCCTCCCTGGTTTTGAAGAATTGCCATTTCAGTAAGTTCCCGGGTCGGCTTTTTTATGCTTTTCAATGCGGCCTTATAAAATTCATCGGCATGCCTAATATGGGCAGAAAGGATTTTCAGCCTGCTGTCAAGGGATGCATAGGGTTGGTTTATGATATAATCACATTCGGCACTAAGATTGAACTGTGAAGGGTCCCACTCCTGGGGCCTAAAAACAGATTGATACCAAACATCGCTTTCCAGCTGATTCCTGATGATCTTGAAACTTATCTTATTGTTGTTATTCAGGCTGGTTAAATCAATAATGTTTAAAGAATCCATCCATTGTTTCGAGAATATAATATTAGAAGCAAAGGAAGAACTATCCGGAATAACAAGATTTTCATAATATTTTCCGTAGCCTACCATAATTGATGCTGAAGGATAATTTCTCCAATAAGCATCCATGAACCGGGTTTCGAATTTTGAAAAGATGTCATCGGCAGAATTGTTATGCTTTTGATTTTGATTTTGATTGTGGCATGAACTTAAAACCATTATGACAAGAAGCATGACTGAAAGAATGAATTGCTTTTTCATTTGAAATTATGTTTACCTCAAATTTATGAAAATTTCATTGCCCTACTGATAGATTTGTCTGTTTTTCTATAAGAAATTAACGATTATCCGCCTAGGCAGAGAGAGATTTTCAACTACTGAGGAATGACTATTAGTTTATCATGTTGCAAAAGCCGGGCATATTGACCACATCTCGCCGGTTTTCATTTCAATATTGAAATATTTTAATTGATAATAATTTAGCTCCGGTTACGGATGGCAATCCTATCCGGCCAAAAGTGGTCAAGAGCAATGGCTTTTCCACCTATTATTTGATCCAATCGGAATTAGAGTAATAATTTGACTTGTTTTGTAAGTATAGTGGGTTGGTGTTAAATACCACCGCCCTTTGTTTAAATTTCAACAAATTATCACCAAAACCTGGCAAGAACCTGGCAACAAAACAAAAATCACCTACAAAATTAATTATAAGTGATTGATTATCTGGTTGTCCCGTCAGGTTTCGAACCTGAACTCTTCTGATCCAGAATCAGACGTGTTGCCAATTACACTACGGGACAATTTTGCGGGGCAAATATAAAAAAAATTATTTATTTATTTTCGACCAGGTATCTTTTAACTGTACAGTACGATTAAAAACCAGTTTTGACCCGGTTGAATCATAATCAACACAAAAATATCCAAGCCTCTGGAACTGAAATTTATCAGGTGGTTTTGCAGATCCAAGCGAAGGCTCTACTTTGCAGCCTGTCAGGATCTTTAATGAATCGGGATTCAGAAGGGTCCGGTAATCTTCACATTTACTTCCGGCCGGATCTTCATGATTGAATAACCTGTCATACAATCTCACTTCCGCATCAACTGCATGCTGAGCCGATACCCAGTGAAGGGTTCCTTTGACCTTTTTGTTAGAAACATTTTCACCACTCTTCGTATCGGGGTCATATGTACAATAAACCTCTTCGATAGCGTCTGTGATTTCATTCTTTTTAAAGCCTTCACACTTAATAATGTAGGCTCCTTTCAGACGAACTTCCATACCCGGGGCAAGACGGAAAAACTTATGAGGAGGTATCTCCATAAAATCATCCTGTTCAATATATACCTCCCTGCAGAATGGAACCAGCCGTTTCCCCATAGTTTCATCTTCAGGATTATTTATAAGCTCGACATTTTCAATCTTTCCTTCGGGATAATTTTTAATAATAACCTTGAGTGGATTCAATACACCAAATACCCTGGGTGTTCTTAAATTAAGATCCTCCCGGACAGCATGTTCCAGAAGGGATACATCGTTGGTAGCTTCAACCTTTGTATAGCCAATCAGATCAACAAACCGTTTTATTGATTCGGGTGTATAGCCTCTTCTTCTGAGGCCACATAAAGTTGGCATCCTGGGATCGTCCCATCCTCTTACCTTGCCCTCCTGAACTAACTCGAGCAGTTTTCTTTTGCTCATCATGGTATAGGTAAGATTTAAACGGTTAAACTCGATCTGTCGCGGCCTGTAATCATCGGTTTTCAACTGGTCAATAAACCAGTCATACAAAGGGCGATGAACTTCAAATTCAAGGGTGCAAAGTGAATGAGTGACACCTTCAAAATAGTCGCTCTGTCCATGCGCAAAATCGTACATGGGATAAACCATCCAGGAACTGCCTGTGCGGTGATGTGGCGATTTTATGATCCGGTAAATTATGGGATCACGCATATGCATATTAGGAGAGGTCATGTCAACTTTTGCCCTAAGAACACGGCTCCCTTCCTCAAATTCCCCATTGTTCATCCGGGAAAACAGATCAATATTCAGCTCCGCTATGCGATCCCTGTATGGGCTTTCAATACCGGGTTGAGAGGGGGTCCCTTTCTGAGCGGATATTATATCGGCAGGCTGATCATCAACATAAGCTAGCCCCTTCTGTATGAGCTCTATAGCAAAATTATAAAGATTTCCAAAATAGTCAGAAGCATAATATTCCCTGTCATCCCAGTCGAATCCCAACCAGTGGATGTCCTCTTTAATTGAATCCACATATTCAACATCTTCTTTTGTGGGATTAGTATCATCAAACCGAAGATTACATTTTCCACCATACTTTTGCGCCATCCCAAAATCGAGACAGATAGCTTTTGCGTGGCCGATATGAAGATATCCGTTAGGCTCAGGAGGGAAGCGGGTAATAACTTTCCCGCTATTCTTACTTGCTTTTAAATCTTCAACAATAAACTGTTCAATAAAACTAATCGATGGTTTTAATTCTTCTTTTTCCTTTATAATTTCGTCGTTCATCCGGGATAATGTTAAGAATACAAAAATAGGATGAATTTGAGTTCATCCTATTATAAGTAATGATATTTTAATTCGATTTCATTTTTTACCACTAAGGATCACAAAGGTTTGCACGAGGGAACACAAAGGCATTTCAATATGGTATTGTTTTTGGCTTTTCCTTTGTAAGACTTAGTGAATTCCTTTGAGTGCCTTTGTGGTTAAGTATTTGGACTCAGATAGTCTTTAAGAGTATTAACATATTCTGCAAACTTCTCTTTCCCCAGAGTAGTTATGCTGCATAGAGTTTGCGGATAGTTGTTCCTGAATTTTTTAGTCACTTCAATGTACCCTGACTCCTTTAATTTGGTAATCTGGATACTCAGGTTTCCCGCAGTTGCACCCGTCTGTTCCCTTATGTATGTGAATTCGGCAACCTCCGTTCCGACAAGCAGGGAAACGATCGCTAGGCGAAGTTGCGAATGAAGTATTGGGTCGAGCTCCTTAAACCGTGTCATGATTTACTTTATTTCTTAACATATATCCGGGAATAAGATAGCC
>PMNJ01000115.1 GCA_003162595.1 Bacteroidales bacterium | reverse complement strand
AAACATGCCCATGAACTCGTTGAATGGATGGCGGGCTATATGGAAAATGTTGAGAACTGGCCTGTCAAATCAGCAGTAAAACCTGGTGAGATATTTGATAAAATTCCTGACAAACCTCCTCAAAATTCAGAATCGTTCGACTCTCTAATGAGGGATTTCAATGAAATAATAATGCCGGGAATAACTCACTGGCAGAATCCTAATTTTTTTGCGTATTTTCCTTCAAATACGAGCCCTGCATCCATACTGGCTGAAATGCTTACTGCTACACTTGGAGCCCAGTGCATGATATGGGAAACCTCTCCGGCAGCAGCAGAGCTTGAAGATAAAATGATGATCTGGCTGAGGGACATGATTGGGCTGCCTTCAGAATTTGAAGGTGTTATACAGGACTCCGCTTCAACAGCTACTCTGGCTGCAATTCTGACGGCAAGGGAAAAAGTTACAAATTTTTCAGGAAATACTGAAGGTCTCAAAAAATCAGGCAGTCTGAAAGTTTACTGCTCGGAACAGACTCATTCATCTGTTGAAAAGGCGGTCAAAATAAGTGGAATTGGCAGCAAAAATCTGGTTAAAATACCGGTCAGAGATGATTTTTCCATGGACCCTCAAAAGCTGAAAGAAGCCATACTCCGCGATAAGAATAATGGACTGATCCCCTGTTGCGTCGTTGCAACATTGGGAACTACCGGAACAACCTCAATCGATCCGTTAAGAGCCATTGGCGAGATCTGCCACGAAAATGACATATGGCTTCATGTTGATGCCGCAATGGGCGGAACCGCTCTTATTCTGCCTGAATATCAATGGATGCTCGATGGGAAAGAATATATCGATAGTTTTGTGTTCAATCCTCATAAATGGATGTTTACAAACTTCGATTGTACTGCATATTTTGTAAAGGATGCCCAGACCCTGATCAAAACCTTTGAGATTCTTCCGGAATATCTTAAAACAAGAACCAGAGGAAAAGTAAATGATTACCGCGACTGGGGAGTCCCTCTTGGGAGAAGATTCAGAGCATTAAAACTATGGAGCGTAATCCGAACTTTCGGGGTTGATGGTCTGCGCGAAAAAGTAAGAAGTCATATAGCTATTGCTGCAGAACTTTCAGAGATGATCTCTGAAGAACACGATTTTGAAATACTTGCACCTGTAACTATTTGCGTTGTCTGTTTCCGGTATATTCCTGCCGGGTATAATGAAGATCAGATTAATACGCTTAATGAAATATTGAATCACCAGCTTAATGATTCCGGCAAATTATATCTGAGCCATACAGTTTTAAATGGCAGGTATACATTAAGAATGGTTACAGCTCAGACAAACGTAACTATCGACCATGTCCGGAAAGCCTGGCTTCTGATAAAGGAGACAGCCCGTAGTCTTAAATCCTGACAAGTTTACATCTGTCTTCTTCCGAAAGTCATTCCGTAAAGATTAATATTGAACAGTAATTCAATGGAGGGTGGTCCATTTATACTCTTCCATGCAGACTGAATTCCTCCTGATATCATATAAGGTATTCTGAGAACATGAAAATCAGCCAGCAATTCAAGTCCAAATGATTTGAAAGACACACTTTCAGAATTGTTGGATAATGGAACCAGGCCGTTTGCAGAGTATTTATAGAATGAGTTGCCAGGACCTGTGGCGTAATCATAAAATAACGCTGTCCTGATTCTCTTAAGGTAAAGGAGGCTTGCAACATTAAAATCGGGATATGCAAGAGGCATAACATAATCAACCGAAAAAAATTGAATTTCCTTTGAAATGATATTATTGTAGCCACGCGGGAGTGACGAAAAGTTCTCATATAAAAATTTCTCAGGTTCCTGTTTTTCAGCTTCTAACTTTATCCTTATTCCATTGGCAGGGAAAAGTCCCGGGAAATAAAAGGAGGTTTTTAATGATACATCTGATCCATAGGTCATTTTATCGAATGGAGCATAGCGATAATTCAGATCAATTATCTGCGCCCACCTGGGGTATATATCGCGAATTGCTGACTGATAATAATTTGTGAAATAGAGCCTTGTTGTAATAATATTCTGGCCATAATCATAAGTACCGTTCTCTTTAATATAAATATATTGATTAATGTAATTCATTGAAAGAGAAGGTTGCAGATATTCTGAGAATTTGCCTGATGAAAATTGAAGAGGGACAGAAATGGTATTATTGAAGCTTATGCCCGGCCTGATAACAGAAGGATTGGAAACGTTTTCCCCCATTTTGTTTATCAATGGAAGAGTACCATAATCGATTTGTGATTCAAAAACCGGGTACCACCCCTGCCAGGTAATCCGCGAATGAATGAGGTTGCGTTTATCAGTGGAGTACTCATAACCTATAGTTGAGATAAGTGTACTTAATGTATTCTGGGTCATAATAGAAACTCCAGGCCTTATACTGGCCGGATCAATGTTAAGTTGGTCAACATTCACATAGAATGGCATCCAGCTGTGAAATCTGAAAAGATGCTGCCATTTTCTGTAAGGTTCAGCTGTGTATTCAATACTGCTGTCAGCATCTGATGATGTTTTGATGTCAAATCTGTTGATGAGGAATGATGAAGAATTTAGATAATCCTTAAAGACTCCCGGGCCTGATACAATCGAAGCACGGCAGATATTGTTCCCATGGGAAGTATAATCACTGAAGAAGAACTTATTTCCTCCGGGACTTACATCAATTGTCCCGAATCTTGAACTGGTCAGGGTGCTTATTCTACCATCAGGAGTCCGGAGATAAACATTATCAGTCCCCGATGACGAACTTATAAAAAAGAGGGAATCATTTCTCAGGAATGATGACTGAAGATCATTTCTTGCAGCTTCAACAAGGGTCTCCCATTTCTGACCCTCAAATCTGAATGACATTATCCCCTCCCCGGCATCTGCCAGGAAAACAAAAGTTACTTTCTTCCCATCCTCACTCCATTGGGGATGCTGAAGGTATACATTTCCCGGAGTTTTGACAGACTGTATTACTGCGCCGGTTTCAGGGTCAATAAGCACAAGACTGTTAATGTTATTGACAGTGTTTTCCACAGCAGCTATTTTTCTACCGTCAGGTGATAACGATGCAGCCAGGTATCTCGATTTCTGTGAAAGTTTTATGACCTTTCTGGTTATGATATCCATAATTTTAATAACCGAATACTCTCTGTTTTCCCATCTCAGGTCAGTTTGTGTTTCAACCCAGACCAGCTTGCCTTTGGCAAACGAAATGAACAAGGGATACATCTGCCCCGGTGTCTGAATACTTTTTTCTGTTTTTTGAGTTGGGTTTATAAGTACAAATGAAACAGGAAGCGAAAATGAAGTTTTAATGGCAATAATACTGTCTTTGCCGGCAAAAACCGGGGAATAGTAACTGATATATTTTCCATGTTTGTCAGGATTTGCCACTTCATAATTAATCGGATTCTCTCTTGAAACATCCTTTGTCCAGATAGTCTTTAATGAATCGTAGGTTTCATTCCAGAGAGTTTTCTTTTTTAATCCTGAGCTTCTTGAAAGGCTGATATTGACAGGGTTAAGAGTAAAAGGTTGTTCTCCTGTAAACTTAAGCACTTTATTCCATATCTGAGGGTCATTTTTAGTCAGAGCCCAGGTCACCATCTGATAACCCGATTCATAGTAATCAGGAACAAAATCCTTAAATGAACCGTTAAGTATTTTATCGTAATTATATTGTTTCTTATTATCAACTATCAGTGCTTTAAGCTGTTTTTGGAATGAAGGGGTGCGTCCTCTGCCTGATTGTGTAAGAACTGATTCAGCAAAAACTGCATCTCCTTCAAGGAACCATGAAGGCAGAAGTGAAGCAACAATTCCGGTGAACTGTTCCCCTAAAAGGAAGGACATCCCTTTTGAAAAGCCGCGGTTTAATGATTCCATCTGTAGGACATGAGCAAGCTCATGAACTGCCAGCTGTTCTTCCGCAGCCATTGGAATGGTATTCTGATCAGGAGTCGGATAAAGTTCCATACGTTTTGGAGCCCAGGAGACATAGCCATTTGACTGTATGGTATAATTATGTATGACGACAGGGATATTAAATTTTTTTCCCGGGAAAAGTGTCATAAGTTTTGAGTATGCCTTGCCCAGTTCTTTTGCATACAAAATTCCACCAGGGCCGTATTTCTCAGGATAAATGACAGTGAATCTCCCTGTTTTTATCTGTTCCCATTTAAGAGATGCCGGATCCTGACCTGTCTGATAATACTGTGCGGTTACGGCTTGTAATGAGAATATAAATACTGTATATACGACTATTAATTTATATTTCATTGAAAAAACTATTGCGTAAAAATAGCAAAATTAGTGAGCGATAAACCGTTCACAATGGTATGAAAAAAATAAGTATTTTCATTCGCGGTTCGCAAATTCATGTTCAGCTCATGGAAAACCGTAAATGGGCAAAGCAATTACCAAAAAACCGGAGAGCTATTATACCGATTAGGTAAAAACGATGCAGCCTGCAGGGAAATAAAAGATAAATATTGCGGTGCTCTGCACCTTAAATTTCTGATAAGAATCGGTTTCTACAAATATTACGGTGCTAAGCACCTCTTGCTGCCTTTTGTCTGCCAATTTTGTTCATAGATCTGGGGATTCCTCATTCCTCTCACCAGTCGGGATTCATTCGGAATTGAGGGAGGAGCGAAGAATCTACCTGACACAGTCTCTGCTTCTGTATGAAAGCCTGCCATTCCAGGTAGAGCGAGGAATCCCATCTCCTTTTACTTCAATTATTGTAGCGGCAGAGCCGCGAAATATTTGTAGAAATGTTATTTGTAGATAAAACGAAGGTGCAGAGCACCGTAATATTTAATAATAAATACCTATAAATTAAGATTTTATAAGATATTGTAAGAAATGTCAAAACAGAAAGGTGAGAAAAACAGATCAGTAAGAATGGGGAATCGTAATGCCCGATTTCAGATATTTTTCGAGGAGGAAAAAGATTTTTTCNNCGGAACAAGAAAATCCATAAATACAAGGTCAATTGTTTTGTTCCCCTGGGCTAAATAATCAACAAACTCTTTTCCGGTATGAAATATCACAACTTCTGCACCCGAATTTTTCAGCAAAGTTTCATAATACCTGATCGAAGGCAGATCATCCTCAACAATAACTATATTCTTGCCTGTAAGTTCTAAGTTGCTGATATTCAAAGTCATTTATGGATTCAATTAAACTTGTATAAAATTACGATAAGAAAAGGATCTTGAGGCT
>PMNJ01000369.1 GCA_003162595.1 Bacteroidales bacterium | reverse complement strand
GATACAAGGTTAAGGATTATGGTTTTTAGCATGTCAATATCTGCATAAACGTTTATATTGTCTGCAACGGAATAATATACTGTAATGTTTTTTGCATACGCGCCTGGGTTAAGAATTTCAAGTATATTCTTGCAGATATCTGCAAAATCTAATTTTTGTGGTTTAAAAGGAATATTTCCTTGTTGAGTTCTTGCCCACATCAATATGTCTTCCAGTAACTTATTTGTGATTTTTGCAGATTTATTAATATTATATGAGATATCTTCAATTTCGTCTTTATTTAGACTGTTAATCTCGTCAGTTAGTATTTCGGAAAACCCAAGAATGTTATTAAACGGACTTTTTAAATCGTGCCCAAGAATAGATATAAAACGGTCTTTGTCGACGTTTAGTTGAAGTAATTGTTTTTCACTTTCTTTCAATGCTTGTTCTGCTCTCAGTAACTGATCACCAATATTCCCTGATATTCTCGATATAATAAAAACCGTAAGGACGACCACTATTAACAGAATTATTGCTGCTGTTAATGATGGATTATTATCATTAAATGAAAAAGTGGAATCTAAAAATCCTTGGAGAATAACTATTAAAACGACAATGGGTAAAAACGATTTTAATAGTAGACGAGTGACTTTATTCTCTTTTATCAAATTGTAAGTTAAAAATCGGGATTCGTATCCCCGGAGTAATATAATACTGAATAATAAAAAGCAAATTGAGGTTGGTAATGAAACAGGGATAATTTGGCTTCCATACAGAAGAGGTGCTTTATAAAGATATCCTATCAATAAAACTGAAGAAATAAGGGATACAATTAATGAGAAACAGCCACCTGCATACTTGATCTTATTGGAATTATTTTGCTGTATTCCTAAAACACCAATGCATGTACAAATAAACAATAATGCAGCTATTGGCGACATGCGACCAATTAATACAGTACCAAATTTTTCTGGATTTTTAATAAAAATATTTTCAGCATCCCACGAGAAATTAAAAAGGAAATCGAGAAAAATTAAGCTACAATAAAATGCAATTATAATTGCTGATAATGTTAATAATGATTTTATTAATCGTGATTTTTTGAAATTAATATTAATAAAGAAAAGAATACTTAAAGCAATTAATAATATTGCAGATGAGTGTGGAATGGGAATGTATTTCAAAGAAAACGAGGCTAAACCCATTTTACCAGAGAACCAACCAAATAAGCCTATTCCTGCAATAAAAAGTATAAAAAACAGAGGCGATTCTTTTCTTTTTATAATTCGAAAAAAAGTTGATTTTATTAAATTCATTTTCTATTAATTAATATGCTTTTTAATTAACTCATACAATAAGGTCTTACTAATCGGTTTGGAAATATAATCGTTGCATCCAGCTTTTAATGCCTTTTCACTATCACTTGAAAATCCATAGGCAGTTTGGGCAATGATGATTACATCATTGTTAAATTGACGAATTTGACGTGTGGCTTCCAATCCATCCATTTTGGGCATTCTAATGTCCATTAAAACCAAATCAAGGTCAGGATTATTCCGACAAGCCTCAACGGCTTCAAATCCTGTTATTGCATGTAAAACTTCTGTACTGATTTTCTGGACAGTTCTTATCAAGAGAGAATAAGATATTTCATCGTCTTCGACAATTAATGTTTTCAGGTTTCTTAATTGAACGTCTTTATTTTCAGCAGAAATAACATTTTCGATCGTGTGTTTTTCTTCTGATACAGCATTGTAAGGGATGGTAAAATAAAATGTTGAGCCTTTCCCCTCTTCACTTTCCACCCATATTTTTCCACCAAGCATTTCTACATAAGATTTTGCTATGGATAAACCCAAACCACTGCCTTCGTATTTTCGGGTAAGGGAGTCACTACCCTGCCTGAATCTCTCAAAAATTATTTGCTGCTGGTTCTGTGGAATGCCTGCCCCCGTGTCTTTGACAAAGAATTCAAGGTATTTTCCTTTTTTCTCATATCCAAATTCAATTGAACCTTCATAAGTAAATTTAATTGCATTTTTAACAAGGTTAGTCAGTATTCCATAGACCTTTTCATTGTCTGTTTTAATTATGGCTTCTTTTGCAGGCAAACTGCTTTTAAACAGAAACTGCAAACCCTTAATTTCAGCTTCCGGTTTGAAGAACTTATAAGTGAATTCCATTTTCTCGTTAATATTCGTTTCCTTAATATCAACTTTCATAAGTCCCGATTCAATTTTCGAAATATCAACAATATTATTGATAGTATTGAGCATCCGTACGCCACTAACCTGGATGATTTGAATAAAATCCTGTTGGTCATCACTTGATAAGTTCGGTTCTTTTAATAGTTCGGTAAAGCCTAGAATACCGTTCATGGGAGTACGTATCTCATGGCTCATATTAGTAAGGAATGCGGATTTCAAACGGTCGCTTTCTTCGGCTTTCTCTTTTGCTTTAATTAGTTCAAATTCAGTTTGCTTTCGTTCAGTGATGTCTTCAACAAATCCTTCATAATAAAGTGCCTTACCATTTTCATCATGTACTAATCTGGAGTTAAGCGAGACCCAAATAATTCCTCCATCAACACGTTTATACTGACATTCGTATTTCTGAATAATATCCTGTTCTTCAAGTATCTTAGCATATTTAAGTCGTTCATCTGCGTTCGCCCAAACCTGATGCCCAGAATCGGTTACCGAATTTACAACATTATCCGCAGTATCATAACCCAACATCTTTGCAAGTGCTTTGTTAGATTGCAAACTCTTTCCTTCCAATGAAGTCCGAAACATTCCTTCTATCGCATTGTCATATATATCCTTGTATTCTGCTGCACGTTTTTCTTTCTCATCGTTTTGAAAGACAAGTTCTCTATTCGCAATGATTAACTTTTCTTCAGCTAGTTTTCTCTCAGTAATATTCATTGCGATAAAGGTAACTCCTTTCGACAGGTCATCTTTGTCCAGAGGAGTCGAACTTAAAAATATGTTTAAAACTCTTCCATCTTTACATTTAAAACGAGTTTCAACCGATCCTGTACCTTTTTCAGCAATATGCCTGTATATTACAAACCCGGCACTTTCATTTTGTTCATCTTTTGCATATAGCGTTTCAGCATCTTTACCTATCAGTTCCGACCGATTATAGCCAGTCATTCTACAGAAAGTGTCATTAACCTCAATAAATATTCTGCCTACAACCAGTCCTATGCCTACAGGTGCAGTGCTGAAAATACTTTGAAGTTTCTCTTCATTTTCCTTCAATAATAATTCGGCCGCTCTCTTTTCAATTTGTATATTATGTTGCTCAATCGCCCTCTGTATGGCTGACGGGAGACGTATAAGCCTGTCCTTCATTATATAATCAACGGCTCCTTTTTTTAACAGTTCTACGGCGGTCTCCTCGCCGATTGTTCCGGAAATACAGATAAATGGAACATCGGGGCAGATTTCCACAGACCATTGCAACGCTGTGAAGCCATCGAACCCGGGTAATTTGAAATCAGCTAAAATGAAGTCATACTTATGGCTTCGAAGTAATGAAACATACTCCTCCTCTGACGCGGTGCAGTCCATGTTTAAATTATATCCTGCATCTATCAGCAATTCACGCATGATTTCAACATCCCGAGGCGAGTCCTCAAGACAAAGTACGTTTAATAACTCATTCATATTATCTTTAGTCTTTATCGGATAATTTACACACAGGTGGCACTTCATTAATGACAGCCCAAAAGACACCTACCTGCTTCACTGCTTCAATAAATTCTTTGAAATCGACAGGCTTTACCACATAGGCATTAACTCCAAGCTCATAACTTTTGATTAGATCCTGTTCCTCGCGGGAAGATGTAAGCATAACAACCGGAAGCATTTTCAATTTATTATCATTTCGGATAGCCCGAAGAACTTCGATACCATCCATACGGGGCATTTTGATATCCAGCAGTAATACTGCAGGATTCCCGGGTTTACGTTGTTTGTATTTTCCTTCACAATGCAGATAATCCATAGTTTCCACACCATCTCTCACGACAATAACGTTATTGGCCAGGTTATGGTCTCCCAGAGCCTCAAGTGTCAATTCGACATCCCTGGGGTTGTCTTCTGCAAAAAGAATTGTTCGAATTTCTACCATCATATTCCTCCTTATTTATTTGGTATTGAAAAATAAAATACAGCTCCTTTGTCGGGCTCGGCTTCAGCCCATGTGCGTCCTCCCTGACGCAATACTATCCTGTGCACATTTGCCAGGCCAATCCCGGTTCCTTCAAATTCTTCCGTAGAGTGCAGACGCTGGAAAACTCCGAAAAGCTTGTGAGCGTATTTCATATCAAACCCGACTCCATTATCGTGTACAAAGAAAACCAGCTCCTTATTCTCTTTACTGACTCCTATCTCGATTCTGGCTTTCTTCCTGGTGCGTGTGAACTTGACAGCATTGCTCAGCAGATTCATCCAGACAAGACGGAGCATTGCTTCATCTCCATTTACGGTTGGTAATTTTCCCAGGACCCATTCAATTTTACGATCAGGATTATCTTTACACAGCGATTCTTTAACTTCTCTAACGATTTCATTCATATCAAGATCTGATTGGTGCATCTCCATACGACCGGTTCTGGAAAATTGCAGAAGGTCGTCAATCAGCATTCCCATGATATGCACAGAATCACCAATGGAATTCAGATAGTGAAGCCCCTTTTCGGGTAAATCTGATTGAAAATGTTTGTTAAGCAATTCCACATACCCGCTTACATGGCGCAGAGGCGCCCTGAGGTCGTGGGATACCGAATAACTGAAGGCTTCCAGTTCCTTGTTAGAGGCTTCCAGCTGGGCGGTTCGCATAACCACACGATCCTCAAGTTCGGTGTTAAGTTTCCGTATTTCTTCTTCTGCCAGTTTTCGTGCGGTGATATCCCAGAAGATGCCGAGCAGTCCTACTATCTCTCCCTTATCGTCCCGTACCGGCGTCTTGATTGTGTTGACCCATGTTTCTTTCCCGTCTACCACATATTTTTCTTCCAGCTCCTCGGTCTCCCCGGTTGTGATGATCCTCACATCATCAGCATGATACTTGTCAGCAAGCTCATTAGAGAATAAGTCCCGATCCAGTTTCCCGACAATTTCTTCCGGGCTGATGCCTATATCACGGGCGAAATTCTCGTTGATCGACATAAATCTATAATCTCTGTCCTTCATGAAGATCTTTTGCGGGATGTTCTCAATAAGCGTTTTGTATCTGGCCTCGCGCTCTCGCAGTTCCTGGTCTACCTGCTTGCGCTCGGTAATATCCATCATTGTTCCGACAAAACGAATCGGGTGACCGGAATCGTCATAAATAATCTTCCCTTTGCCATTACAGTGTTTCAGTAGTCCATCGTTGGTAACCAGCCTGAACTCGACATTTAATGGTTCGCCTGTTTGAAAAGAATGTTCGAATGATTTGCCGTAATTTGCGACATCATCGGGATGAATAAACTTGCCGTTTGCTTCGAAGCTCGGAACGAAATTCTGTGGTGTTACACCGAAAATCCGATAAGTCTCATCCGACCACCACACGTGATTGGTTTGCAAATTCCATTCCCAACTTCCGATCATGGCAATATGTTGTGCTTCATTCAATTTTTCAAATTGTTCCGATATGATGCGCTCGCTTTCTTTCAGCGCTTCTTCTGCCAGTTTGCGTTGGGTAATGTCGATTAAGGTACCATCAAGTATTTCTCCATTGATGACCACATTCATCAGAAAGACCCGCTCATTCCCTTTTTTTGTAATTATATTAGCTTCAAAACCTTCAACTTTTCCACTGTCCTTAAGAGCCTTCAACAACTCCTCCCGTTGCTTCGGTTCTTTATATCGCATCAATGCTCCTATGTTTAACAAATCTTCTCTTGTGTCAAACTCCAGCATTCTCAAAATGGAATCGTTAACATAATCAACATCTCCATTGACTTTTGTTCTAAACACACCCACCAGAGAATTTTCTACCAGAATACGGTATTTTCTTTCAGATTCTTTGATTAACTGCTCTGCTTGACTGCGCTCAGTGAAATCTGTAAAAGTCCCATCAATTCTCACCAACCCACCCTTTTCATCTTTCACCAGGTGGGAATTCATCATAACATCAATCTTTTCACCATTAATTTTCTTTGCATTCACCATGTAGTTCCTGATAAATCCGTGGGCTATTAACTCGTTCAGGTATTGTTTTCTGTCCTCAGGAACCTGCCAGAAGTCTGGTAATTTTGCTCCTTTCAAATCCTTAGCGATGTCAAATCCGAGAATCCGGCTGAAAGCCTGGTTGTGGTCTAGTAACAAACCATCAATTGTGACACTATAATAACCTTCATCAAAGTATGTCACTGTCTCACGGAACTTACGCTCGCTTTCCTGCAGCGCCCTCTGTGATGTACGCTCCTGAGTCTGATCGCGAAAAACCAGCACCATCCCGGTAATATCGCCCTCTTCGTTTCGGATGGGGGCCCCACTGTCGGCAATTGGATACTCAGTTCCGTTTTTGGCAATAAGCATCGAATGATTGGCAAGGCCTACCACTATTCCTTCGCGCATAACACGGCGCACGGGGTTTTCAACGATTTGACGTGTTTTTTCGTTGATGATCTGAAATATCTTTTCCAGCGAATTGCCCTGAGCTTCCTCCTGCTTCCAGCCGGTTAACTCTTCAGCTACCGGATTCATCATTTCAACTCTTCCTGCAGAATCGGTAGCGATCACACCGTCACCCACACTCATCATTATAGTGCGATATCTCTGTTCGGATTCTTTCAGCGCAATTTCTGTCTTACTTTGACTTTTCAATGTACTGCTTCTCTTCATGATCTTCATATTTCCAGTTACAACAGAAATCTGTCAGGAGTTTCAGTTTCTCCTGACAGTTCTATAATCAATGAGTTTCGTGTTTTCTAAAGCTGAAAACTCTAAAGACTTTTACCCTTTCCCTATAATATCTTTATAAAAGAAAGCTGATAAGAAAAGATTAAAAGCAAGGTAATCAATCTTTCGGGAAGAAAGGGTGAGTTTAACGTAATATATTTACCAGCTAATCGTATTACACTCAATCTATAATAATTATTTGTTGTAATGGGAACAGTTTACTTCGTTGATGCAAAAACCATGACATCTTGAGAGGTGGCCGGCAGCCCTATTTGGATAATTCTGACAACAAATCCTATATTGATTTATATACTGGTGGTTTTTCATAAGTATCCATGTTTCAGAAAAAACCGACAACACTAAAAGGCGGGGGTAAATAAAAAAAAATGGACAAATAAATCTCTGGTTTATTATTCATTTTCTATTTATAAATATGCTTTTTGATTAACTCATATAATAAGGTCTTATTAATTGGTTTAGTAATATAATCGTTGCATCCTGATTCTATTGACTTTGCGTTGTCACCCGAAAATGAATAGGCTGTTTGTGCGATGATGATAACATCTTTGTTAAATTGACGTATTTGGCGTGTGGCTTCATTTCCATCCATTTTGGGCATTCTAATGTCCATTAAAACCAAATCAAGATCAGGATTATTACGACAAGCCTCAACGGCTTGAACTCCTGTTATTGTATGTAAAACTTCCTTACTGATTTTCTGGAGCATTCTTGCAAGAAGTGAATAAGATATTTCATCGTCTTCGACAATCAATATTTTCAGGTTTTTTACCTGAACTTCTTTATGCTCTTGGGAAATAGTATCTTTAAGCTCTGTTTGTTTTTCAGACACAGCATTGTAAGGGATGGTAAAATAAAATGTTGAGCCTTTCCCTTCTGCGCTTTCCACCCATATTTCCCCACCAAGCATTTCTACATAAGATTTTGCTATGGATAAACCCAATCCACTGCCTTCATAACCCCGGTTATGCGATTCACTGCCCTGCCTGAATCTCTCAAAAATAAGTTGCTGTTGTTTTTGTAGAATGCCTATTCCTGAATCTTTTACAAAGAATTCAAGGTAGTTCCCCTTTTTTTCATATCCAAACTCAATGGAGCCTTCACAAGTAAACTTAATGGCATTTTTAACGAGGTTAGTAAGAATGGCATAAACTTTTTCATTGTCTGTTTTAATGATGGCTTCTTTTGCAGGCAAACTGTTTTTAAATAAAAGCTGCAACCCTTTAATTTCAACTTCTGGTTTGAAGAACTTATAAGTGAATTCAATTTTCTCGTTAATATTCGTTTCCTTAATATCAACTTTCATAAGACCCGATTCAATTTTCGAAATATCAACAATGCTATTGATGGTATTAAGCATACGTGCGCCACTAATCTGGATGGTTTGAATATAATCTTGTTGATCATCACTTGATAAGTTCGGTTCTTTTAAGAGTTCGGTAAAGCCAAGAATGCCATTCATGGGAGTACGTATCTCATGACTCATATTGGTAAGGAAAGCAGATTTGAGACGGTCACTTTCTTCGGCTTGTTCTTTGGCTATGGTTAACTCTGTTGCACGTTTTTCTTTCTCCTCGTTTTGAAAGACAAGTTCTTTGTTAGCAATGAGTAACTCATTTGCCCGTTTTTCTTTCTCTTCATTTTGAAAGGTAAGATCTTTGTTAGCAAGGATTAATTCTTGTTCCGCCTTCTTTCGCAGGGTAATATCTTCTACTATCCCATCAAAATATATTATCTTTCCTTCCTTGTCATTGATGGCCCGTGCGCTTTCGCTGACAAACAATGTTGTCCCATCGATTCTTGTCCAAGCCGATTCCAACCCTTTAACC
>PMNJ01000142.1:669-2780 GCA_003162595.1 Bacteroidales bacterium | reverse complement strand
CTTCAGGATGGCAATAATTTGAAATATTGCCTCTCCCATCGGGCTTGATGTGTCAAATATTCCCTCAGTCAAACTTTTAAATGTTATCCCCCTTTCCTTAAAATCATTTAAAAGGATTATCAGCTCTCTGGTCGTTCTCCCCAGGCGATCCACACTAAAAGCTATTAAAGGGGTCGCCTCACGAAACGGATTATAACGTACGTTAAGGAGATAGAAAAGCTACGGAGTAATAAGATAAAGAGGAGATAAATAGAAATGTTTGCATCTTGTAAGAGTTGTGATTATTGAGTCGTTGGGCGCAAGCATAGCGAGCGGGTTGCAGTTAAGTTTTATGAAATTATAATTTTAAATATATTCCCAATCATTGGGAATTTGTAATTTATTTCTTATTTTTGTACCAAAAGAGTTGTAATATGATTGAATTACCTTACACTGTTGATAACGTAGAGCTTATACAAGAGTACTTGAAAGAAACAAAAGAAAGAATCTCAAATGGAGTTGAGATAACCTTTACAGCAAAGGCTAATTTAGAACTACAGGACCTGGTGTTAGAGTATGAAATTACAGTCGCAGATATTGAACATACTATATTGAACCTTACTCCTGAGAATTATCATCGTGGAATAGACCCTTCAGGGAGTGGTGATTTTAATGTATGTGCATTTCGTGCTTTTGTAGGAAAAGATGAACTTGAAATATATTTAAAATACGGACTTGAAGAAAAAGGGTTGCAAATACTAATTTTTTCTAATCATATTCCTGATTTTCCAATGAATCAGCCATTTAAAAACTAGTAGCATGGAAGCAAAAAAAGTATTAACGAGAGAGAATGAACTTACGATTGAGTTGCGTGAAATTGTAAGGAAACTGTATAAGAACCTTGAGTTATCTTATGAGGAGGTGTATTATTTAGATTACGAGGTTGATGAAAATACTGGCACGATTAATAAAGACAAGAAAGTAAAGCATCATACTAAAGACCAGGTAACTCGAAACATGAAAGCTCTTATAAGTGCATATATGATTGCAAAAGGAGCCGCAGCACCTACTGAAATAATTAATTTCAGAACAAAATATCATATTGCGGCATCGACTCTTAGTTTGATATTGGGATTTAGTAAAAATACAATATCGAACATAGAAAACGAAGGAGTATCTTCCCTGTCTAGTGGAAGATTAATAAAAATGTGCTTGAATAATAAGGATATTATGTATCAATACATTAAAGTCTGTGATGTAATTGATAATCAAAAAAAAGAAGAGTTTTCAAATAGATTAATGCAACAAAATATATAATTTAGGAAACAACTTTTTTAGGATTAGTTGTGACTTTTTTTTGCTGCAATTTTCGTAGCTTGATAAATGCACTAAACTCTTTTTTCTCTTCCTCAGTCCAAGGCTTGTCTAAGAAAGTGAAGTCTACCTTTTTTGGTTCTCTGACAAGTCCCATTTTCTCTATTTTGTAAAAAATTTACTGACTAACCTGGAGTTGCCTCACGAAACGGATTATAAAGTACGTTAACTTCCGTTTCGTGAGCCGACCCTTGAGTATGTCTTCTGGTTTATCTTTACCGGAAGTCTTAAATCCGATACTTTTCTGGGTTTCGGATTGTCGTGCTTCTCCATCAGTTCATCAAGATAACTGAAGACAAGTTCTATATTTTTATCCTGATTTAAAAACGTCTTTTTTATCTGTTCTATCTCAAGCCTTATACTTAAATTATCCATCAGGATCTCCCGGACCTTTGTAAATACACGCATGATCTGGATGTTTACTGTTATAGCTTGTTCACTGTTCAATATTCCTGATAACATCGCCACGCCTTGTTCAGTAAAAGCATAAGGAGGTTTACGCCGGCCTCCCCAACTTGATGTTCCAGTTTGGAAGAACAAGTTATCGAACTCTTCTTTTGTAAGCTGGAACATAAAGTCATCCGGAAAGCGGGCTCTGTTTCGGCTAACAGCCTTATTCAGATTCCCGGTGGTGACTCCGTAAAGCTCTGCCAGATCTTCATCCAGCATCACCTTTTTATCTCTTGCCTAGTAGATCTTGTTGGTTATTATCTCGTCCGGTATTGCAAGCTTGCTATCGTTCTCTTGGAAAGTTTGAT
>PMNJ01000142.1:275-463 GCA_003162595.1 Bacteroidales bacterium | reverse complement strand
CTACTCCTTCGTTCCTAAGGTATTGATATATTGTTGATCTGCTTATATTTTGTGTTTCCTCGATAAAGTTAATTGAGTTTTTTTGTTTATAAAGCGTAACAATTGCAGAGGCTTTCTTCTTATTATAAGATCCTGCCGGTCTTCCTCCATTTGATCCTCTTGCCCTGGCTGCTTCAAGTCCTTTTATC
>PMNJ01000142.1:0-230 GCA_003162595.1 Bacteroidales bacterium | reverse complement strand
CTGGCCGGTTTGGAGATCTCCCGGAAACTTTCTCCTGAAAGATCTTTTCACAACCGGCTTTTTTAAGCGCATCCGTCTGTAAATTCAGATTTTGTTCCTTGGTAGAAACTCTGGCGTATCCAAAAATCATAATAGTTCTAATATATGTACAAACAAAGATAAAAAGTACTTTGATTTATGAAAAGCGTTAATCGAACTTTATTGTTCTATTTTTTTATGGTTTTAGAAAG
>PMNJ01000257.1 GCA_003162595.1 Bacteroidales bacterium | reverse complement strand
ACGCAAAGTTAACTTCATTTAATGTTATAACTATCAGCTATTTGTTACTTAATTGTTACAATTTGGTTAACTTTTGGGATAAGATTCTGAATATCATTAATTTCATTGTTTATTTAAGGAGATAATTTGAGTTTTCAAGAAGTTATTTATCATAAAAGAGTGTAAATTCATAAATTGCAGTTACTAATTAATCGTAAAATGAAAATAAGGGTAACAATTTCAGTTTTGTTCTTTCTGGTAACATGTTTTGTAAAAATAAATTCACAAACCTTTAATCATCCTAATATTGGTCTTAAAAGTCATGAGACACTTGAGATCTCAAAGATTGAAATTACACCACAAAAAACATTGATTTTCCTCAGTGTGGAAAACAGAATCACCGGCGGTTATTTCTGTGCGGATAAAAATATCCTCATCATTTATCCCGATGGCACACGAAGCAAGCTGACTGCTTCGAAAGGTATTCCTGTCTGTCCTGATTCCTATAAATTCAAGACAATAGGGGAAAGGCTGAATTTTGAACTGACATTTCCACCATTGAAGCAGAACACGCAATGGATTGATCTGGTGGAGGATTGTTCAGACAACTGTTTTTCCTTCTTTGGAGTATGTCTTAACAGCGATCTTAACAGGAAGATTGATGATGCTTCTGTCCTTGCCGAGAAGGAAGAGCCGGCTGAAGCATTAATGAATTTCATTAAAATTGCCGGCACTATTGATAGTAAGAATTCAGGAATAGAGGGTTTGATATATATAAATATTATTAAGCTTTCAAAAGAAACTGCTAATATCCCAAAAGCAGCGGAATGGTACACAAAGTTGAAATTGTCAGGTATTCCAAGAAACGAGTTATATATTAAACATCTTAATTCACAAGGTATTATATATTAAAAAAAGAGGCTGTATCATATGATATAGCCTCTCTGATTTTTATTTTAACGCTATTTCTTTCCGAAATAGAAATCGAGACCCAATGCAACCATCCAGGTTACTTTTTTGTATGTTTCAGTATAAATACTTGGGTCGAAGCTCAGACGCGGATCAAAAGGTTTTTTACCATCATTATAGAATGTGTACTGGCCGCCCAGGTTAAGATCGATCATCGGTGTGATACGGTAACCAAATCCTGCCCCGAATGAGTCGGTGTTTGTGCTGAAACTCTGATCGCTCTGATAATTGAGATTTACACCTGTTTCGGTATGAGCCCAACCTGCACTTATGCGCAGTTTCTCAGTAAGACCATATTCTGCTCCGAGTCCGTATTCAACGAAATTCTTATCGATCTCATTTATATTTATGGTTGCACTGCCGTCGTAATCAACATTTTTATCAAAGTATTCATCGAAGCTTGCAGAAAGCAAAAGTTTTTTAATAGGTCTGTAATCCACTCCAAATGAAAGCATTGCAGGCATATCGGCTATAACAGTCTGCCCATCAACAAATATTCCTCCGCCTTCACCATTGACAACTTTTGTTTTCATATTAAGCTCAGTCTTGAATTCATACTTTACAGCTATATCCAGATTGTCTGAAGGTGAAAAGTTTGCGCTGAGAATTGGGGTGATACCTGTTCCGGATTCAGAAGCATCTACATTAATATCCTTGCTTGCAGTAGCATTCTCTCCCATAAGTCCAGCTTTAGCTCCATAAGAAGTTGACGCTCCGGAGAAAAATGCCTGAGATTGCGCTATTGTCATACCTGCCGGGTTGCCACCTAAGGCAGAGATTGTACCTTGAAGAGTTGCAACCTGGGTAGGAGTTAAACCAACAGCTGTCCCATTGGATAGAAGTACCCCACCTGCACCACCTGTAATTAATGGCTGCAACGAAGAAGCAGTACCTGATAATTGAGTTGAAACACCATTTAAGTATGTTTGACCATCAGTAAAGAATTGACTTGCCAACACCATTGCTCCGTTATAAGAAGCTCCAAAAGCCGGGTAGTTAGGATTTATACTGATATTTTTTAAATAGCCGTTGTATTTATTTGAAGCGGAAACCAAACGTGCACCAACTGCAACAGAAAGATTATCATTTATTTTGTAGCCAACATTGGCCTGATAACCAAAATAAACCGAAGAGCCTTTGAAATAAATATCTGCTGAATATTGTGAAGTTGGTATGCCCTGGGCTGTTAAACTTGGAGGAATATCAGCAATATTCATTTCGAATGATGGCAGCCCAGTTTTATATTTTGCTCCACCACCGCCTCCAATTGGATTAAATCCTGCTGAAAATGACAGTTTCCCTGTATTATACACTAAATATATTCCGGGGAAAATAGGCGCACTTACATTACCAATATACTCTTTTGGAGTACCGGTGAGATATTTATAATCACTGATTACTTTTTGTGTCTGAGTGATTGTCTGATTGTTAATTGAAGCAAAAAATCCGTCGCCAAGCCTGGTTAAACCTGCCGGATTGAAATAAGCTGCATCAATACTGGTTGAGGCATTACGGTTCTGCAGGCGTGTGAACATGGCACTCTGGTTATTGTTGGTAACCAGTCCGCCCGCAAGCAGACTGCCGGTAATGAACAAAGAAAAAATAAAGGTTAAAAGCTTTCTCATAGGTTAAGTTTTAAGTTTTAGTTTCAATGGGTATTTTGTAGACCTTTACAAAATCTCCAATTTCCGTTTAAGTTTTTAATTAAATTTAATTTTAACCAAATACCAAGTTATAAATTGTTTCAAATGTAGAAAAATATTTCTTTTCTGCAATAGGTCTAAAATAGTATATTGATATTTAGTTGATTGTACGCTTAAAATGAGAGTATTCGAAAAAATTTATATTTATGGTACCCGGTACCCGGTATTGGGTTCTGGGTAATTGATCAGATATTTTATACGCCACTGCTTGGCACCAGGCAACGAGAACCCAGTACCAATAAGTAAAAGAATGAAAATTACAAAACCTTACTGAATACTATGTAAAAGGTTAAAGTCTTCGAATAATCCGTAATCCAGCATCTGGTATTCTTTTCCGGGTGGGTAGCTTTTCACGTTTCTCCAGATCCATGGAGAAACAAGGCCAGGTTTTGGATTATTATGATGAGGCCCAAGAAGATTTTTAAGACTTCCGATTATATTAACATCAATTTTATTGATACCGGGGTTTATTAATCCTGTGATATCACTATGGTATGGCGGAAATGCTATAACAGGGGCATGTTGTCCGTTCACTG
>PMNJ01000297.1 GCA_003162595.1 Bacteroidales bacterium | reverse complement strand
AAAAATCAAATTTCATTGTATCGGGGGGCAAAGAGAGGATGTATGTCAACTGGTATTTATGATCCCTGTGAGAACTTATAAGGTAATGAGCTTTCTTCAGTGCAGTAAACTGGTGTAGTTTGTATTCTCCGATTAAGGCTACCGGTTCCATGTTTTTTGCTTTCTTTAGATTTGTTGTGTCTTTAGATGCTGCAGTGTTTTTGTTTATCCCCTTTTTGACTGTTTGGTTGGATTTGGCTTCTCCCTTTTTTACCTTTATTGTATCTTTAACAACAGGAGGTGGTGGAATGTAATTTTTCCCGGGGGTGATTACCACAGTGGAATCCATGAATGCAAACTCTTCATCAGGACGATTATAGTTTTTGCTGTTATCCCCATCTTTCAGTCCATATAACCTGTAAATTCCCGGACGAACATTATCAATCCTGAAATAGCCATCCTGATCTACTCTTGAAATATATTCAGGAAGGTGCTTAACCACAGCAGAATCAGCTAACTCCCTGTATAAAAGTGCCTCTGTTTTCTCAGGAACATTAAGATCAAATGCATTATAAATATTCCCTGTAACAGAAAGAGAATCTATTACCGGTCCGGTCGAAATTACAAACTGATAATTCTGAAGAATATTCCCTTCATTCAGATCTTTTATTCCATCCTGAAAATAAAAAGTATACGTTGTACTGTCTTTCAGTTTATCATCGAATTCAACCTCTACAGCCTTCCCTTTTAAGAATACTCTCGGTTTCTTTTTCATAGGTGGGGAAACCATGAATTTTTCATTTATGTTATCCAGAGCAACATATTCATTAAATACAATTTCAAGTTTGTTCCCCCTGAAATTTCTGGCCCCATTCACCGGAATACTTTTCACTACAACCGGAGGTGTCCTGTCTTTTGGACCGCCCGAAGGAGAACTGATCTTAGCACATGCACCGATTATTACAACGAGAGCTGAACTAAGAAAAAGACGGGCAATCATCCTTCTATTCATAAACTTCATCGGTTTATTAATGAACTACAAACTTACATCATTTTTTAAAGATTCATTTCGATATTGAATTAAATGACAATTGGTTTTCAATATAAATATGAGGACTATTTTTCATTCAATAACCCCCATCCCAGCCTTCCCCCAAGGGGGAAGGAGCACAAACAAAGCCTTTCCCCCTTGGGGGAAACGGGAAAGAGGGTTTAGAAACTATACATAACCCTGGTTTTTTGGTTTTGATCAATAATATTATTTTCTACCTTTGGCCCTAACAAAATTGTTAATTATGCATTTACTTGTGATTCCCTGGGATGTGAATCCTGAAATATTCCGCTTCAGCCTTCCAATAATTGGTTCTTTTGCGGTCAGATGGTATGGGTTGTTGTTCGCCTCATCTTTTCTGTTCGGATATATTATCATGAACAGGATTTTCAAAAATGAAAATCTCGGGGAAGCTGTTCTTGACAGATTAACGATTTATATGGCCATTGGCGTTATCATCGGCGCCCGGTTGGGTCACTGCCTCTTCTATGAACCCGGCTATTATTTAAGCCATCCGCTGGAGATTATAATGATCTGGCATGGAGGTCTTGCAAGTCATGGTGCTGCAATTGGCATCCTGACTGCCGTATGGCTTTTTGCAAAAAAAGAAAAAAAAGATTACTTCTGGGTCCTCGACCGTATTGCCATTGTAGTTGCTCTGTCGGGGTTTCTGATCAGAATGGGAAATCTGATGAATTCTGAAATCTACGGCATAGAAACCACTGTTCCCTGGGGATTTGTTTTCTTAAGAAACCACGAAGTTGCCCCGAAACACCCGACACAGATATATGAAGGATTAGCCTATCTGGCTATTTTTGTTCTTCTTTACAGACTATATTGGTCGAAAAAAGGGGAACATTATCAGGGTATGCTTATAAGTTTGTTGTGCATATTAGTATTTACTGCCCGTTTCTTTATTGAATTCCTGAAAGAAGACCAGGTGGCTTTTGAAGCAACCATGAAACTCAATATGGGACAATGGTTGAGTATCCCTTTTGTTTTGCTGGGTATTGCCGGGTTGTACTGGAGCCTGAAAAATAAAAAACGGGCTGTTATTATCCGGTAGGGACGATTTTTATACGTGTAGGGACGTTGCATGCAACGTCCCTACACGTATAAATGCAACATCCCTACTTGTTTTTAACAATCCCATAGAACAGGACATCAAGAATGGCATTCAGCCTGTTCTCAATATTCATCTCTTTCTTTTTCCAGAATAGAGGGACCTCAAGTCCTTTCAGTGTTGTCTGTACAGCCATTGCTGTATATTCACTGTTTACCACGTTAAAGACTTTTTTTCTTGCTCCATGATATATTATCAGACGGAGAATTGCAAGCTCCTCCCTGTCATATTTTTCGCGGATGGTCTCTATAAAATCAAAATGATCAAGGTTTTTATCAAAGATAGCATTATAATAATTTGAAAGTTTTTCGAACGATTTCATTCTTACAAAAACATAACTTCTCATTTTCTCGATAGGCGATTCAACAGCTTTAATTGCAGTAGTAAGCTCATTTCTAAGGACATTGGCTTCATAGAGTACAACAGCTTCAAAGATATCTTCTTTGCTTTCAAAGTAATAATAAATGGAACTTTTTCCCATTTTCAGCGCTTTTGCTATTTCATCCATGGTTGTCTTCTTAAAGCCATAATGGCTGAAAATCTGTCCTGCTGAAACGATAATTTTTTTTCTAATCTCCTCTTTGTTAATCATATACTGCGCATTTTTGCATATTATCTTCCTCCATGCAAAGATAATACAATTAGAAAAAATATCAATGCCTTCGAATGATTTGGTCGACAATTCGAAATCCTTAGCTCCGAATCCCTTCTAAATTACTCCCTCTATTCCTGTTTTTTTGCCCCCCTTCAGTGGGACAGGCGGCTTTGCTCCCAAGTCCGAATTCAACAATCTAAAATCCGAAATCAATATAATACTTTAATATTTTGTATTTTTGATGCTTTATTACTTCGGGGACGGGAAGAAAATAAAAAAATGAAGATAGGCAATCAGAATTATCAGAGCATCTGGATTGATGAAAGTGATACTGCCGTTGTCAGGGTCATAGACCAGCAAAAGCTGCCTTTCTTCTTTGAAATAAAGGACCTCCGGTCGGTTGACGATGTTTTTAATGCAATAAATGACATGACCGTCAGGGGAGCTCCTCTTATTGGCGCTACCGGGGCATTTGGCATCTACCTGGCCACACTCGAGATCAACTCTCAGACAAACATCAGGGAACATCTTTCAAATGCTGCACGATACCTGATATCCTGCCGGCCTACTGCAGTTAACCTTTCATGGGCTGTAAATTATGTGATGGGAAAGCTGAAAAATCTCGATTCTCCAGCTTCCCTGACAAAATCAGCTCTTGATGCCGCCCTTGAGATTTGTGAAATAGAAAAAGAAAACTGCAGACAGATAGGAAAGCACGGATTAAAATTGATCGAATCTTTAAGTAAGAAAAAAAAAGGGGCAACAGTTAATATACTTACTCACTGTAATGCCGGATGGCTGGCCTGTATAGACTATGGTACTGTAACAGCTCCGATTTATCTGGCTCATGAAAAAGGTATTCCTGTTCATGTGTGGGTCGATGAAACAAGGCCACGAAACCAGGGTGCAAAACTCACTGCATATGAACTCGGTCAAAACGATATTCCCTATACATTGATACCCGATAATTCAGGCGGCCATCTGATGCAACAAAAACAAGTTGACATTGTTATTGTTGGCAGTGACCGGACAACCAGAACAGGAGATGTTGCAAATAAAATCGGAACCTATCTGAAGGCACTAGCCGCCTTTGATAATAGAATTCCTTTTTATTGCGCACTTCCATCATCTTCAATTGATTTCAATATCAGTGATGGTGTGAAGGAAATAATAATAGAAGAGCGCGATCCTGAGGAGGTAACAAATGTTTCGGGTTTTGCTGAAGGAAAAATCAAGTCGGTCCGGATCTGTCCGGAGGATACCGTTGCGGCCAATTATGGTTTTGACATCACACCTGCCCGTCTTATTACCGGACTAATAACCGAAAAAGGAATATGCAGGGCTACAGAAAAGGATATTAAAGAAATGTTTTCATATAAATTCAATTAATATGGAAGGGGTAGTTAAATTCAATTGTCATTGGAACCAGTCGGGCCCTGTAATTTCTGATGAGCAATACGAAATCATAAATTACTGGAGAGAAGTTCTGTACAATATGGATCTTATCGGAGCTTATGAGAATGGAGTTGGCTTTGGAAATATCAGCATGAGGATAAAAGGTGGAAACCAATTCGTAATTACAGGTTCTGCAACTGGAGAAATTCCTGAACTGGAACCTGGTCATTATGTCAAGGTAAGTTCATTTAATATTGAAGACAATGCTGTTCAGTGTGTGGGACCATTAAAAGCATCCTCCGAATCATTGACACATGCTGCAATATATTCAGCTGATCCCGGGGCAAATGCAGTTATTCATGTTCACAGTATAGAACTCTGGAATGAGCTTATTTATAAAGTCCCTACAACAAATCCATCAATGGACTACGGAACAATAGGGCTGGCAAAAGACATCCTGCGCCTTTTCAAGGATTCAGATGTTTATGAAAAAAGAATCATCATAATGGCAGGCGACAGAGCCGGGATACTCACATTCGGTCATGACATGGATGAGGCGGTAAATGTATTGATGGAGTATTTAAAGAAAGAGGATTGACAAATTTTCTTTTTACAGGGGACTTGCATAATTACATTCAAATAACTAATATTGCAGTCCGTTTTTATTGGGCCCATAGTGCCGAAAAAATTGAAATCTTTATTTCATATTTTTTCGAGCATTCTCGAAATAGCAAAGATATTTTGCTATTTCGGAACTCAGCTGGTCCCGTTCCGCAAGGCGGAACGTGGATCCTCGAAAATCAATCAATATTTCTGCGAAATATTGTGATTTTCAGGATTAGCAGCACCTGATCTGATTCAGGAGGGGCCATATGAATGGATTTATGAATTTTTGGGCCCATAGCTCAGCTGGTTAGCAGCACCTGACTCATAATCAGGGGGTCGCTGGTTCGAGCCCAGCTGGGCCCACAATGAAAATCAGACACTTACAATCTCAATTTGTGGGTGTCTTTTTTTTTACGCCAGGTTTACGCCAGGTTTTAGACAAAATGTGTTTAAATTTAAACAAAGGTTGGCGGTAATTTATAAATAATTCTTCTTACAACATCCCATGTTCCTCAAGCCATTTCCTTACTCTCTCATGTTCTGCCTGATATTTAGCTTCGATGTCCTTGGTGATCTGTTGAAACTCTGGTTCATTCCTGATACTCTTGAATAAAGGGTCGGTTTCCGGCTTTCCCCGTTCTGTTTTTACAAGTTATGAAGTCACCACTATATCAATTACTTCAAATACGTATTCATCCAATTCAGCCATGCTCTGTCTCTTTGCATTTGTGTTACTGGGTCGGTGGCATTGTGGGCAGCAATTGGCCAACCAATAAATTTTGTAAGAGTACCGTTATCTGTCAATGTATGATATAATTTATAGGATTGCGTAACCGGCACTCTTGGGTCTGCATTGTTTGCCATAATTAGTGTAGGTGCTTTTATGTTTTTAGCCTCGGTAATGGGTGATTGCGCAATGTACTTTTTCATGTTATCACCTACCCATGGTGAGCCACCAATAAAATCTTCCCCAGTAACATTGCCATCGCTCAAACTGTATTCGTCAACCCAATCAGTCACCGCGGCACCAGCAACTGCTGCTTTCCAACCACCGTAATGCCCTGCCAGCCAAACAGTCATAAAACCACCATACGACCAACCGCTTACTCCAATTTTGGCAGTGTCTATTATTCCGGTAGCGGTTAGTTTTTTCAGGCCTGTCATAACATCACGGCCAGGGCCTGCACCTGCATCTCCCACTATCGATTTTCTATATTCGTTACCTAAATTATCACTTCCCCTATAATTGGGTTCAAATACAAAGTATCCTTCGTTTGCCAGTAGTTGCGGAAATCTGGAAAACTGTTCTACCGATGCTGCATTGGGGCCTCCATGTATAACCAAAACCAAAGGATATTTTTTCCCTTTTTCATAGTTAGTAGGATAAGTTATTATGCCGCAATGTTTCCAACCGTCATTTTCCCATCTAAAAGTTTCTGTTTTGCCCAGCGTCATCTTGCTCACTTCGCTGTTGTAATCAGTTAATTGAATAAGTTTTGAAGTGGTTGATGCCATATAATATAATTCAACCGGTTTACTTGGTTCAGAACCAGTAAACGCAATAGCACCAGTCTTACTAACTGTAGCGTCCATCCAAAATGCCCAGGAGGGGCAAACACTTCCTATGTCAAGAGGTGTTGTTTTGCCATCTAAGTTCATGCTCCACATTGAAGTCTTATTGTCGCTATGTCCGCCCACCAATAAATTTTTACCATCGGGCATCCATGCTGAGAGAAACAGGTCTCTATTTAATTTGGAAGAAATGGCCTGGCCTTCACTGTCAGTTGCATTAGTAACCCATAGTTCATTGATACTCACACCAGTATCATCTCTTTTAAACCAATAGGAAATTTTACTCCCATCTGGTGAAAAATTAGGGAAGGCTTCCAATTTTGTTCTTGTGGTTAATGGCTTGTAAGTTCTGTCAATTACATTAAGCATTTGGATGGTTCTTTTTTGCAAATCACCTGAATAGGCAGATACTACTTTTACAAACAGGATGGTTTTACCATCGGGCGACCATGAGAATGGTGAAGATGGTGCACTTGGTGGAATGACAAGTGGTAAGCTCCAATCGCCATCTGTCAATCTTTTGTTGTCTCCTGTATTAGTATTTACCAACCAAATATGAGCCGCCATTGGTTGGCTTCCCACAAACATATCGTTGTTGGCTATTTCAAAACCTGTAAAACCTTTTTCAATTTCAGTTTTGTCTTTGGGTTCGTTAAGTGCTGCATAAGCAATGTCTACAGAGTTTGGGCTCCATGCAAAATGTTGTACGCCTTTTGGTGCTTTGGTAATTTGCTTTGCTTCCCCGCCCATCATGTAGAGTACAAAGATTTGATTAGTAGCATCTTTACCTTGTCCAACTTTGGATATAAAAGCCAATTGTTCACCGTTGGGTGACCACCGTGGGCTGGTTACTGTAAACCTGTCTTGTGTGAGCACTCTCTTTATACCCGAAGCCACTTCTACCAATACCAATTCGGCATTGAAACGATTTTGAACATAGTCGGGTCTGGACACAACAATAACAACACTTTTACCATCAGGCGATATTTGTGGGTCGGAGATATTGACGAACTTGGCATAGTCTTCTAATTCAAATTTCTTTTGTCCGTAAACATTGCTATTTCCAAATACAAGCAATATTGTTGTTAATAATGTAAAAGCTATTCTCATGTAGTTAAAATTAAGTATTTATTTTGGTTGTGGTCTGTTGGCATTATTCATACATAATGTTACATATGTGGTAAAATGATACTATGTATGCTTACGTTAAATATAAGAAAAAACTCATTGGACTACATCAAGATTTATCTGTTTTTATGAAAGAAATTAACGATTATTCGAGAGTTTTCCTATTATTCGGCAGCAATTCATGAAGTTTGTTGGCTTTATGATCCGGCAAGCGGGTTAAACATCATTAAGACAAGCCCAGGGTTCTACTGCATTCATTTTATATGAACTGGAAAAGCCGGACAAATTGACCACCCTTAGCCGGTAGAAACTGACCACCTCTGGCCGCAACAAATTGACCACTCTAAACCGGAGTTTAATCTTCGTTGTTTTGTTTTGTATATTCGGTGAAAGCAGACCGGATTTTGAAGTAGTTAAAAAAGGCCGGATTTTGTAAAAACGCTTTGAACTGTTTTTAATCTGTCGGTTCAGAGTTATAATTTTTTGAAACACGAAGTCACTTTTCAGGATGATATTGACACGGATGATTTTAAATTGCCAAATATTTGTTTACTTATATTCAACTAATAAGGCCGTATCTTAATGTAATCGGACTGATCAAAGGTGGTCATTTTATCTTGTTTTCGGTCTGTGTTTCGTGCTTCACATTTCTTTTCTTTGCAATTGGGTATTTGAGTCTATCATAAAAAAAGTTGCTATCAATTATCTCCTCTTATTACTTGATGGAGTTTGAGTGTTTTTAATTACAGGTTGTTCAACCCGGCGGTTTGCCTGCTGACCTGTAGCAGGAGTACTGCTTTGTGGTCTGGATTGTTGGACAGATTGAGATTGTGGTCGCATTTGCTTCCATGTATTTTGTTGATATTGCTGAGCATTTCTTATCTGATTTGAATTTTCAGTCTGCCTTGTGGGATTGGGGCTTTTTAGCTGAGGATTTGCTTGTACCGTTTGTTGGTTGTTAATATTGCCATTTTGAACATTACTATTATTGTTTTGACGATTTTGTACAGCCTGTTTGTTAATCTGGTCATTTACTGGAGCTCTATAACGGTCAGGTATTGTAACTGCAGGCTTTTTAATAGGTTCAGGAACATTTCCCTGAATATTTTTTCTTTCAGAATTCCTTTGAATTAATTGTTTTTCAGGAACATTTGAAGTCAACAAAGGATATTTGTTTTGTTTCTTTTGTAAATATTCAGATTGCTCAATCTGGCGCTGCGGGTTTCTGGTATTATATTTCTGCCTGTTCGTCTCCATCTGCCCGTATTCTTTAAACATTTGAGTCCGGTTAGAATTATTTCTATCCCAATTATCAGTAACTATATCCTTGTTCCTGTTACGCCAGTCGTTCACACTATGACTGATGCTGTTATTATTCATTGATTCGCGGTGCATGTCATAGTAATCATAATAATGGCTAGCTAATTCGGGATATTTAGAAAAATGTTCAGGATAATAGAAGTACCATTCCATGAAGTACTCAGAGGGAAGTCCGAAAAAAACTACATTTCGGCCGGGATTATAATAAAATCCCCAGTCATACCAGTATGGGTAAGGATTCCAGTAATCATAAGGATACCATGAAGGGTAGCCGAACCACCAATTGTATGGATTAGTATTGTAATTTGTTACATCCTGTGTAAGGGGAGCATTATAATCATCAGGCTGATAGCCATTGTCCTGGGCATATTCCTGCGCTGCATTGATATATTCTTCCTGTGCCTGGGGATTGTTATTTAAACTTTGCTTCCAATCGTCTGCTTCCTTTGCATTTTTTTGAGTTAATATGAGGTTTAAAGAATCTGTCTTATGTATAACTCTTTCAGGATTCTTTTTATAATAATCCCCTACAACTACTGTATATTGCATATTGTCAAAAAGCATATCCAGGACTTCAGGCATTTTTATCATTTCCCTGAAAGTATTTATAACTTCGGGATTGTAACCACTTAGCAAAAGCTCAAAATCTGAATTATAGCCTTTATTCATTTTATCAATCTGAATAATCAGGTTGTAATTATTTTTTCGCTCCTCTAAAGCGGTTTTTTGTATTTCTTCTGGGTAATTAGCCAACATATTATTGATCTCATCTTCTGATTTATTAGTGGAAGCAGCAAGATCAGCTATCAAGCCATCATATCGGGTCAGGTTCCATATTTTCTCCTGCTCTTCTTTAGAGAAAGTGGAAATTAGTTTTTGGAATGCGTCCTGTGAATTATTTTGCATTCCATTCAGCTTTGCAATAATTTCAGGATATTCAGTAGCTTCAAATATTATTTTTCTTGTTTCTGTTGGATACATTGCAATTGCATCTACAGTTTCCTGGTTATTCTTGATAACCTGTTTGAGCAACGACCTACCATCATCCTGTGCTACACATTTTGTCCCTGAAGCAACTATTAATAACACTAATGCTATTCCATTATAATTCTTTTTCATGTTTTTATCTCTAAGTTATTTTTTATTGAATCATAAAGATTATGACCTGCTGAGTCTCTCCATCAAACTATTATTAATTATCACTTAATTCATATTATAATATATTTTAGCATGAAGGTCAAATGGTTATATGTTCAATAAAAGTACTAATAAATATTGAAAAAGCCAGTGGCCCTGACTACCTTTAGTAGGAGTAAGGCTACCACCCCAACCCGGAGTTAAATCCTTGTTGTTTTGTATTGGATGTTCGGTGAAAGCAGACCGGATTTTGAGGTGGTCATATAAGGATGATTCAATCATCTAAAAACTGAATAAACTTTCAATTTATTTGTAAGGGAGGTTCATCTTCCTTGCAATCTCTTGAAATCGTGGGTCTTCCCTCAAGTTATCAAATATTGGTAAAAGGAGATAGGGAAGATTTGGGTCGTGCAATTCAAAACACTTTTGCAGCCATTTAATAGCTTTATCATTTTCACCAGCCATTATGTAGGTCTGTGCAATATCCATTGGACTCCAATATGAAGTTTTAAATCTTAATTCAGCTACCTTGTTGTTTTGTTTTGTATGTTCGGTGAAAGCCGGCAGGACAAAGGTGGACCTAACCCTCGGTTTTTGTATATAATTGTAGCATACTGAATCAACGAACTGTTGCAAAACGATACGCTTTTAATCCAGCTTTAATTCACCTCCTTTTCTACATAACTGTTTATCAATTTTTTACATTGATTGGCCCGTTTATTGAGTTTCTTCTTCATAAAAGAGTAAGGAGTGAATGATAATAAACTTATGAGTAAACAATCTGAAAAATTATTTTGCCTTGAGTCGGTTTCTGAATAAATAAAAAGAAATAACGCCATGAAGAAATTTTTACCATCTATTTTTTTGATCACTATCAGCAGTGTCATGCTAGCCCAGAAAGGGTATCAGGATACAATTTACCTCAAGAATGGAACAAGTATTAATGGGAAAATCATTAAAAGGGCTGATTGGATCGTTGAGATTCAAACTGTCGATAATAAACTATTTGTTTTTGATATGAATAAGATTAAAATAATAATAAAAGAGCCTTCCATTGCACAAAAAGATACTCTGCAAAAGTCCAAGATTTATCGTACATGGATTAGACTGGATAAGAAAAAACAAAGAGCAGATGTTTTGTATCAAATAAAGGATTCTTCCATTATAGTAGCAAAATATTTACATAAGAGGGATTTTTTATCCGGCAAGTATCAAACAACAGAAATAGAATATAAAAATATTGGAATTATTGAAATAGGTCGTAAAAATTCAGTTATCAAAGGAGCCTTGTCAGGCTTAATTATAGGATCATTGGCAGGTGCAATAATAGGCTATTCATCGGGCAGTGATCATCCTCTCCCTGGTTCTTTTGATATATTTTGCTGGAGTGCGACGGACAAAGCAAAACTTTTGGGAGTTCTTTTCAGTTTACCGGGACTAATAATAGGGACTTTGATTGGTTCACTCCGAATCAGGATTCCGATAGACATAAGTATTGATAATTTCAATAAAAATAAAGAACTATTGAAAAAATATTCTTACAAGAGATAGGACAAATACTATCCTAGGAAATCAATATCCGAGGGCCTACTATTTAATAATACCTATTATGAAACAACCAATAAAGAGTGTATGTCTTCAAACCGATTTGCACCGTTTAATGTCATAAATTAAGATCATAACATCAAGACATGATTACATAACTGACATCTAGTAATTTTAGTTATTCCCATTCCCTTGAACCACATTAAAATGAAAAACAAAGTGAAGCCTATATATAAAATTCTATTGATAATAAATTTATTATTAAGTTCTGGTGGACAAATGTTTGGACAAGAGAAAGCAACTATATCAGCTGGAATTGGATTCCCAGATTTAATAAATATTGGTATAAAATATCAAGTTTTTAATCAGGCTCAAATAGGACTGAATATTGGATACTTTCCACCATTTGGAGGAACTGGCATTCTTACATGGGGAAACCTGTATTCATTATCAGGAGATTTCTATTACCATTTTGCTGGTTCGTCTGAATTCTCAAAAATGCATCCCTGGTATGGAAGGTTAGGGTTAAATAGTTTCAATGGCACAGGGGTCGAAGGTTCGTTGGATTCGAACATACGAATTGGAAGAGATTGTTATATTACTAAAACATGTGGGATTAGCTTAGAGGCAGGATTAATGTGCCATTTTAACTACAAAGAATACCATAATAATATGTTTGAGCCGTCTCTTGGCATATATTTCTTTTATCGATTTTGAAAATAAAATTCAGTAAGGTGTAGAATCTGTTGATTATATAATGATTGTTAGCCTTCGGAAATCATCTCCGGGGGCCTTTTATTTAGCATATTTTGATCTGCTGTATGAAACCTCACTTGTCTTGATTGAAATTCTGGAATTGTCATTGATCGCAATCACTATTAATCAATATAAACTGACCATCCAAAGCCGGAGTTAAATCCTTGTTGTTTTGTTTTGGATGTTCGGTGAATGAAGACCGGATTTTGTGGTGGTCAAGGAAGGACGGATTTTACATTATGCAAAGGTCGGTGGTAGTTACCATCATTCTTTTCTTAATCCATATTTTTACTTCTCTTTCTTTAAACTAATCTACCCAAATTATAGGGGATAAAGACAAGACTCAATATAAATGACTTTGAATAAGAATGAGGCATTTGACATGCTCTATGTAATTGATTTACAGTTTTAACATATTGTTCGGGAAATGTGTGAATTATGTAATCTTTTTCTAAAGTTGTGTAATACTTTTGAGTATATAGATGCTCACCTTTATAAACGATTGATAGATAACTTTCTTTAATAATTTCCCCTTTTTTTATTATACATAGATCTCTTTAAGGTTATCCGGCATAATTTTGATAAAACTCTGAATGGAAATTTTTTGACATTTTTCATATGCTTCAAATTTATATCACTTAATGAGTAAAAACGTTTTAAAATTTTTCTATATGAAAACAAAAAGAATATTTATTGGATTATTATTATTGCTGGTTCTGTTTTTTGTTATTTCCTGTGCTCCTGTTGGCATGACCAAGGAGGAATATGGTTTCCTGTACGGTATTGTTCACGGATTCATTTCCCCTTTCGTATTGATTGCGAAATTATTGGGGGCGAATGTTGCATTGTATGCTGAACATAATGCAGGTTCGTTATATTGGGCAGGATTTATTTTGGGTCTCGTTCTTCTTCTTGGCGGTGGTGGTGGAGGTTACTACAGAAGAAGAAGATATTATGACTAAGCAGAAATCCTAAAAGACCTTGTCCAAATTTGGCCGGATAATATAGACCACCCCAATCCGGAGTTAAATCCTTGTTGTTTTTATTGAATGTTCGGTGAAGTCAGACCGATTTTTGAGGTGATCAATGAAGGACTGATTTTAAACTTAGTTCCAGGTTACAGGAGGTTTACACTTTTCCCCATGGTATATGATGAGAAGTCATCTCCTGTAGAAAAGAGGTTTGAAATATCTAACCTTCAATTGATAAAAGACATGGAGAAAATTATAAAATTCAAGGAAGTTTTCGTCAACCAAAATTTGACCTGCTGACTCATTCGAGAGCAATACGCGTACATTAGAAAATCAAACTCTTACATATTACCATTTAAATATTTTTTATTTAACCCAGGTTTACGCCAGGTTTAGAAGAAAAAGAGGGAGTTTTGACCGAAGGATTATCCGATCTTGGGATCAGGTGAAAGGAGGTTTGAATGCAACTGTTCATAGTAAAAGCTGAACGCTAACAGCAGCCTGATTTTATAGAATTTATAAGAAGAAGTTTTTTAAGATTATTATTTAATTTTACAGAACCTCCGGACAGTGCTTTTCATAGCACCGTCCGAGTTAGCGGAGCGTTTTATTGTCCCGGTCATAACCAGTACTTGCCAAATTTCTTTAAGTCCAGCTTACTCATCTCTAGAATACCTATTTAATCATTGGCAAGTATTTTTCGCGGTTCTCAATGATTACCCAAAGTTCTATTCCCCAAAGTACAATTGCTATTGGTAGTCCTGATGGCGCAATTAAAATGTGAGTTAAAAGTATTCCTACAAGAACTGGAAAAAGAATTATTGCACCAAGTGCCCTAAATTTATTAGTGATGAAAAGCACTCCTCCAGTAATCTCGGCAACTGCAATAAGTGGAAAGAGCCAGCCTATTTTCATTATCGCACCCATTACTTTCATCATTTTTTCCGGCATGTCTTTGGGCATTGGCATGTAATTAAAAAATTTATTAAGTCCCGAGTTAATGAATATTAGTCCAAAAAGGAGGCTAACCCCAAATAGAATTTTCTTTTTCATCATTTTAGATTTTGTTTTAACAAAGATAATCATAATTACTTTCAAAAAGACAGCAATTACTTAAATGTAAGCACTATGGATAGAAGAGCAGATAAGAAAATCCAATCCGAATGTGCAGAGATCAATGACCGCTAACCGGCAGTTTAATTGAGTCGCCGGGAGCCTGCCCCGTCGCAGGCGGGGTGTCAGGATTGGCATGCGTTTTTGCAAAGTCCCGATAGATGGACGAGCGTTTGGT
>PMNJ01000156.1 GCA_003162595.1 Bacteroidales bacterium | reverse complement strand
TCCTCTTACTGTAACAAGGTCCCTATCTGCTATATCCAACACCTTTTTCATCTGTTCTTTATCAAGCATTGAATATGGAAGTGAGACGGCAATGACCATATTCGGTCTGATAAAAGTATTCTTTCCTTCAACATCATTAACATAATCAGCCAGATATCCAATTTTTTCATCCCAGAATATTTCAAGAAATGATTTCTTAATCAACTCGGGCAACTTCTCATATTCCTTTATAAACTTCTTATCATTTTCTCTTTTTGCCATTTCAAGTGAAAAACAGATAGCATTATACCACAGAGCATTGATCTCTACTGCATATCCTCCCCTTGGTGTTACCGGAATATTATTTACTACTGCATCCATCCAGGTAAGCGCTTTCCCTGGTGCAGCAGCATAGATAAGACCATTTTCTCTCATATGAATATTAAACGCGGTACCATTTTTAAATGCATTCAGTACTGTTTTTGCTGCGTCCCCATATCTTTCCCATGCATCAGTGCCGCCATGTTCCATATACTGTTGTACAGCCCAGAAAAACCAGAGAGGTGCGTCTACAGAATTAAATGCCGGGTCACTTGTACTACCCATATTTGGAAACAATCCATCCTTCATTTTGTTGATCTGTGTATCCAGGACTTCTCTGTAGAGTACCAGTCCATGCCGCGCTAAAGCCAGCCCCGGAAGTGAAATAAAAGTATCCCTTCCCCAGGCACCAAACCATGGGTAACCGGCTATAATAAGAGTTTTCCCTCCCCTTTTTTCAACAAATTGCTGAGCAGCATTTCTTAAACAATTAATAAAACTGTCGCGTGGGATTTTACCTGATTCATTCTTCGTAAACTTTTGTTTAAGACCTGATGTCTTTTCCTCTTTTGTGGAGGCAGAGAAAACAATAATGTCTCCCTTTTTAGCCTTAAGCTCAAAAAAACCCGGGGTGAACAGGTCTTCTGAATAATCATAGCCACGTTTTTGTTCTTCAGGATATTCAACGCCAAGATACCAATCGGGTACAGGTACAAACTCAACTTTTGTAGAAAACTGCATTTTTAACGAAGGAAATCCTTCATACATCCTGGATTCAATGCCGTTTTCTATAAAATCAACCTTTGTATTTGCTGCCATGTTGGCATGCGTAAGCTGATGAATATTCCGGAAAGCAAGGAACGGACGGAACTGTAGTTTCATCGGTTCCGAAGCTTCAAGAACTGTGAACCTTGCAAGATGCTGCTCTTCATAATGAACCAGAAGTCTTTCCTGCTTAAGAATAACACCACCTACCCTGTAAATTCTTGAAGGAATGTTATCTGCATCAAAATCCTCAATATATTTATGGCCTTTGGGACTAAAATAGTCGCCCTTATATTTTCTTATACCTATATTGAAACTTTTGTCATTATTTACTATAGTAACATCGAGTGAAGAAAGAAGGACAAATCTCTCACCACCCATCTCATCCACAGGACAAATAAGCAATCCATGATATTTGCGTGTATTACAGCTAACCAGTGTAGTTGAAGAATATGACCCCGCCCTGTTAGTTCTGATGTCCTCCCTTATAAGAGAAAATTCAAGGTTTACAACTTGAGCTTTATCGAACTTAATGTAACTCATATAATTACAATTTGAATAACTTAAAAGAATCTATGTAAGAATAAGAATAAAAAATGAACCCTGTAAAGGTACATCATATACCTGGAAAAATAATAAAATTTCTTAAAAGTATTGGCGGATTAAAAAAAGAATAACTTTGCATTTCAATAATTGAAAATAATTGCCAATTAACATTTTACTTAATGAATAAGAAGTTTTTTTTCTACCTGTTTATTGTATTACTTTCTGCTGGTTGCAAAAATAATATTGTCAGAATATCAGGTACAATTGTAAATCCTGTTAACGGGGTATACATTTATCTTGATGAACTCAAATCGAATGAATTGAAACCAGTTGATTCAATAAGGGTTTCTTCTGACGGTAAATTTAATTTCAGGAGAGAAATCAAACAACCCTCCTTCTATCTTCTGAAAAGCTCTGAAAATAACTTTCTGACGATGCTTGTTGAACCAGGGGAGAAAATCATGCTGAAAGCGCATAGCGATTCATTGAATTATCCGATATCCCTAAAGGGATCAAAAGGCACTGAATCAATGGCTGAATACAACAAAACACTCAGGGCAACAATAAAAAAGTTGTCAGGATTAAGCAACATCTATAAACAAAATGTGGATAAACCCGAGTTGCCCAAAGTGATTGAATCGCTTGATAGTCTGGCACAGATTTATCTGGGGGAGATTAACACCTACACTAAAAAATATATTGATGATAATCTCACATCGCTTGTAAGCCTTGTTGCACTCTATCAACAGGTTGCACCCAGCGTTTATGTTCTGAATCCCACAAAAGATATGATCTATTTTGCAAAGGTCGACTCCTCTATGTTTAGCCTTTATCCCGATTATGAACCTGTTATATCACTTCATGAACAGGTTAAGGAGTTAACTGCAAAAATCAAAGGCGAAACAGTTGGTGAACCTCCATCATCTTCAGGAACCGAGGTTCCTGAAATAGTCCTTCCTACACCTGCCGGAGACACAATTAAGCTGTCCTCAACCAGAGGATCAGTAGTTCTATTGGATTTCTGGGCCTCATGGTGTACGCCTTGCAGAAAAGAGAATCCGAATCTTGTTAATGTATATAACACTTATCATAAAAGAGGATTTCAGATTTTCCAGGTTTCTCTCGACAAAACCAAGGACGCCTGGATGAATGGCATTCAGGAAGATCATCTTGAGAAATGGATCCATGTGAGCGATGTTAAATACTGGAATTCCGTAGTTGTCGGGCTCTATAAGATTGAATCAATACCCTGTAATTATCTGCTTGATAAAGAAGGCAGGATAATTGCAACAAACCTGAGAGGTCAACAATTACAGACTAAACTGGCTGAAATATTTAGATAATACCTGAATACAAAAACTGGAAATCCGACATTTGATGAAACGAATACTTTTTCTACTGACCCTGGTTATTATTTTTACCGGATGCAATTACAAGAACCAATTCGCTGTTAATGGCGTTATTAAAGATTCAAAAGAAAAATATGTTTACCTCAACAAACTGGATGTCGACACTCGTGTACTTGTCGACTCTGCAAAAATAAGCAGGAAAGGTTCTTTCCGGTTTAAGTTAAAGGCGACAGGACCCGATTTTTATCAGCTTGGTTTTTCAACGACAAATTTTATTACCCTGCTCGCTGAACCCGGAGAAAAGATAAATCTATTGTTTAATGGCAAAAACCTTTTTGAAAACTATTCTGTCAAAGGATCAGCAGGATCTGAGAAGCTGCAGACGCTCGATCTTTTTCTTGCCGGGACAAAAAGAAAACTTGATTCCCTGAGTACCCTTTATACAAAGGCTTCTCATGAACCGGGATTTGATGTTAAAGGCCCTTTGCTCAATGCAGAGTTTACTGATGTAGTAAAAGCTCAACGTAAAAACAATATTGATTTTATAATTAATAACATAAACTCACTTGCTTCAATTAAAGCGCTATATCAGAGAATTAATCCTCAAACATACGTTCTCTATGAACCGCACGATCTTCAATACCTTAAAATAGTAACTGATTCACTTACCCGTCATTATCCTAATTCAAAACAGGTGCAGGCTCTGGCAAGAGATTTTAAAAAGGAGTATAATCAGATGTTAGTCTCCCAGATTGAGCAAATAAGCAAAAAACTGCCAAGTACAACCCTGAATCCCGATTTAATAAATATTTCAGGCAAGAGAGTCGCACTCTCCTCACTTAAAGGTAAGTACGTACTTCTTACCTTCTGGTCGGCTCAATCGAAAGATTGTATTGAAGAGAACCTTCAGCTAAAAGAGTTTTACAAACTTTACAACAAAAAGGGGTTTGAGATATATCAGATTAATCTCGATGAAAATGAAGTGCTATGGAAAGCAGCTGTCAAATTTGATGAGTTGCCATGGATTAATACAAGAGAAGATGATCCCAAAGACCCTAAAAATGCATTGCTTTTCAATGTAAAAACGCTTCCTGCCAATTACCTGTTTGATAAAGAAAGTAAAATTATTGCATCAAACCTTCATGGGAAAGAACTTCAACTGAAACTCGATCAGTTATTTACCAAATAGATGTGCTCCTTGACAGAATCAAAAAATATATATTTTGCTTCTGATTTTCACCTCGGATTGCCAACTGGATCTCCACCTGTAGAAAGGGAAAAGAAGGTAGTCAGCTGGTTAAACTCGGTTGCTCAGGATGCAAAAGAGATATACCTTCTTGGAGACATCTTCGATTTCTGGTGGGAATATAAACTTGTTGTTCCACGCGGATTTACACGGTTTCTGGGAACTGTTTCTGAAATAACTGATTCCGGGATCCCTGTTCATTTTTTTACCGGGAATCACGATATGTGGGTAGGAGATTATCTTTCTGATGAATGTGGCATGACTATTCATACTTCCCCAATTACCACTCTATTTAACGGGAAAAAGTTCCATCTCGCTCACGGTGAAGGACTAGGAACAACGAGCAGTGGATATAAAATACTTCTTTCCATCTTCAGGAACAAACCATTACAGGTGATGTATTCAGCCCTCCATCCTGCAATTGGAATTGGGTTCGGACACAGGTGGTCACTGAATTCACGTCTGGGAAAAGGGATAACAAAAGAATTTCTAGGTGAAGAAAAAGAAGATCTGATAAGGTATGCAAGGTCNNTATAATTTGCAGCCGGAAACAGAAATTGTATTTCTCGGCGACTGGATCAAAAATGGCAGCTATGCCGCGTGGGACGGTAAAACACTTAGCTTTAAGACATTGGCTTAATTGGTTCTGCCTTCAACCTTTACAATCAGAACATAATAAGAATAGAGTTCGTTTATCTGTTCAAACTGGTATACCAGTTTACTTCCTGATTTCCTGGCCATATCAATCAGTCCCATGTTCCCTGTGCTGTTTGAATTGATAGTCTGCCCGGAAAGAGATTTTCTGAAGAGCTCTTTCAGTCCTACTTTATCATACTTATTTATGGTATCAAGCTTCCTCTTGAGATCCTCCACCTTTTCATTAAGAATAAGATTACCTGTTGTCAGGGTATAGACATCGTCCTCAAGCCTGATCATTGCTACCGGCATCCCGAATTTTTCCTCGGGTTCTCTTCCCGGACTGTATTTTGCCACATTCTCAAGGATCTCAACAAGAACGCTGAAAATTCTTCTCCTGAGAGTTAATTCAACATCTTCTTCAGCAAGTTTTGTTTCAGTAAAAGTGAGAACTTCTTTCTCCACATCAGTGGATATATGCCCCGACCAGATAAGGTAAACATTGTTTTCAGCCATAAGTCTTTCAAGCTGTGAAATAACCTTGCCATTAAAAGGTTGCTCCTTTTCCCTGTGATGCATTCCGACTCCAACAGAATTGACTGTCTTGCTTAAAATAAAATAAGAAAATTCCTCATCTAACGTAACAAAATCATAATCGAGCTTATTGCCGGTCTTTTTTGCCATCTCTATCAGACCAAGTCCTGCACCCCCTTTATCGCTGAACTGAGCATTACTAAGCATTTGCCTGTAGACATTTCTTATCTCGTCTGTCTGAAGATTATTGATCTCATCCAACTTGCTTTTAAGATCAATTATATTTGCTGCCGGAAGAACATTTCCTGTAGTTACGGTATACCCATTATCCTTTTTAGAATAAACGACAAGCGACATATCCGCGTACTGATTCTGATCACTATGCCTTGAAACATTCTGAAGACTCTCAAGTACAAACATGAAAAGTCTTTTTCTTCCTAAAAATCCAAATTCTGAATTTTCCATCTCCTTTTCGAGAAGCATCAGAAGCGGTACGGAGTTTTCATTTGTTACGACGCCTCTATACACAAACATGAGGCGCTCTTTCATCATTTTATCACGGATTCGCTTGGTAAGATCCATATAATGAAAATATGGTGGTTTAATTAGTTTTTAAAAATAGTATAAATTGATTATTTCACAAATAAAAATCTCCGGAAAGGGATTTGAAACTGAAACTTCCCGGTTAAAAAGAAGAATTTATAGTTATATTTAACTTTCAATAAGCAAGCTTATTTCATGACATCCTTGATAATATATTAGCTATTAGATACTTACATATGCTTACTGTTTTTAATATCCAAAAGTATTCAATACACGACGGGAATGGAGTAAGAACAAATATCTTTTTCAAAGGCTGTCCATTGCGCTGTTTATGGTGCAACAATCCGGAAAGCCTCGATTCTGCTCCTTCAATAATGTTTGATGAAAGAATATGTCAGCAATTTGGGGAATGTCTGACGAATAATGGTGAGATTGACACAGCAGCCGATTTAGCTCTTGAAGAACCAGTACCTGACATACTCTGTTCAGCATTTGTGGAAGACTGTATCAGATGAGGCAAAACTATTAAAGAGGGAGGATCCGTATATGATTTTATATCCGGCTTGGACGGGGGCCATTTGGATGCAGGTATTATGCCGGCACTTCAAATGAGACTCAAAAGCAGAAACTTATTTCAATAATAAGAACCCTTTTTGAAACGCTGAAGGGGTGGCATGTGCAATACAATATCGTATCGAGAGACACCCTGCTGGCGGCAAAAAAGATTCCTGTTTTGCCTGATAATGACGACACTGCTCAGGCTTTTTGTGAGTACAAGTTCGGTGCAGGAATAGGTTATGATTCAATGATTTTTCTGACAATCATCACCGGAACAGGCGCAGCATTATTGCTTATGTAATAACACTTAATTTTTTTAAATTTTGGGTATCAGACAGAGTGTTACCAATGAAATACAAATTATTGTAAAATCAATAAATTATTGATACTATTGTTCTTCAATGGGGAAGAAATTGAGTGATTCTGTAACATTTTTCAGATCTTTCAGTATAATTACATGAATTTGCTGAAGTCAAATGTCGGCAGAAATTGAATGTCTATACGTTGAGGAAAAAGACTTTTACGCTGTTTATAAAGATGTTAACATATTTTCATTTCTGTTGATAAATCCATTCGCCAATAATGAAAATCAAATCTTATTTTTAAGATTATATAATTAGTAAAATATTTAAAATAAAAAGAAATCATTTTATTTAACTTTCATGAATACCAATCCTCTTGTTTTGAAAAATGGCCTTGAAGAAAAAGCATCCGTGTTTTTAAAATATTTAATAACAAAAGGGGGGCCTGAGCTTCCGGATTATGAAGAATTCACTTCAATTGTAAATAGCCTGGGACTTGACGATGTTAAAGAATTCAGGGAAAAAATAAAAACCATACTTAACGAAAATTCTCTTATCGGTCATGCATTTGTAAAACCTTTTGGTTACCCCGGAGATTTTAATCTTATTTACAAGATTTATCAATATGATGTAAATGAAGATCCCCGGTATAAAAACTGGGATCTCTTTTTTCAGAATCAACCTGCAGCCAGCGCTGTAAGAAACAGAAAGAAATTTTTTCTCCAATACTGTAAAAACCTGGCTTCGAGAAAGGATAATGCTAAGGTTCTCATTCTTGGATCAGGTCCGGCTGAAGATGTCAATGAATTCCTGACCGACTATTCAAGAGAAAATGCCATTAGTTTTGAATTGATTGATTTTGATCAGTTTGCAATTGATTTCTCAATGAAAAAAAACGAGAAATTTAAGAACCAGATTACTTACAATAAAATTAATGCATTGCGTTTCAACCCATACAAATTATATGATCTTATCTGGAGTGCCGGGCTGTTTGACTATTTCAAGGACAAACACTTTACATTTCTCATCAGAAAATATATTAATTGCATCACCGAAGATGGTGAAATGGTGATAAGCAATTTCAGTACTAGAAACCCTACAAGAAGGTTCATGGAGGTAATTGACTGGAACCTTAATCACAGGACAGAAACAGATTTGTTCCGAATAGCTTCAGATGCACATATTGATAAGGAGATTGTTAGTGTCGAAAAGGAGCCTCTCGGTATAAACCTGTTTCTTAAAATAAGAAAAAAAAAGTAAATATCTCATTTCAGATATTTAAGATATAACAAATACTCTCCTGATGAATATTTTTAAATATGTGGGAAGTAGATTCCTGGGCCTTCCGACAGCAGGTAATGAGTCCTTGTCAATTAACTATCTGACACTTTCTTTCACAGGCGAATTATATCAATACGAAGAGGAATTCCATCAGGATTATTTCAAAAAATCAGTTAATCCTTTCAGATTTTCACTAATTCTCTCCATGATTTTCTATGGGGCTTTTGCTTTTCTTGACGTTGCAACTGTGTATTCACTCAGGGGTGTCTTTTGGTTCATCCGATTTGGTGTTGTATTTCCTGTACTCATTGCTGCATTTCTGTTTTCCTATTCCAGAATATTTAAGAAATTTATGCAGTTCACTATTTCGTGCATTATATTCTGTTCCAGTTTCGGAATCATAGTCATGATTATTTTAGCTGCAAAAGTTGGAAATTATTCCTACTATGCCGGATTGATCCTGATATCCATATTCGGTTATACGTTTAGCCGGGCAAGATTCATTTATGCATCAATGGCAGGATGGTCAATTGTTATTTCATATCAGATTACTGCCATCTGGGTATCTCATACTCCTGTTACAATCCTGATAAGCAATGATTCCTTTTTTATAAGTGCCAATGTAATTGGAATGTTTATCAGCTATTTTCTTGAATTGTCAGCCAGGATAGAATATTATATGAGGATACAGTTGGAACAGGAAAAAGAAAATGTCAAAACTGCTAATGATGCTCTTGAAAAAAGAGTTGAGGAGAGGACTCAACAGCTTTCAAATGCAAACCAGGACCTGAAGAAAGAGATCGAAATACGTCAAAAATTTGAAAGAGAAAGAGCTGAACTGGAAAAGCAATTGTTCCAGCTACAAAAAATGGAAACTATTGGAACACTGGCTGGTGGTATCGCCCACGATTTTAATAACATTCTCACTCCCATCCTGGGCTATACCGACATGGCACTTGAAGAACTCCCGGCAGAGAGTAATTTGAGATTTGATATTGAACAAATAAACAATGCCGCGCACCGTGGAAAAGATCTTGTTCAACAAGTACTTACGTTTAGCAGGGAGATGGACTTCGAAAATAAACCAATTCAATTACAGCCAATTGTCGCAGAAGCACTTAATCTGATAAAATCCTCGTTACCGCCAAGTGTCGAAGTCAAACAGCACTTCGATCAAAATATAGGCACTGTTTTGGCCGATCCCACTCATATACATCAGATAGTGATGAATCTGTGCACTAATGCCAATCATGCGATGTTAAAAACCGGGGGGATTCTTGAAGTCAGACTTGACTCGGTAAAAATTGATCAAAGATCTGCTGAAAAGATACCTAATCTGAAAAAGGGAGAATACATTCGTATGACAATTTCAGATACCGGGCACGGTATGGATATCAAAACCCAGGAACGTATTTTTGAACCATTTTTTACCAGGAAAGAAGTTGGCTCAGGATCAGGTTTGGGCCTTTCTGTGGTACATGGGATAATTAATAATTACGATGGTGCAATTGTAGTTGATAGTACCCCTGATAAAGGAACAACTTTTGTGATTTATCTGCCAAAATTCGGCACCGATCTTATGGAATCTGATAAATCAGACAAAAAACCGTTAAAAGGGGATGAATACATACTTTTTGTTGATGATGAACCTGAAATAACCTTTATGGGCAAAAAAATGCTCGAAAAACTGGGATACAAAGTCACCATAACAACCAATAGCATATCAGCATTTGAAGAATTTAAGAAAGGACCTGACAAGTACTCTCTTCTGGTCACTGATCAGAGTATGCCAAATATGTCAGGTACAGAACTCGCTTTCATGCTTAAAGAGATACGCCCTGAATTGAAAGTAATAATTATTACAGGATTTGCAGAAAATTTATCCGATGAAGTGATATCTAAGAGCGGTATATCAGAAGTCATTTTAAAACCGATGATATTTGATGATTTCAGTAAAATAATTAGAAGAGTACTTGATAAAAAATAATAATTAATCACTTTAACACATGGCTAAAATATATGTCTTTGACGACGAACCTTCCATACTTCTCATGATAAAAAAGATGCTCGAAAAGGCAGGACATGAAGTGGATATAGCTTTGAATGGGAAAGAGGGAATGGAACTGTTTAAATACAAAGTGCCTGATTTGCTGATTACTGATATTATCATGCCTGAAAAAGAGGGATTGGAAACAATATTTGAGCTCAGGAAAACGTATCCTAAACTAAAAATAATTGCGATATCAGGGGGTGGCAGGATAAGCCCTTCAGGATATCTTCCGGGTGCAAAACTTCTTGGAGCAGATATGGTTTTTGAAAAGCCACTTGACCAAAAAAAATTTCTGCATGCTATAGCATTACTGTTGAATGAAACAAGCACTGAGAACTTTCCCAGACAACTATAGAGTCATGCTTAGTCGCCATTCACTCTAGCCCGCCCAACCTTCCCTGTCCAGATTTCTATAATTAATCGCTTCGGAGATATGTTCAGCAGTAATATTCTCAGAATCACCCAGATCTGCAATAGTTCTGGCAACTTTTAATATCCTGTCGTAAGCTCTAGCTGAAAGTCCTCTGATATCCATTGCTGTTTTAAGTAGCTTCCCACCTGATTCATCCAGCTGACAATATCTTCGCTGCATTGAGGAAGACATCTGAGAATTGGAATAAACACCTTTTACAGCTTCAAATCTTTTTGCCTGAATTGTTCTGGCTCTCACAACCCTGTCGCGGACAACCGATGAACGTTCCACTTTCCCTGCATCGGAAAGCTTGTCATAATTGACTGGAACTACTTCAATGTGAATGTCAATGCGATCGAGAAGTGGTCCGGATATTCTGTTCAGATACTTTTGAACCATTCCCGGTGAACACATGCATTCCTTTTCAGGATGATTATGAAAACCGCAGGGACAAGGATTCATGCTTGCCACGAGCATAAAACTTGCAGGATAGTCAACAGTTGATTTTGCCCTTGAAATTGTAATAACCCTGTCTTCAAGTGGTTGCCGCATAACTTCCAGTACAGTCCTTTTGAACTCAGGAAGCTCATCGAGAAATAACACTCCATTATGGCCAAGGGAAATTTCTCCCGGCTGAGGAAAGGTACCCCCACCGACTAAAGCCACATC
>PMNJ01000309.1 GCA_003162595.1 Bacteroidales bacterium | reverse complement strand
ACCGGACATAAACCCGGGTCGCTTGCAAAAGTGCTCGTTAAGCTTGCTGAACTTGAAATTAACCTTTCAAAAATCCAGTCTGTACCAAGATTGAATGGTGAATGGGAATATATGTTCTATCTCGATCTGGAATTGAATAAAAACACTAAATCAGATATAATCAAAAGGGTACTGGATAAATACACCACTAACCTGGAGATACTTGGAGTTTATTTTAAAGGAGACATGCTATATGATAGTTAAACCGGCGGACCGTACAGCAAATGTACAGGAGTATTATTTCTCTCAAAAACTTGCCCAGATAGACAGGATGCGCAGAGAGGGTTCTGATGTTATTAACCTTGGTATTGGCAGCCCCGATCAGCCCCCTTCTGAAAATACTGTGTCGGCCCTGATTGCAGAAGCTAAAAAGCCAGCTTCTCATGGATATCAAAGCTATAGCGGGATACCTTCTCTTAGGAAAGCATTCTCAGATTGGTATAAAAAGTATTTCCATGTTAACCTGAATCCTGACAATGAGATCCTTCTTCTGATGGGCAGCAAGGAAGGAATAATGCATATAAGCATGGCATTTGTCAACCCGGGCGATGAAGTCCTGGTCCCTGATCCGGGTTACCCTACTTATTCATCAGTAACAAACCTTGTTGGCGGAATTGTAAGAAAATATGATCTTTCCGAAGAGAATGGCTGGCTTCCCGATCTGAAATCCCTCGAACATAGTGATCTGAGCAAGGTAAAACTAATGTGGGTCAATTATCCTAATATGCCAACCGGGGTGAAAGGGTCGGTTGATCTGTTTACAAAACTGATTGCCTTTTCCAGGAAAAATGGGATACTGCTTGTCAACGACAATCCCTACAGTTTTATATTAAACAAAGAATATATAAGTATCCTGGCTGTTGAAGGTGCAAAAGATACCGCTCTTGAGCTCAATTCACTAAGCAAATCGCACAATATGGCTGGCTGGAGAATCGGGATGGTTGCAGGTCAGAGCGATTATATTAAAACAGTGCTGAAGGTAAAAAGTAATATGGATTCAGGAATGTTTCTGGCCATGCAGATGGCTGCAATTGAGGCACTTAATAATCATGATTCCTGGTACGATACGGTAAACAGTGTATATATCAGGCGCAGAAAAATAGTCGAACAAATAATGGATTTGCTTAAATGTAGTTATGATAAATCGCAGATTGGTTTGTTTGTCTGGGGAAAGATTCCTGAAAATATTCCGGATTGTGAATCGTATGTTGAGAAAATATTAATGAAAAGTTTAGTATTCATAACGCCCGGATTCATTTTCGGAAAGAACGGAGAACGTTTTATCCGTATCTCCCTTTGCGCCACAGAAGAAAAGCTGAATGAAGCCAAAAACAGAATAACTGCCTTGCTTTAAACTTAATTACATAATAAATAACTTAATAACAACAAACAATAATGACAATAGCTGTAGTTGGATTAGGACTGATCGGAGGATCACTTATGGTTGATCTGCGTAAACGTGGTTTTGCAGACAAAATTATCGGTGTTGACACAAACATGCATCACAAGAACATTGCTCTTCTTTGTGGTTTGGTAGATGAAAACGATACTCTTGAAAATGCAATTGAACAAAGCGATTTAATAATTCTCTCAACACCTGTAAATTCCAACTGTAAAATGTTACCGGGTATTCTCGACAGACTCGCAGGCACTTCAAAAATTGTAACCGATATGGGCTCAACAAAAGCCAGCATAGCGAAGGCTTCTATAGATCATCCGGGAAGGGGCAGATATGTGGCATTACATCCTATGGCTGGTACAGAATATTCAGGTCCACTTGCAGCTATAGGAAAGCTTTTTGACTATAAAACTGCAATTATCTGTGACAAGGAACTCAGTGATTCTGACGCACTTGCAACTGTTGAAAAAATGCTCGATTTGCTTAATATGCATAAAGTGTATATGAATTCAAGTGAACATGATGTACATGTTGCTTATATTTCTCATATATCACATATTACTTCCTTTTCACTGGCATTAAGTGTTCTTGAAAAAGAACAGGAAGAACAAAATATCCTTGCTTTGGCCGGTGGCGGTTTTGAAAGTACTGTCCGTCTTGCCAAAAGTAATGGAGAGACCTGGGCTCCAATCTTCCTGGAAAATTCACAATATATCCTGGAGGTGATGGATACTTATATTGAGAAAATGAATTTGTTCAGAAAGATGATTTCAGAAAAGGACATTGAGGGGTTGAAAGCACTTATGGAGGAGGCTAATAAGATCAGGAAAATATTGAATTGAGAGTCTGAGCCCCTCTGTCCCACTGAAGTGGGACATCTCCCCTAAAGGGGAGCTAATACTCGAACATTTAGGAGATTTATCATTAACGGAAGAGTAATAACCCCCCTTTAGGGGGGAAGGGGGGCGAAAAATAAATAAACTAATAATTAAAATAATGGAATTAAAACTTAAGAATTCCCTGATTAAAGACTGGAAAGGATATAAGGGCAGGCCTTTTCTGATCTCCGGTCCCTGCAGCGCCGAAACTGAGGAACAGGTGATGGAAACTGCTACACAATTAGCTAAGATAAAAGAAGTTAGTCTGTTTCGTGCAGGCATATGGAAACCCAGGACCCGTCCAAATTCTTTTGAAGGAGTTGGTACTGAAGGGCTAAAATGGCTAAGAAGAGTGAAACAGGAAACCGGTCTGCTTGTCGGTACTGAAGTAGCGAATGAAAAACATGTCTATGAAGCCTTAAAATATGATATTGATATGCTTTGGATCGGAGCCAGGACTTCGGTTAATCCTTTCACTGTTCAGGAAATCTCCGATGCATTAAGCGGAGTAGACGTTATGGTTCTGGTCAAAAACCCGATTAATCCCGATATTGAGCTGTGGATTGGGGCAATCGAACGCATTGCCAGGGCTGGTATTACACGTATAGGTGCAATACATCGTGGATTCTCATCCTACGAAAAAACATTATACCGCAACCAGCCTAACTGGCAGTTACCAATTGAACTCCGGAGACGAATACCTGATCTGCCAATAATTTGTGATCCAAGTCACATTGGCGGAGCAAGACAATTTCTTCACGAGATTTCCCAGAAAGCGATGGACCTTAATTTCGATGGGTTAATGCTCGAATCACATATTGACCCTTCAAAAGCTTTAAGCGATGCTGCCCAACAGCTTACTCCAAACGATCTGAAAGAACTTTTAAGCAGACTGATTCTTCGTAATCCTAGCCCTTCTGACCCTAAATTACTTGATGTTCTCGGTGAATTAAGGCAGCAGATCGACGTTTATGATGATCATCTTCTCGATCTGATGGAACAAAGAATGAAAGTTGCAGAAACTATCGGTCGTTATAAAAAGGAAAATAATATCACTATCTTGCAAACAACCCGGTGGGATGAAATTATTAATAAAGTAATTGCCAGAGGTCTGGCTAAAGGTCTTAGTAAAGAACTGATTGATACGATTTTCAAAGCGGTTCACCAGGAGTCTATTAATCATCAGATGAAAGTCATGAATAATGGAGTGAAAAACAGCTCTGACGAAAAATAAAAATTAAAATGAACTTATGGAAAGATATCTGGAACCGTCCATAATTAAAGGCACTATAAAAGCTCCGGCTTCAAAAAGCATGACACAACGGGCAATTGCTGCTGCGTTACTGGCTGACGGTCAAAGTATAATCCATAATCCCTCGTATTGTGATGATTCATTGGCAGCAATGAGTATAGCAGTCGGACTGGGTGCCAGAGTTGAACCTCAGGTAAACGAATTAAAGATAAATGGTTCTGCAATTTTGAAAGAACCTAAGCTGAATTGTGGTGAATCGGGTCTGGCAATCCGCATGTTTTCTCCTATCGCTGCTTTATATCCTGCTGAAATTAAGATGGTTGGATCAAATTCTCTTAAAAAGAGACCGATGTTCATGATTGAAGAAGCCTTAAATCAACTTGGAGTGAAGTGTACAAGCTCAGGCGGATTTCTTCCTCTTACAATTGAAGGGCCAATAGTCGGTGGATTCTGCGAAATTGACGGTTCAGTCAGCAGCCAGTTATTAACCGGATTGTTAATGGCGTTGCCTCTGGCTACCGGGAACTCCGAAATCAGGGTCAATAACCTGAAAAGCAAACCATACATTGATATGACTATCCAGATTCTTAAGTCATTTGGTATAACAGTGGAGAACAAAGATTATAACTTGTTCCGTATTAAGGGAAATCAAAAATACGTACCTCACAGCTATATTGTTGAAGGTGACTGGAGCGGAGCCGCGTTTCTCCTTGTTGCAGGGGCCATTAACGGTCAGTTAAGCGTAAGTGGACTCAGATCAGACAGTATGCAGAGTGACAAGTCAATAGTTAATGCCCTGGAGAAAGCCGGTGCACATATTATATCAGGTGAAGACCAGATAGATATTACCAGATCAGAATTAAAAGCGTTTGAATTTGATGCCACGGAATCTCCCGATCTGTTTCCACCACTTGTTGCGCTCGCTTCTTATTGTGAGGGAAAATCAACAATCAAAGGAGTATCAAGATTAATATATAAGGAGAGTGACCGGGCCAAAGCTATTAAAGAAGAGTTTGGTAAAATGGGAATTAAAATTGAAATTGATGATGATCTGATGTATGTGATCGGAGGAAAGCCGCAAGGCGCCAGGGTTGAATCGCACGATGATCACCGTATTGCAATGGCCATTGCAATTACCTCACTCGGAGCTTCTGGAAAAGTTTCTATCAGGGACTCACAATGTGTCGCAAAATCATATCCCGGCTTTTTTGATGATCTCAGGCATGTTGGGGCCATAGTTCATGAATAATGCCCTCGAGCGCCGAATTGTAATCGTTCCGATCATAAAAAGGGTCATTTTATTGAAATATTTAAAAAAAAGTTGATTTTTAGATGATATTTTAAATTTTTAATTATTTTTGTCATCATGAAAGCACAAATGTTTTATTTTTGGTCGTGGCACAGCTTATCTGATTCAGCTGTGAAACAAGCCATTATATAACATTTACAAGATATTTATTTATAAGGGCACGCTGTTCACAGCGTGCCTTTTTTGTTTTAAAATTTTTAACAAATACTAATATTTAACAATTATGGAAAAGATCAGAAAAATCATTCTAAGCGAAAGCGAAATGCCTAGGCAATGGTATAATATAATGGCTGATATGCCTAATAAACCAATGCCACCGTTGAATCCGGCTACCAAACAACCAGTCGGTCCGGAGGACCTTGCTGCTGTTTTTCCCATGGAACTTATAAAACAGGAGGTATCAACCGAGAGGTATATTGATATACCCGATGAGGTGCTTGACCTCTACATAACCTACCGTCCCTCACCTGTATTCAGGGCATTCAGCCTTGAAAAAGCACTTGGCACTAAAAGCAAAATCTACTACAAATATGAAGGCGGTAATTACTCCGGTTCTCATAAAGCCAATACGGCAATAGCTCAGGCATATTATAACAAAATGGAAGGAATTAAAAGAATTACCACTGAAACTGGTGCCGGACAGTGGGGAAGCGCCATGGCATTTGCATGCCACCATTTCGGACTTGAACTTCTGGTCTTTATGGTTAAGGTAAGCTATGACCAGAAACCAGGTCGCAAACTTTTGATGAACACCTATAATGCCAAGGTTGTCGCTTCACCAAGCACTATGACAGTGGCAGGAAGAAGAGTCCTTGAACTCGACCCCGACTCACCGGGAAGTCTGGGTATAGCAATTTCCGAAGCGATGGAGGTGGCTGTACAGGATCCATATACCAAATACTCACTTGGAAGTGTTCTCAATCATGTTATCCTTCACCAGACTATTATAGGACAGGAAGCACTTCTTCAAATGGAAAAATCCGACGATTACCCTGATGTTGTGATCGGATGTTTCGGCGGAGGTTCGAACTTCTCAGGAATTGCATTTCCTTTCCTTCGCGAAAAATTGCTTAACGGGAAGAATATCAGGCTCGTGGCAGTTGAGCCTGCCTCTTGTCCAAAACTTACGAAAGGAAAATTTATGTACGATTTTGGCGATTCGGCAGGAATGACCCCTCTCCTTCCCATGTACACGCTCGGACATGATTTTATGCCCGCAAAGATACATGCAGGCGGTTTACGCTATCATGGGGCAGGCGTTCTTGTAAGCCAGCTCCTGAAAGACGGATTTATTGAGGCTAAAGCAAAGATGCAAAGGGAATGTTTTGAAGCAGGTGTGCTTTTTGCAAGATCGGAAGGCATTCTTCCTGCACCCGAATCGACATATGCAATTGCCGGTGCTCTCGATGAGGCAAGAAAAGCCGATCTCGAAGGAGTCTCAAGAACGATACTCTTTAACTTAAGTGGACATGGTCATTTCGACATCTCTGCTTATGAGAAATATTTCGAAAATAATCTTCCTGATCATGAAATGACGACTGCAGAAGTTGAGGATGCAATATCCAAAATTAATATCCCTGTCTGAAATCTGGGCTCTGTGGTTCTATTCTTAGTGGTTTTTCTTAACCCTTCCCTAACCCTTCCCTTAAACAATAAGGGAAGGGTGAACGCATTGATAAATAATTAGTTACTCCCCTTCCCTTAGACAGAAGGGAAGGGGTTGGGGGA
>PMNJ01000313.1 GCA_003162595.1 Bacteroidales bacterium | reverse complement strand
GGATTATTTTTTTTCCTTCTCGACAATATCTGAGCCAGACGCTCGATCTCTCGCTCTCTGCCAACAACAGGATCCAACCGTCCTTCTTCAGCGGCTTTGGTAAGATCAATACCAAAATTATCCAAAACAGGCGTATCAGAGGAAGATTTTGACGAAGAAGGAGAGGAGGGTTGTCCCTTGCCCGGGCCACCAAAACTCTGACCTTCATCATCTTCATCTCTGGGATAATCTGCTTTTGAGGTTGGAGATTCCGTCTCAACCATTTTACGAACCGATTGGTAATCAACATCTAACTCTGAAAGAAACCTTGTTACCAAAGCATTTTCATCTTTAAGAATTGCAAGTAACAGATGTTCAGTATCAATAGTATTACTTTTGAGAGCCTTAGCTTCAAGATAAACAAGTTTAAGTATTCGCTCCGTGCTTCTTAAAAGCGGGATAACCTCATGGTCAGCTACAGGTACAGGGCTTTCAACCTTTATGCTTTTTTCAAGAGATCCTTTAAGAACCATAAGATCAATTCCCTGGTTCATCAGAATTTCAATGGCCACGCTTTCTCCATCCCTGAGTATACCAAGAAAGAGATGTTCTGGACTTATATGACTGTTTCCCAGTCTTATAGCCTCTTCCTTGGAATAGCCCAGTATGTCCTTTACCCTTTGTGAAAATTGTGAATCCATATTTTAATATATCAAATTACAAATTTAATTAAACCTAACCGACAATCTGTCAGATTATAGTTGACAAAATTACGCATAACTACAAATTCAAAGTTAAATTATGCATAATATCTATATGACAATTTTCGTGCCCATTTATGAACAAAGAATGTTAAAAATTCACAGGTTCAGAAACTCTAAAGTAACCAATTTTTGATTACTTTCGTAAATCAAAACCCCGGCTTCGAGGTCTATTTGTAAATACTTAATTAATAATCTGTTATGCCAGAGAGAATCATAAAGGTTAATATCGAGGAGGAGATGAAGTCTGCATATATCGACTATTCGATGTCTGTTATTGTGCAGAGAGCGTTGCCTGATGTGAGAGATGGTCTCAAACCGGTCCATCGCAGGGTACTGTTTGGAATGTCTGAACTTGGTGTCCTATCAAATAAACCTTATAAGAAATCAGCAAGAATAGTGGGAGAGGTGCTGGGGAAATTTCACCCTCATGGTGACTCTTCAGTGTACGAGGCAATGGTAAGAATGGCTCAGGAATGGTCATTAAGATACCCCCTGGTCGACGGACAGGGCAACTTTGGTTCAGTTGATGGCGATAGTCCAGCCGCCATGCGATACACTGAGGCAAGGCTTAAAAAAATTGCCGAGGAAATTCTGGCGGACATTGACAAAGATACAGTTGATTTTCAACCAAACTTTGATGATTCGCTTACTGAACCTTCTGTTATGCCTACAAGGATTCCCCAACTTCTGGTGAATGGCGCCTCAGGTATAGCAGTTGGGATGGCGACCAATATGGCGCCTCATAACATTTCTGAAGTAATTGATGCCACCATAGCTTACATTGAGAACAATGATATCACTACTGAAGANNGAAGAAATTTTACATTTTATAAAAGGTCCGGATTTCCCGACAGGAGGTATTATTTATGGGGAACAGGGCATCAGAGATGCTCTCGAGACGGGTAGAGGCAGGATTGTTATTAGGGCAAAGACTGAAATTGAATTAACACATTCCGGCAGGGAATGTATTATTGTTAATGAGATACCTTATATGGTCAATAAGGCCGAAATGATCCGGAAAATTGCAGATCTGATAAATGAGAAAAAGCTCGAAGGGATATCATATATTAATGATGAGTCGGATCGCAACGGAATGAGAATTGTAATAATCCTTAAGAAAGATGCCAGTGCAAATGTTGTCCTCAATAACCTGTATAAGTTTTCTTCGCTTCAGACATCTTTTAGTGTTAATAATATTGCTCTTGTCAAGGGCCGGCCTAAAACACTAAATACCAGGGATCTGATTCATTATTTTGTTAAGCACCGTCATGAAGTAGTCATCAGAAGAACAAAATATGATCTTGATCAGGCAGAGAAACGGGCTCATATACTTGAAGGATTAATCATTGCCAGTGATCATATCGATGAAGTTATAGCGATAATCAGAGCATCACAGACTCCAGATATGGCCAGAGAAAGACTTATGGAACGATTCGGTCTGTCTGAAATACAATCAAGAGCGATCGTGGAAATGCGTCTGCGTCAGCTTACAGGGCTGGAACAGGAGAAGCTCAGAGCAGAATATCAAGAGATAATGAAAGTGATTGAATATCTGAAAAGTGTTCTGTCAAATATTGATCTTCAGATGAAAATTATCAAGGATGAACTTCTTGAAATAAAAGAAAAATATGGTGATAAACGACGTACTTTAATAATTCCTAATGCTGAAGAGTTTAATCCCGAAGATTTTTATGCTGATGATGAGATGGTGATTACAATCTCTCATATGGGCTATATTAAAAGAACACCATTGACCGAGTTCAGGAGGCAAAACAGGGGTGGAACAGGCGCTAAAGGTGGCGCTACCAGGGATGAGGATTTTATCGAACACCTTTATATTGCTACAATGCATAATACGATGCTCTTTTTTACAAGAAACGGGAAATGTTACTGGCTTAAGGTTTACGCTATTCCCGAAGGTTCAAGAACTTCAAAAGGAAGGGCTATGCAAAACCTTATTAACATTGAACCGAATGACAATGTCAGAGCATTCATTAATGTTAAAAACCTGAATGATGACGAATACATTAATAATAATTTCATTGTTCTCTGTACTACTAAAGGAATTATCAAGAAAACTTCGCTGGAAGCGTACTCACGACCAAGGATTAACGGGGTTAACGCTATTACAGTAAGAGAGGGAGATGAACTTCTTGAAGCAAGAATGACTAACGGGCATCATCATATTATGCTGGCCGTTAAATCGGGTCGTGCAATACGGTTTCCTGAAGCATCAGTCAGGCCTATGGGCCGGACAGCATCCGGAGTAAGAGGCATAAGACTTGCAAGCGAAAAGAATGATATCGTAATAGGAATGATAACAGTTGAAAACAAAGAAAAAGATATTCTTGTTGTTTCCGAAAAAGGCTACGGAAAAAGATCAGATATTGATGGTTACAGAATCACGAACAGAGGAGGAAAAGGAGTAAAAACAATTAATGTAACTGAAAAAACAGGTACACTTATTGCATTGAAAGATGTGACTGATAATCACGATCTTATGATCATTACCCAATTTGGAAACATACTCAGGAGTCCGGTATCGGCATTAAGAGTAATGGGAAGGGCAACTCAGGGTGTCAGACTGATAAACCTGAAAGAAAATGATATTATTGCTTCTGTAGCCTGCGTACTGGTTAGTGAGGAAGAAGAAAGCGGGGAGAAAATTATTTCTGAAAAAAATGATATTATTCCTGAGGAAAATGGTAAAGAATTTGATGTTTAATAAGTAATATTATAAATTTGGGAAATTTTTAACGGAGAAATTAATTAAAATTATAATCATGAAAAAACTTTTTCTGCTGATAGCAGCCATTGGAATTTCTTATGTAGCAATGCCTCAGAAGGGCAAAGTTACCAGTGCATTGAATTATATCGATCAGGGCATTCTTGATAAAGCAAAAGAGAACATTGATCAGGCGCTTCTTGATGAAAAATCGAAGGACTGGTTTAACACCTATTTTGCTAAAGGACAACTTTGTCAGGCATCATTTAAATCTGACAATCCTAAGTTCAAAGCTCTGTATGCCGATCCTCTTGCAGAAGCATTTACTGCATATCAGAAAGCATTAGAACTGGATCCAAAAGGTACGATAAAGAAGAAAATGCTAACAGGGGCAGTCTATAACTCACTGGCTATTAACTTTTATACTCAGGGTAGTGCACGATTTGGAGCAAAAGACTACGCGGGAGCCCTTCAATCATTTGAGGAACAGATTAAAATTACTGAAAATGATATGTATGTGGGAGCAGTTGATACAGGAATGTATTATAATGCGGGTCTGGCAGCAGTTAATTCAGCTAAATATAAAGAAGCAATTAAGTACTTTGAAAAATGTGCTGAAATGAAATACCTGGGAATTACACCTTACTTTAATATGTCAGAATCATATCTTGCTTTAGGTGATACTGCAAAGGCAGAATCAGTTCTGACCGGACTTAGCAATACATTTCCTAATGACAAAAACCTTACTCTTCAGTTAATCGATCTATATATTAAAAGCAGCAAAAACGATGAGGCGCTGAAATATATCAAAGTTGCAAAGGAAACTGATCCGAAAAACTCGAGTTTGTTTCTTGCAGCAGGTATTATATATTTAAATGAAAACAAATATGATGATGCAATACCTGAACTTACCAAATCTGTTGAAATGAAGGGTGATTTATACGATTCACAATACGGACTTGGAGCTGCTTATATTAATAAAGCAGCTGATATGTTTAAAAAGGCCAATGATATTATGGACGTCAAACAATATAGTGACGCAGTTGAGCAGGCAAACATTGTATATGCAAAAGCACTTCCATATATGGAAAAGGCACATGAACTCAAACCCGACGATATTTACTCAATGGAAAGCTTGCAGTCTATTTACTACAGGCTTAAAGTAAAAGATCCGTCATATGGCCCGAAATACGATGCTATCAAAGCTAAGGTTGATGCCGCCAGGAATAAGTAATAAAAGTTATACATTTTAACTTTATGAGAGGGATGTGATTTACATCCCTTTTTTATTTCTGCTAAATATTGAATGCACAAGCATTTTTGACTTCACCATTACTTTCACGATAACCCAGGTTGTTATAAAGAACTGTGGTGTAAATGAATTGCAGCAACAGGTTTAGTAGGTTAGAGGTTTTTGGCAATCGATCTTATTAAAGACAATTTAATTTATTCTATTTTACATAATATTAATTATAGGCAAATTGTTTCACATTCTCACTAATCTCGAAATTTGCGTTTAGCTCAGCTAATTGACATAATTTCAGATATGAGCCGACAGGATCATATCGGTAACGAAATTATGTCAAAGCAAATTTCTTGTCCCTATATTTTATGTTAACGCAATTTGCAGTCTTACTGATTCTGCAATTTGCTCCATCGCGCTTCCGCCTTTGTTGCATTTGCATTCGCCTCACGCCACGTAACTCTTGTCGGTAACCTATTCTTCTAACATTATGTCAAATAGAATCATTCCTAAATACCTGGTAACCAGTAGCTAGCACCTGTCAACCTTTAATAACTTAATTTAATGTTCCCAGAATATCTTTCAATAACCTGTCGGTATCCATACCTCCTCTTGATGTTGGTGAATATCCCAGAACCACTACAACCAACTCCTGAGTTGGCAAAATGTAAATATGTTGCCCGTCATGTCCGTCACATGCATACATATCTTCCGGCGCTGATGGCAAGCTTCTTCCTCTGTTAAGCCAGAAAAAAGAACCGTATATCCCTTTACTGGCTGAAGCAACAGTGTTTGTGTATTTCACCCAGCCGTCAGGTAAGATCCTTTCCCCGTTAAAAACTCCGTCATTCTCGAATAACAATCCGAACCTGGCATAATCACGGGCTGTGGCATAAAGATATGACGATCCGATCCTGGTGCCGGTTGGATCAACCTCAAGTACTGCATCAGGCGCACCAATTTTGTTAAAAAGCTGATTATTTGCAAAAACATAATACAAAGAGTCATTACTGAAATTTTTGCGGATCAGATAACTGACAATATTAGTAGCCCCTGATGAATAATACCAGTGAGTGCCTGCAGGATATGCCATCGGACGATCCATTGCAAAATGACCCATATCGNNTCGCTTTCACAATGAAGCATTAGCGTAACATCTGACCGGTTTCCATAATCTTCATTCCACTTCAGACCACTCTGCATCTGCATCAGGTTATTCAGCGTTATTTTACTCCTTTCATCATTTTTCCATTCATCGAGGCCTGTCGGTTTCATTATATCTACTTTACCCTGCTTAACCAGAATTCCAATCATAGCATTTACAAAGCTTTTTGCCATTGACCAGCTGAGAAATCTGGTTTTTTGATTGAATTGAGGCTTATATGCTTCAGCTACGGGGACACCCTTATGTATTACCACAAATGCAAAGGCATTCCCTTTATAGGCATTGTCTGTTATTAATTTTCTTGCTATACTATTAAGTTTTAGCGTGTCAATACCGGTATTCTTACCTGGCAAAATATTACCAAGAGGCCATTTTATGGTATCTTGTGAATATCCGGGTTCAGCCCCATACGGATATCGGGATTTATACAGATTTTCCTCCGAAATACCTCTTAAAAGTGTCACTCCGAATCCGGGCCTGTAAATGGCTTTCGATTTTCCCCATAGAAAGTGGCTTGTTACGCTCTTATCGTCATAGTTTACAAAATTTTTTGTATATTTTATAAAAGAAAAGTTTAAGTCTATTGCTTCCACGTCTTCCGGCTTCCTGTTTGACAGAAAGACATCCGAACAAAGGTTCTTTGCAGCGTATCCGGTAATAATAGGAAGTAAACTGTTAAGATATACTGCAAAACTTAGAATAGCCGCACCAAGAATTGTCAGCACTCCGTAAAAAATTCTTTTCCTTATCATAACGTTTAGATTTTACTGACGCCTATTCCAGGGGTGTCTGGTAATACTATTTTTCCATCTTTAATTAAGATTCCTTTAAAAACATCATTATCAATCAGAAGATTCCCGTCAAGATCTGCCCAATCAACCAGCGGGGAAAGCTGAGCAGCGGCTGTCACGGCACATGAAGTTTCTGTCATACAACCGATCATCACCTTCATATCAAGCGCCCTTGCCATCTTGATCATAATATATGCTGCACGAAGCCCACCGCACTTCATGAGCTTAATATTAATTCCACTGTAAACTCCGTGTACCTTTTTGAAATCGCCGATTGTCTGAAAAGCCTCATCAGCAATAATTGGTAAAGGACTATTCTGCGTCAGCCAGGCAGTTTCGTCAACTAAAGATTTGGGCATTGGTTGTTCAATAAAAACAACACCCTTTTCTTTAAGCCATTGCGCCATTTCAAGAGCCATTTTTTTGTCTTTCCATCCCTGGTTAACATCGACGCAAATAGGCTTATTGGTTTCACCTCTCACTGTCTCGATCATTTCCTTGTCATTTCCCTGACCAAGTTTTACTTTTAAAATTCTGTAAGGATCTGCCTCACGAACCTTTGATCTGACTACATCCGGCTTATCTATACCTATTGTAAATGAAGTATTTGGAGTTTTCTCTGGATTAAGCCCCCATACTTTGTACCATGGTTGTTTTATAATCTTTCCTACGAGGTCATGTAGTGCAATATCAACCGAAGCCTTTGCAGCATAGTTTCCCGGGGCAAGCTGATCAACATAAGCAAGTATATCCTCCATCAGGAAAGGGCTTTCAAAATGGGTAAGATCAACCTTGTTCAAAAAGGCAGTGGCTGTTGCATGGCTCTCTCCCAAATATGGTGGCATTGAGGCTTCACCGTAACCGATAATATTATCAAATTCAAGTTCTGTAAGCATCACCGGAGTTTTGCTTCTCGATCCTTCAGCTATTGTAAAAACATGTTTCAAATTCAGTTCATATGGTTTAAAACGCAGGATCAGTCCTGAACTTTTCCCTGATTTTATGTCAATTCCCGTCAGTTCTTTATGGCTTAATGTCAGATATGAAAAACCTGCACCCCCGGCAAGTATTCCACAATCAGTCAGAAATTTTCTTCTTGAACTCATAACATTTATATTTTTATCTTCAATACCATGGATGTTTAAAAACGGGAACAATTCCCGGATCATTTTTGACACCTATAATTCTTTTTGCAGCCAGAAGAGAATTTTTTCTTTTTCTGTTGTAATTGGTTTGTGTTGAATCAAAACTGTTTATCATAACTCTTCCAGACGAATTGATATACTCCATGTTTCCCAAATATATAGCAACATGTGTAATATGCTGATTTTCATTTACTTTTGAACCAAAAAACAGGAGATCTCCTTTTTTTAACCGACTGTATCCATTTGAAATATCAATAACCGATCCATGAAGTGCCTGCAATGATGCATCTCTTTGCAGAATCAATCCGTTCATAAAATAAACTGACTGTACAAAACCACTGCAATCTACTGCTTTTGCTGAAGAACCTCCCCATAAATAAGGCAGCCCCAGGAACGTTCTGGCAACACTACAGATGCTTTCCTCCGTACATGGAGTAACCAGTTTCCAATCATTGAAGTTCATAACCTTTTGTCTCTCAACAAATCCTGCGCGGCCGTCAGGCAATTCCACACTGAAATAACCTTTTAGTTCTCCGGTCTTTTTCATTATGCACCCTCCTACCAAATCGCCTTCAACTCCTGAATTATCCGATGGATTGTCATGCAGCCAGCCGGAGTTATCCATGTAGATTACCCTTTCTGAGTCTTTCCAGACATCCATTTCCATTTTGTTTAAAAGCTTTACTGAAGATGCTTCAGTCCAGGATATATAGTTATCAGGCGTCTGGATCTGAACCCATGAGTTTTTGCTTTTCAATATTAATACCGGTGTGCCAAGTCTGGCCTGCGCTACTAATTCTGATGTATGATCCGGCTCTTTTCTAAGGTTAATGACACTCAAAGTAACCAATCCAAATGATTTCTTATTAACAGCAGTATCAGGTAAATTTATAATACTGTCAATTAATGTTTTACCCGGGTTATATAAAGTTTTAATTATCTCATTTTTTGCTTCAGGACTAGTTGTTTCACCTTTCAGAATTAATATACCTTTTTCTCCTGCTTCTAATTTAACATTGCAAATTCCGACCCTGCGATCAGGGACAAATCGGGCTGCAATCAGATCTATTTCCTTTTGCAATTTTTTATCATTATAGCTATGACAGCTGCACATAATAAAAAGAATTCCGGGAATAAAAACTAAACCTTTAAACAGCCATCTGAATCCCAGGTTCTTCATTTATTGAAATTATTTATAACCTACTGCAGCATATCCAACCCAGTGACAATTTGTTGCAATAGCTGTCCTTCCCATTCCTATATCGTCAACAGGAATATGAGTTGACGTTATACTTGTTGAATATCCGATAAGCTCACCTGATAAAGGCTTGCTATCATTGAGAAAATACGAAGTATATAAAGCCAAAGGAACGCTATACCTTCCGCACCAGGTCCATTTATATTCCCTGAAGTTTTCCGGATTTAAGGTATATTTGCTGAATAACCTTATTTTTTCAGGTACTATTTCGCCCTTCAGACAGCTGTCTATTATCACTGACTCATGTTCACGTGCTTTAATATTTCCTTGTTCATCACAACCAAAAAAAGCCCTATTGATTCCACCCCAATCTTCGTTACCATAATGAACAGCGTCGGTGGTTACAACAACTGCAAAATCAGTTCCCCACTCCCATCCGTGGTTCTTTGCTACTATCTTTATTGCATTAGCAAGTGCTTTTCCGCACACCTCCATCCTATCCGGGTTCATAGCAGGTACCAGTATAGGTATAATAGTAATATTCCTGTTAAAATACTGAAGAAAAGGTATCATCGCTTCCACGGAGTGTTCAACTTTTTGCAGTGTATCATTTACTATAGCAATATTTTTTGAAAGTAAATTGAATAGCTCTTCTCTTACCGGAGAAACATGAACATTTTTCCAGGGACCCTTCCAGTCTGTATAGCTGTCGAATACCAGAGAATCTTCAATCCGAAGCTGTGCTGCCTTATGAGCCACTCCAATAAGAATCAGATTAGGCGCTTTTACGTTTTGAAGCAACTCGGGGTACAGCGTGCCAACATATGTATAATCATCGTGAGGGCATATAACCATCTTCCATGGCAATCCTGCTGACTTTTTCCATCCTTTCCTGTCCATCCTTGCCATCAGGCTGTCCATCTGCCAGGAGTACTGAGCAAAGCCTATAGTATCTTTAAGTGGTCTTATTTTATATGATGCTGTTTTTCCCATTTCTTTGTTCTGACAGGAAAATAAATTAATCAACAAGATAAGAACAAATGAATAAGCTACAGAATAATACTTCATATCTTCAAAGGTGCTAAGATTAAGTTTATGTTTCCTTTTTTTTATTCTTGCCCTAAATCTTTACCAGATGGGGAAATGATTCACTTCTTCACCTTTGGAAAAAGACTTACGATAGGACAATTAATCATTTAAATAGCAAAACTTTCGATAAATTTAAAAGAATTTTCATTTCAAATAACTCATGCAAATATAATTCAGAAATGAATCAATTGATTTTTGTGTAAATCTAACATATAGACAGGTTTGAGAATTTAAAATTAATAAGAATATGAAAACCAGGAGCTCTCTTAATCTTCTTATCGGAATTATTTGTNNATTGCCAGGCTTCGACCTGCCTATCATTCATCAAGTTACGATTATAACCTGACTGCCCAACTTGTTACCGATGGCATCATTATTCATGAGATGCCTGAAATTATATCACTCTCGACAAATAGTGGGGTACTTCCAAAAAACGAACGTGAATGGTTACTAGATCATAACAGTTTGACACAGGTAAACCTCAACGGCCCGGATGTTTGGGTTCAGCTTGAAATTAATCCAGGTAACAGCCTACCTGAAATCACAAGGATAAACCTCAGCGGTAGCCTTGAATTTAGTGGCAAAGCAACCGGGGGGTGGCAATTCAAATGTTCAGGCTCCAATGATGGCATTAAGTGGGATGAACTTGTAAAAGCTGAAGGAAAAGGGTTGCCGGGGTTGGAACGGCCAAATCCCTTTGCTTCTTTGCCTGCAAAACCTGGTTCAAATGTTGGTGCTTCAGCTAAAAGGCCTCCAAATCAATTTGCAAGGGTCTTTGCAGGTCCATATGGTTCCGATTCAACAGCTCCCAGACCATCTTTAACATTTACTTTCAGGACTCCTAAGACTCAGAGAGTTATAGATCAATCCTTCGAGTTCAAAGAGCCCGTCAGATATCATTTCTACAGAGTTAATATGTCTGCAAAATGCGCTGAAGACTGGAGATTTGGCAGTTTGGATTTTTATAAAGATGAAACGAAGTTAAAGATGGCTCCGTCACAAAATTTCAGAAGTGCCTGGATGAGTGCCGGAACTGGACAGGAATGGGTATATGTTGACCTTGGAGCTTCAAGTTCTTTTGATAATATTAAACTTTATTGGATAAATAAGGCAATCAGGGGATCAATTCAGGTTTCTGATAATGCAAAAGACTGGACTGATGTTGTTACACTACCCGGGAAAACAGAAATGATGGATGATATTAAATTAAAAACAGAAGCTAGAGGTCGTTTTGTGCGTGTTCTGATGACTGAACCTGCTTCAGGAAGCAGATATGTCCTCAGCGAACTTGAAGTATTTGGAAAGGGAGGATTAGTTGCCCGGCCAAAAATCGGTCCAACTATTTCAGATACCCGGATAAATTTAAGCGGAGGGAACTGGAAAATACAAAGAGCATCCGAAGTTAGTATGACTGGTGAAAATATTTCTAAACCAGGGTTTAATAACAATGATTGGGTAGCGGCTACTGTTCCTGGAACTGCACTTGTAAGTTATTGGAATGCAGGCGCTTTACCAGATCCTAACTTTGGCGATAACCAGCTAATGATTTCTGAATCTTTTTTTAATTCTGATTTCTGGTATCGCAATGAGTTTGAAGTACCACAAGGGTTTAATAATGGACAAATGTTTCTGAATTTCGATGGAATCAATTGGAAAGCCGAGGTATTTGTAAACGGTGAAAAAACCGGAAGAATTGACGGAGCCTTCATCAGAGGGAAATTTAATGTGACAAATCTCATTAAACCAGGACAGAAAAATGCAATCGCAGTTTTAATAAAGAAAAATGACAATATAGGGGTAATAAAAGAGGCAACAGAGCTATACCATGATAAGAACGGNNTGGGACTGGATACCAACTATCAGAGGAAGGAATATCGGGATATGGAATGACGTATTTTTAAATATAACAGGACCGGTAACTATTGAAGACCCTCATGTTACAACAGACCTGGTATTACCTGATACCACCGCCGCTGACATTAATTTTGAGATTACACTTAATAATCATAAATTAGAAGCAGTATCAGGAATACTATCCGGAAAGTACGGCGATATAAAATTTGAACAGAAGGTTTCAATTGAACCATCCTCCTCAAAAATAGTGAAGCTCAATCCCGCAACCCATCCTGTTTTGCATTTTATAAATCCAAAACTGTGGTGGCCAAAAGGTTACGGTGAGCCTAACCTCTATAATGTTGAATTGGTTTTCAAAACAGATGCTGGCATTTCCGATAAAAAGGAGTTCAAATCGGGAATCCGTAAAATGACATTTGATGAGACTAATCAGATACTTAATATTTATATAAATGGCAGGCGGTTTATTGGTCGTGGCGGCAACTGGGGTTTTCCGGAATCTAACCTCGAATATCGCGGCCGTGAATACGATATAGCAGTGGCTTATCATGCCGACATGAATTTCAACATGATAAGGAACTGGGTTGGACAAACCGGTGATGATGAGTTTTATGAGGCTTGCGACCGCCACGGGATAATGATATGGCAGGATTTCTGGCTTGCAAACCCGGCTGATGGTCCCGATCCGGATAATCCAAATATGTTCATTGAAAATGCCAGAGACTTCATTAAACGGATTCGAAATCATCCGTCTTTGGCAATCTATGTAGGAAGGAACGAGGGCAACCCGCCGGTAGAAATTGACACTGCGTTGCGTTCCATGATTCATGAACTACACCCCGGATTACTCTATATCTCAAATTCCGCTTCAGGAGTTGTCAGTGGTGGAGGCCCTTACCGCGCACTCCCCGTAAGAGACTATTTCCTTTTGTATGGCTATAATAAATTTCATAGTGAAAGGGGAATGCCCAATGTTATGACTTATGAGAGCTTAAAACAAACTCTTTCCGACTCTTCTATGTGGCCGCAAAACAGCATATGGGGAATGCATGATTATTGTCTGGAAAGTGCGCAGGCAACTGCATCATTTAACCAGATGGTTGAAACAGGCTTTGGTAAAGTTGATAATGCGAAAAAATTTACAGAACTGGCACAGTGGATTAACTACAACGGATACAGGGGTATGTTTGAAGGAAGAAGTTTGTGCCGGCAAGGGCTGTTACTCTGGATGAGTCACCCGGCATGGCCTTCAATGGTATGGCAGACATACGATTATTATCTGGAACCAACGGCAGCTTATTTTGGATGCAAAAAAGCTTCAGAACCTATTCATATCCAGTGGAATCCCGTCTTTGACAACATCGAAGTGGTAAACTATAATGCCAGAAACAGGGTCGGGTTAACTGCAAAAGCTCAGCTCATCAATATGGATGGATCTGTTCAATGGGAAAAAGAGACCGGACTAAACTGCAAAGAAGATTCAACAGTAATATGTTTTAAACTAGAATTCCCGAAAAGTCTGACTTCGGTACATTTTATAAAGCTTATCTTAAAACAAGGAGAAAAAGTCATATCGGAGAACTTCTACTGGCGAGGTCTGGTCGATGGTAATTATCAGGCACTCAGCGATTTGCCTGTTATTAAACTTCAGAATAACACTAAAGTTGAAAAATCCGGAGAAAACTGGATTCTTGTGACAGATATGAAGAATACTTCAAAAACCCCGGCATTAATGATCAGGTTGAAAGTCGTTGGTAACAATAATCATGAACGTATCCTGCCGGTATTTTACAGCGATAATTATATATCCCTGATGCCCGGCGAGGAAAAGGTAATTACAATGAAACTGAAAAATGAGGATACCGCCGGGGAAAAACCTGCGGTTGAGATATCAGGGTACAATATATCTGAAAACTAAAAAGGTATTTTGTACCAGCGTCAAGGAAACACACTGATGGCATTTGATATACACAATAAATAAGGTTGTAAAGGCTGTAAATAATTTCTATTATAAAGCCTCCAGGGCCTTTATTGCATTTGGGGCCTCTATTGCCTTTAAAGCTTTTATAGTCTTCCCATAAACTTTCTTTTGTATATTTGGTTATTCAAGATATGTATAACAATAAAGTGGTAGTGGTTTATCAGACAGCATCATTATAAAACCTAATTAAAATGGAAACTATTAACAAATCAACACTTACTTTCCTCTCCTCCATAAAAGGTAATAACAATCGTGACTGGTTTATTGGGAACCGGCCCCAGTACCTGGAAGCCAAAAATAACTTTGAATCCTTTGTTCAGAATATTATAAATGAAATAATTTTGTTTAACCCGATTATGAAAGGTCTGGAAGCTAAAAGCTGTGTTTTCAGGATTAACCGCGATATTCGTTTCTCAAATGATAAATCACCTTACAAATCTCATTTTGGTGCTTTTATTGTACAGGGCGGTAAAAAAAACGTAGATAAATTTGCCGGTTATTATTTTCATATTGAGCCTGGCAAAAGCATTATGGCAGGGGGAGCATATACGCCTCCGGGTCCATGGTTATCTGCCATAAGGGAAAAGATAAGTGATAAGCCTGAAGAATTTATCAAAATTACTAATTCAAAAGATTTCATTAAATATTTCGGCACAATAGATGGGGAAAAGCTAAAAACCGCACCAAAAGGATATCCTAAAGATCATCCTCATATTGAACTTCTTAGATTAAAAAGCTATCTTGTTGTAAACGAGGCATCCGATAAAATGGTACTTTCCGATGGATTTATTAATCACATTATAAGTGTATTTAAAGCTATGAAACCGTTAAATGACTATCTGAATGAATATTAATATATCATTAAAAGTTTAACAACTCTATAATGCCAGTCCAAGGTTCTTCAACATCCACTTTACTGAGGCTCTGTTATTATAATCAGGATCAAACTGAACCGCTACGATAATTCCCTCCCTGTTAATTATATAGGTGGCAGGCACAGGCAACCGGGCAGCGTCTCTCCCGTTATTCTTAGCGATATCAATTGAAAACTTTGATAGAATCTTATCCTGATAAGCTTTGGTTACATTAAATATAACATCGTAATCTCTCATTATTTTTTCCTGGCAATCATAAATGACTGTAAATGTCAAATTATGAAGTTTTACTGTTTGCTCTACATTTTCAATCGATTCAGGAGTAATAGCAACAACATTAAAACCCTGATCAGTAAGTACTTTAAGTGAATCCTGATAATTATTTAGATATCTGCTACATATGGGGCACCATTTACCTCTGTAAAAAAAGAGTATTACAGGTCCCTGTTCAAGAAGTTTTTTCAACTCCACCTGTTTTCCCTTCTGATCATACCCCGTAAAATCAGGAGCTTTGTCGCCTGCTTTTAATCCATGTGGTATATTGCTGTTATTGATCTCCATTCCGAACTTCGTGTATTCAATAGTCTGTCCATAGGCAGAATGGATAAACGAAAATGCAACGAAAACTAACATTAAAGAACATCTAGTCATTTTACTTATATTATCATTTCTAAGGCAATACATATATTAAGCGAATTTATAACCCGGAATCTTTCTCATTCTCAGATTAAGTGGTGTAACTTCAAGGTATTCATCATCTTTTATCTGCTCCATTGCTTCTTCCAGTGAGAACTTAAGCTTTGGGGCTATCTTCAGGCTCTCATCTGATCCTGAGGCCCTCATGTTAGTAAGTTTCTTCCCTTTGACAATATTTACTTCGAGATCGCCAAGTCTTGTATGTTCGCCGATTACCTGACCTCTGTAAACCTGCTCTCCCGGATCAATATAGAATCTTCCCCTGTCCTGCAGACGATCAATTGCGTATCCGGTCGCCATTCCCATATCGAGTGATATCAATGATCCGTTTGGTTTTGGTATAAGTTCGTCTCCCTTATATTTATCATAAGCTCTGAAGCGATGATGCATCACGGCTTCGCCTGCAGTTGCTGTCAGCATATTATTCCTTAATCCAATCAGGCCTCTTGCCGGAATATCGAATTCCAGATGCGTCAGATCTCCTTTTGGTTCAATAATTATCATTTCACCTTTTCTCTGGGTAACAAGCTCTATAGCCTTACCTGAAAACTCCGGAGGAACATCAATAGTTAATGTCTCATAAGGTTCTGATTTCACTCCACCTATATCTTTCAATATTACTTTTGGCTTTCCAACCTGAAATTCATAGCCTTCGCGACGCATGGTCTCTATCAGGATAGAAAGATGAAGTATCCCGCGGCCAAAAACATTGAAGGTATCTTCTGATTTTGTTTCTTCGACTTTCAGGGCCAGATTTTTCTCGGTTTCCCTTATCAGCCTTGTTCTGAGGTGGCGCGACGTTACAAACTTACCTTCCTTGCCAAACAAGGGCGAATTATTGATAGTAAAAACCATGCTCATTGTAGGCTCATCTACCTCTATTCTCTGTAAAGCTTCAGGAGCGAGTAAATCGGCTAGTGTATCTCCTATTTCGAAATCCTCCAGCCCAATAACTGC
>PMNJ01000108.1 GCA_003162595.1 Bacteroidales bacterium | reverse complement strand
GCCTTTTAATTTTGATAAACGAATAAATATTGTAAATGAAAATGTCGTTTTATATGGTTTACACTTATTAATTCTTTTATACTCAAAAATACTTCTTAGTTCCGATTTGATCGAATTTAAAATAATCATTATTAAAGTCAAGTCAATAAAACTACAAATATTTGAAATTAAATTAGTTAGTAATTAGGAAGTATTTGACATACAAAATCTAAACAGATATTTTTGAAAAAAAATATCAAAAAGCAATAAAAAGAGTGTATTCGTCGTTAAAAATGTTATGTTTATCAAATAATCATATACACTCGTCATATATGGTCAATTGTATAAAATGTATATTTATTCTCATTCTATTCATTATAAGTTCATTAGTTTCAGCTACTACCTATTATATAAGTTCAGCAGGGAATGATGCATCAAATGGTACATCAACAACCACTTCTTGGGCAACACTAAACAAGGTTAATGGATTTTCTTTCGCCGCCGGTGATAATATTTTATTTAATCGTGGAGATACCTGGTATGGTACTTTGACAATTTCACAATCAGGAACATCTAATATTCGTATCACATTTGGTGCTTATGGCTCGGGAGCAAAGCCAATCATAACGGGATTCACAACTGTATCTGGATGGACAAATGTTGGAAATGGTATCTATTCTAAAGTTATCACACCGGAAAATAATGGAACTTATGGGTCTTCGGCCGTTAATGTAGTCACTGTTGATGGTGTCAATACTCCGATGGGAAGGTACCCGAAACAAGGTAATTGGTTAAGTAAGATATGAAAGTTACGGTAGTAATTATATTGTAGATAATCAATTATCAGGTTCTCCTAATTGGACTGGTGCTGATCTTGCAACAAGAACAGCAGGTTATCTTACGGATAGAATTTATATAACTAATCATTCAGGTACGACAATTACATATGATCCAACTCATTATAATTCAAAGTCAGATGCAGCAGGAACTGCTGGAAGTGTTACTCATGCGGATGCCGGATATTTCTTTGAAAATTCTTTGAATACATTAAGTACAATTAATGGGGTTGCTCCGGTATTAGGAGAGTGGTATCATGATGGCACTACTTTCTATATGTACTTTGGAGCAGTAGATCCTACAACAAAAGTAGTTAAGGTGGGTACTTTAGTTAATGGCATTACCAGTAATCAATCTTATGTTACAATAGATCATATAAATTTTCTGGGATTTAACGGCACTATAATGAATATTGACCAGTCTAATCATATGTTATTTACTAATTGCGAGGCAGGATTTGCAGGTATACACGCAGCATATCCGGGCAGTTATAATACATTTGATTATTGTTATTTTCACGACACTAATGCTAATGGTTTATATGGAGGAATTGGATGGACTGTGACAAATAGCACTATCGAAAAGATTGCAGTTTACGAGGCTGGTTGGTATGGTTATGATGCTCAGGGAAAGGGGCTTACTAGTACGAATGGGGGATTTACTCTTCAATACAGCATAATCAGAAATGTTGCAGCCGATGGTACATTCTTGTCTGGTGATAATGTTACGATTGATAAAAACCTTTTTGATAATTGCGTCACAAGGACTTCTGATCAGGCCGCTATCTATATGAATAACAATGGTGGTAGTAGTTCAAATCGGGTTGTTACAAATAATATTATAATAAACTGTATGGGTTCAGTAGAATCAGACATTAATGGGGGTTTTAATCCCCCGCCTTTATGGAATCAAGGGCATAATTATTTTAACACGGTAGAAGGTATTTATATGGACGAACCCTGTTCTGGAGTAATAATTACAGGTAATACAGTTGCGGGGTGTTTGAATGGGTCTGGTATTAAGATGCATAGGGCGCATGATATAACAATAAGCAATAATACTTTTTTTAACAACCAAGCAGCTAATGAATTTGAACATTGGGGAGTTGATGCAGATTATCTTCGTGATATAGTTTATACAGGAAATAAAATAATTCCTTTAGCATCATATCAAATTGCTTGGGCATGGGCCACTAATAACAATTCAGCTAATAACGACATGGTAAATCTAGCGTTTACAACTCTTGCCAATAATAATTATGAAAGGCCAGTTAGATAATGCAGGAGGTCAGGAAAATCTTGTTTATGATCAGATTCATCCACAAGGTGCATGTACAATGGCACAATGGGTAACATATACTGGTAAAGAATCGGGTTCAACTTTTTCATCTGTTACTGCTTCAAGCATAAATAATATTCAATTTATATATAATGCATCAAAATCAAATAAAGTAGTTACGCTTAATGGTAACTATCTTGATATTAAGGGAACAAAATATTCGGGCAGTATTACATTATTGCCATACACTTCAGCTGTTCTCATGCCAGATCCCAATCCATCAGCTTCTTCTGCCAGCCCTGCATATGTTAGTTCTACGGTTGAAGATGCAACACCTACTTTAATTGAAATAGATTATAGTTCGACATTAGCCAATGTTTTATCTAATGTTAATGCTTTCAGTGTGCGTGTTAATTCTGTTTCCCAGAATGTTGAATCTGTCGCAGTCTCCGGAACCAGTGTTTTTTTAACTATTGCAAATGAAGTATCATATGGTGATATAGTTACTGTTGCCTATACTCAACCTGCGACAAATGCTTTACAGACTACTTCAGGAATAAAGGTTGCTACCATGAGTGATCAGCCAGTGACTAATAAAATTAATCCTGTTGGTCCTATCTATATCAGTTCTTCTATAGAAAACTCTACACCAAAAATATTAGAAGTAAATTATGATGAAATTCTGGATAATTCCGTCCCTGATACGTCTGCATTTATTGTTATGGTAAATGGAGTTCGCAGAACCATCACTTCAGTTGCCATAAATGGCAATAAGGTCTTTTTAACCATGGCAATTCCTGTAGTTTACGGTGATAATGTGACCGTTTCTTATTTAAAACCTTCAAATAATCAGTTGAAGAAGACTTCAGGAGAGCTAGCAGAAAGTTTTAGTTCCCCTCAACCAGTGACAAATAACTGCCTCTCTTTGGCAAATAATTCAGCTAAGAAAAGTACTATTACTATTTATCCCAACCCTGCCCGGGATTATATTAATGTCTCCTTTCTGGAGCAGGAGATATCATTAGAAAGCCAGATTCTCAGAATATTTGATCTCTCAGGAAAATTATGTTTGGAAAGCATTTTAAATTCCGGCAATAATAATTACCATGTTCTTTTTAATCTTAAATCAGGTATATATATTGTACAAATTGTATCAGGTTCAATAATCAATTTTGTTCAGAAGCTGATTGTTAATTGAGAGGGATTGACACACATTCTAATCTCTTTTGGGGTTAGTTCCCCGCGGTTCATTGCTTAAAAGTCATATCATTGCAGATTTTGTTATTTTTATACGGTATCCCGTATCTCAAATCTATATTAAAACTGCTTATTCATTATTTGATGATCGTGAAATCTACTCTCCTGTTTAATTTTCTGTCTGTTTCAAAAAAGTTGGGAACTAATGGTTTTGAACTACCATATCCTTTGGAAATCAACCTTATACTTTTTACACCGTTTGTGATCAGATAATTCACCATAGACTCTGCTCTTTTCTGAGATAATAACAAACTTGTATTCTCTGAATCTGTATTATCGGTGTGTGTAGCAATCTCAAGTTTAATTCCTGGAAATTTAGCCATAAATCCAATTATCTGGTCAAGCACCTGTGTCCCTTTTGATGATAAAATGAAGCTATTGGGCATGAAAAATACATCGGCAGATACACCAAATACACGTTTAAGATTATTAAGTTCTTTAGCTGCAGGATCTTCGAGAACCAAAGTTCTAATTTTAGTTTCTCCATAACCATGATTAATAATATCATTGAATGTAGAATATGTTGCCATAAGGCTCATTTCTTCATCAATTATATAATGAAACAGATTATCAGAAGGTAACTTGATTTCTTTAATTGAATATTTTTTAGGAACATCATTAAAAACAACATTATCAAGATCTAATCTGGTTTTGGATGTGAGAATTTCCACATCAAAAACGACATCTTGATTAAACCCCTTCTCTGCTGAATACATGTTTCCGATAAAAGCATGATCATATTCTGTAATATTAGTTATAGGAATGGGCTTTAATGGCTGAGATTCAAAAGCTGTCTTTTCCTGATTATTATCAAAAACCTTTATTTGTTTTGAAGTACATGCTTCAAATATCTTTCCCGTTTTTTCTTCCTGTAAAATTAATCCCAGTTTTATTTCGTATNNCCATCCCCAAAATTCCAGGTAAAATTAAGAACTTGGGATCCTGGAAAATTAGAACTCAACCCGTCAAAACTCACTGATTCTCCAACTAATGCAGAAGTCGAAGACTTGATAATGGGTTGCTCAATTTCCTTAAGTTCAAGATCATACGATGACTTTGTGAAAAATATTCTACCTGATTTTATATCAACAACATCTAGTTTCACAGAATATTTACCGGGACCAGGGAAACAGTGTTCAACGTTTTGACCATTCACTTGACTTCCATCTCCAAAATTCCATAAAAAATGAAGATATTCTTTATTAATCAGGATCTTACCTTCATCACTGAATTTGAAACAATAATGATTTGTCCTTTGTTCTTCACAGTAGAAAAGTTGATGATAATTTGTTTTGAAATGATATATATCACTTGTACTGCCCCTTTTAGATGAAAAATATCCCTCATTCATCACTGAATCAGAGGTGAGAGCGAAATCATCAAATTTAGAGTTAATCGGAGCATCTAAATCCACAGGTGGAAGCCAGGAAGACCCGGATGGTTTAGAAAAGAAAATATCCTTACCTCCAAGACCGGGATGTCCGTCAGAGGAGAAAAATATTCCACCTTCCCGGTTAACAAAAGGATATGCTTCGTTCCCAGCTGTATTAATTACTGGTCCAAGATTTACAGGATTATCCCAATGATCAGTTTTCCAATCGCAATAATATAGATCTAAACCACCGAAACCTCCAGGTTTGTCAGAAGCAAAATATAATCTTTTACCATCCGGTGAGAGACATGGAGTCGTTACATTGTACCATTCGTTGTTAATTCTTAAATCTCTAATTTTTGTCCATTCATCACCAACTAATACTGCATAAAAAATTCCCAGCTTATTTCTTACTGTGGAAAGATTTTCTAGTTTCCCCTCAACTTCCAGATTCCTTGAGAAATAGATTGTATCGTACTTCGAATTGAATGTTACGGGTCCATCATTAAATTTTGTTCTAAGATCTTTTGAGAAGAGCTTTGCACTCTCCCATTTAACCTCACCAGTGGTATCAATATAGTAGATTTTCAAAAGGCCTCTGTTTTGTTCAGAAGAATAGCTTGAAAATTTAAAGGATGGACGATTTGTTGTAAATACAATGCCATTTTTATAATAAACGGGCGAGAATTCATCATATCGGTCTGAACTAAATGGAGCCTTGGTTACAGAATATGTTAAAGACTGTCCTTTTACCATCTGCTCAATAAGCAAGGATATTATAATAAAAATTATCAGTTTTATCTTCATTGTACAGAAGTGCTGATTATTTAATCTGAGTTGAAAATGAGTTTAAGTGTCTTATGCTCTTATTATAATAAATGTTAATTGATCAGTAATTATCGATTTGTAGCTGGCTAAGAGCTTTTATAGTTTATGGTTACTAAAGTAGTCAAATTTTCTATTTCACTCCATGCCACAGATTACTAAGTTTTGTATTGCCCATAATCAGCTTTAAAACCCTCCATGAAGTATTTGTAATTGTATAATCCTCAGCAATTCGCTTGTAATTACCATTAATTTCAAATTCTTTTATAACCATTTGAATACTATTCAAAACAACTTGGGGATCGAACCCTGTAAGTACAATAGTACCTGCGTCCTGAGCTTCAGGCCGCTCCATAGATTGCCTTAAAGAGATTGCAGGAAATGAGAGAATAGAAGATTCTTCACTTATAGTACCTGAATCGGAGATTGTACATAAGGCATTCATCTGAAGATTTATATAATCGAGGAAGCCAAAGGGTTTAAGAAACTGGACCAATGGATTAATAATCATCTCATTAATTGTTTCCAACTTCTTTCGAGTTCTTGGATGAGTGGATACTATAATCGGAATACCATATTCCTCTGCCAGATTATTCAAAATAATAAGAATTTTATTCAGGTTATCCTGATTATCTATATTTTCTTCCCTGTGAGTTGAAACGAGAAAATAACCCTTAGGTTTTAATGATAATTTCCTGAGTATTTTTGATTCTTTTATTTTAGGCAGATAGTAATCAATAACCTCCCCCATAGGACTACCTGTTAGATAGATCCTTCTTTGAGGCAATGCCTCAGAGATAAGATGCCGTCGTGCATGTTCAGTATAAACAAGGTTGAAATCTGCTATATGATCAATTATCATGCGATTAATCTCCTCAGGAACATTAAAATCGAAAGAACGGTTTCCAGCTTCCATATGGAATACGGGAATGTGAAGCCTCTTGGCCATATAGGCTGCAAGGCATGAATTAGTATCTCCCAGAACCAGTACTCCATCGGGATGTTCTTTCTTCAGAACTACCTCAGATTTCTTGATTATATCTCCTACAGATGTACCTAATGATGTTGTATCTATCTCAAGAAAATAATCTGGTTTCCGCAACTCAAGATCCTTAAAAAAGATCTCGTTTAACTCGTAATCATAATTCTGACCGGTATGTACAATTACTTGATTAAGATGCTCATCGAGAAGTGCCATTGTACGTGAAAGACGAATTATTTCAGGTCGGGTACCGATAAAGGTCATTATCTTGAGTTTACTCATAGGTGATTATAAATTTAGGATTGATAAAAATTATTTAACAAATTACACTAGCTCATAATAAGTATCCGGATCATCCGGATTGAAAAACTCATTGATCCAAAATAATGTAATTAATTCTTCATTTCCAATATTAGTTATATTATGAGTAAACCAGACCGGCATATCAACAAATGAAGGGTGGTCTCCATTTAGTTCAAAACTCATCTTTTCTTGAGTCCCGATACGCCGTAATTCTATAATCGCTCTTCCTCGGATTACAACAAACCTTTCAATTTTCCTTATATGAAAATGGTTTCCCCTGGTCACTCCAGGTATGGTGTTTGAAAATGAAAACTGCCCACCCAATGAGGTTTTAATTGTCTCTACAAAAATACCTCGCTCATCTATGTTCGTCTTCAAAAGAACAGGGTAACGCGAAGAGTGGTCAATATAACTTCTGAACGAATTGAATAGATTCACCTCAAAAGTACTTTTCAAGTCCGGGAAACAATATCCCTCAAAATAAGTTTTTTTATAGTTTTCCAGCATTGAAAGTATATCTGACACCTTGTTTTCAGAAGTATGCTGAACTTTATACCTAACTATTTCTGACTCACCATGCNNGGCTGCTCATTATGTGTAAGCTGATAGCAAAAAGTAGCAACTACTGAATTATAAAATGGATTTCCAAAAGGACCAAAAACGTTTGGAATAATAAATCCTGTAAAGTTAGCCATGTTTCGTTGAGCCCATTTTTCAAATAGCAATCTGCCATCATTTTTCGATTTCCCGTATAGGTTGTCCTTCTCCTCCTGTGTTGAAGAGGAGAAAAGTACGTGTGGCCGGCTATTAGTATCCTCCATAGCTTTAATTAAAGTACTGACCAGTCTAAGGTTTGTGTTGTATAAAATCTCGGGATTTTCATGACGGTTCATGGCAGCCAGATGTACAATAGCATCACACTCCTTTACAAACTTTTTTAACTGATCCCCATTTTCGAAAAATCTGTCCTCAAATGGAATAATTTTGACTTCCTCTTTCTTAAGTTTTAAAAAATTAAAGAGATGCGTGCCTATAAAGCCTGATTGGCCAGTGATTCCGACATTGATCATATGAAATGAGATTGGTGAATAATGAGTGGTGTTTAACGATTAGAGGTCAGTCAATCATGCTTTCATACCGATATCTTCACGGACGGAATCAAGCTTAAGAAGCAATTGTTTGGTTTCTTCAATTGTCAACCTACTTGTATTATGAGAATTATATTCTTCCATTTGAGATATTTGTGCTTGTCCTTCCAGAAAAAACTTGTTGTAGTTCAGATCGCGGGTATCAGCAGGAATACGGTAATAGTTACCCAGATCTTCAGCTTTAACCATCTCTTCGCGGTTTACCAGTGTCTCATAAAGTTTTTCGCCATGTCGCGTACCGATAATTTTTATTTCATTCTTTGCATTATATAGTTCCAAGAGAGCTTTTGCCAGTATCCCTATTGTAGTAGCCGGAGATTTCTGAACAAAGATATCTCCTGTGTGGCCATTTTTGAAAGCAAAGATTACTAAATCGACAGCATCATCAAGTGTCATCATATAGCGGGTCATATTGGGATCGGTAATGGTAAGCGGATTCCCTTTTTTAATTTGCTCAATAAATAGTGGAATAACAGAACCTCTTGAAGCCATGACATTTCCGTAGCGTGTACCACAAAACACTATCCCACTTCCATTCAGATTGCGCGATTTGGCAATCATTACCTTCTCACTCAATGCTTTAGACATTCCCATTGCATTAATCGGGTAAACTGCCTTATCTGTACTAAGTACTATTACGCGGCCAACATTGTTTTCACTAGCAGCATTCAATACATTTTCGCAACCGAGCACATTTGTACGAACAGCTTCAACCGGGAAAAATTCACACGAAGGAACCTGCTTCAATGCAGCCGCCTGGAATACATAATCAACTCCCTTCATAGCGCTGTTTATGCTATCATAGCTCCTTACATCACCAATGTAATATTTTATTTTTGGGCTGTTATAATATTGGCGCATATCATCCTGCTTTTTTTCATCCCTGCTGAAAATCCTAATCTCCTTAATATCAGTTTTTAAAAATCGCCGCAATACAGCATTTCCAAAAGAACCGGTGCCACCGGTTATTAAAAGGCATTTACCATTGAAATCCATACTATTAAATTTTATTAATAATTTAAATTTAACACTGAAGTTACCAGGGGATTACGAAGGGTAAAATTACTCTATTTATGCAATAATTTAACCACTTCTGGTTAGCTCTTAAAAATTAAGCGGATTTACCACCTTGACCTTGTAATGAAATTCGTATCTGAGCATAATTTCATGCGTACCATTGCTGTATTGACCTAACTTGCCAAAATCAAAATCGTATGTATAAGCAATCCGGAATTGATTATTTACAGCAAATTGACACAAGAGTCCTAAAGATCTGCCATTACGGTAGGAAGCACCGGCCCATATGCGGTCGTTTAAACTCACATAGGCATTTAAATCGACAAGCAATTTTTCTCCCGGAGAAATTGTTATCAGGGTTGAAGGAAAGAGTTTTATTTTTTGATTCAAAGTATAAACGTACCCTGCATTTAATAAATAATTATAATTACCAGGCTTGACCAAAAGTGTATACTTGTTCTTGTCATAATTAAATTTGTATCCTAACAGTTTCGGAATTGATAGACCCGCAAAATAATTCTGGTTTGAATAATAAGCTCCAAAAGTAAAATCAGGAACAACAAAAACCCGTGAATTGGTCAGAAAATTTTCATCCCCCGGATCAAGGACAACAAGATCTGACCAAGAAGTATTAGTAGTAATTAATCCTGCACCAAGGCCAAGTGACAGGCTTCCCTTATTCATATTGATTTTATAAGAATAGTTTGTAAGAAAATGCGTTTCTTTTGTTACCCCTATCTTATCGTTAGTAATGATAAATCCAAGTCCCAGTTTTGAATCAAGGAATGGTGCATCCGCGGCCAAAGTCATAGTCTCAGGAGCGCCTGGAATACCTGCCCACTGGCGTCTATAGAATGCTGCAATATTAAGGGCTCCCCTATTCCCGGCATAAGCCGGATTTATGCTAAGAGGATTAAG
>PMNJ01000040.1 GCA_003162595.1 Bacteroidales bacterium | reverse complement strand
CGAGCAAATTCATTTCAACTTATTAAATCTTGTTGCACCTGGACTGATCCTGCTGCCGAGACAAAGTCAATAGGGTTGCAAGCCGACGCGCTGGTGCCTTGCCCGCCCGAACGACCGAAGTACTAACCTAAAGAAGAAGAATTCGTCATCGTTCGGTCGGGCGGGTTTTTTGCTCGCCGTCTGGACTGTTTTATCGTGACCCAAAACTCACATCCATCACCCGGACTTGGTACTGTCAAGACAAATTATCGTGACCCAAAACTTATCGTCCACCTACCGGGACTGGCNNCGTCAGACTGTCTAAAAACCTACTGTATTTGTTGATAAGTATGAGGCTGGTGATTCTTTAATAAACTATGTGTTTTGTACCTTAACTACATGAAATTCATACAAGGACAAAGCAGAGAACAGATCAATCTTTTCCCGGTTTCACTGGATTGTTCCATTGACCCGGATAATGAAGTGCGGATTATTGACCTTTTTGTTGAAAGCCTTTCTGTTAAAGATTATGGATTCAGAACAGACTTTACAGAAAATGGTCGACCGGCTTATCATCCTACTGATTTGCTTAAACTCTTCATTTACGGGTATTTGAATAAGGTACGTTCATCGAGGGATCTGGAAAAAGAATGTGGACGAAACATCGAAGTGATGTGGCTTTTAAAGTGTCTCAGACCTGATCATAACACTATATCCAACTTCAGGAGAGACAATCCTCAGGCCATAAAGAAGGTCTTCAGGACAACAGTTCAAATTGCCAGGCATTTTGATCTAATCGGAGGAAAGCTTATTGCCGGTGATAGCACTAAGCTTCGGTCGCAAAACAGCAAGAAGAATAACTTCAACCAGACTAAGATAAACAGGCATGTAGCCTATATCGATAACAAACTGGAAGTGTATACCCGGGCACTGGCTGAAAACGACGGGGATAGCAGGCAGCAGATTGAGGATGAGATTAGCAAGCAGCAGAAGAGAAAGGATAATTACAAAAATCTCGAAAAGCAGCTGAAAGAATCGGGAGAAACTCAGATCTCCATATCTGATCCTGAGAGCCGGCAGATAATGCTGCGCAACAATATCACCGAAGTAGCTTATAATGTACAGTCCACTGTTGACTCAAAGAATAACATTCCCATTGACTACAAAGTAACAAATCAGAATGACAGCAAGGCAATGGGTGATATGGTTAGAAGAGCCAAAAGCATTCTGAGAACTAATGAATTCACTGTCCTCTACGATAAAGGATTCCATACCGGTTCAGAGCTTAAAATAGTTCAGGATCTGGGTATAGAAACCATTGTTGCAATACCGGGAGTACCATCCACCAGTCAGGCTCCAAACCATGATTATAACTCTGAACATTTTTTCTACGATGAAGAGGCAGATACCTACACTTGTCCACAAGGCATTACACTCAGAACAAACGGAGTGTGGCATAAGGAGCAAAACAGCGCTACTAACATTATTATTTTCAAGCAATACAGAACATCTGCCTGCAAATCATGTAAAGCACATTCCGAGTGTACAAGATCTAAGAAAGGAAGGGTGATTCAAAGGACAACGTTTACAGAATATTACGAGAGGAACAGGAAAAACTTTGAAGAGAAGGAGCACCTCTATAAACGTCGTCAGGCAATAGTTGAACACCATTATGGTACTTTAAAGCGACAATGGGGGTTCAGTTATATTCTCACAAAAAAGGGAATGGAAAGGGCAAACTCTGATGTGGGGTTTATGTTTATCGCATATAACTTGAGGCGAATTGGTAATATTTTGACCAGAGATCGGCTGAAAGAGTATCTCAGGATACTTGTTTTGATGTTTTTTGACCTTTTGGGACTCAGTTTTAGCCAATTTGAGGAAAAGAGCTCGATAAATCTGGCTTAAACTGAAAATCCTGAATAGTTATTAGACAAACTCCCGTTAGCTGTAAGGGGATAGACTTAACACCTTGATTGCCAATGCGCAAGCTTGAGTTTTGCAGCCCGACACTGCAACCTTCCCCCCGCTGCAAAACACATGCTTTTTTGCTAACCAATATCTATTATATGACAGCGGTTTAAAATTCCAATGGATGCTTCGAAAAGGGTAAAATATCAACAAGAGTACCATCCAGTTTTTCGATTCATGTTAAATTGAGAACATTGAGAATTATCTAAACATATGATGTTTCTATTATCGATTTTGATCATTTAGTACGGAAGGAAGAACTTAAATATTTTTATATATCATTAATTATCAATATGAATTATTTAGAACGTATATAAATTATCGAATTAATAGAAAAAAGTTCAAAATTTCAGGTAACATTTTGACGGTAATTGTTATTAAACCTTAAATTATTACTTGACTTTGGATTTTTAATAGAATAACTTTGGTATTGAAAGCGAATTCCAAAACTAAAATCGGGTTTAAACATTGCATCGACAAAAGCAATTTTTATAAATGTCCTTAAATTTTGATAAAATGACAACCTTCCTATTTTTTAAGACTAAAAAGCAATTGCTGGTATTTGCTTTTTTTACCTTCCTCCTAAATGCCGGTCTTCTTGCCCAACAAAGCAAAGTATGGGACTATCCTATACATTACGGTACACCTGAGTGGGAAAAGCTAACAACTTTTGAAGAGATGCTAAATGCGTATAATATCCCGGATAGTCTGTTGAAAAACATGACTACGAAGGATCTTGTTGCAACTTGCCTAAAATATCCAAATTGGGTTTTAATAACCTTTGGAGATACCTATCAGGAGGGATATGACATAATTAGTAAATTATTTAACGGTTTTAAGGAACTGGAGCAAAGACCAGATGCCGCAAAAGAACTTATAGATATATATTGTAAAATGGATCCTAAAGGAATTATAGAGTTTGATACTCCTGTGAAACAGGGTACTTTCTGTCTTCAATTTACATTTATTGAGCTTCTTATTTCACAGAACAAAATATTAAGAACTCTTAATAAAGATAGCAAAACCCTAGTAGTCAAAACTCTGACAATCAACTATGATATTAAAAATGGTTTAAATAATTATTATTCCATGCATAGTTTATTGCCGATATGTTTAGCATTAGGAAGGATAATGGAAATTGACAAACCACTCATTTACTCAAGTTTATTGACATCAAATTCCAATGTTAATAATATAATTGATAAGGGATATGTCTCAGATAAAAATTCTTTTGATCAGATAATTAATGCTTCTAAAATATACTTAAAACAACTTGAACCATGAAAGAATTAATAATTTCAATTTTTGTGGGTTTAATATTAATTAGTTGCAAAAAGGAAATTCCAACCAAAAGAGCAGAAGATCTGTCCGCTAATACAAAAGGGGGAACCCCATGCGCTAATTTAGTAGACGGGGTGTATCAATATTCTAAACCTGATACCGGAACAATAGATTTCTTTGAGTATGATAATTTACCTGAAGAAATATGCAATTGTATAACCACAGAAGGATTAGTAGAAACTTGCCTCAATTACCCTGATTGGTTTTTTATAACTTTTGAAGATAAAGGTTTTCAGAGCGGTTATGAAGTTTTAAGAAATAATTTCCGGGGATTTAAAGTGTTGGAAAAAAGATCTGATGCTGCAAATGTACTTATTACTAAATACAAATTAACAGATCCTTATGGATACGATTCTACCTGGAGTATAAACCAGATAGGATCACTTAATTTGAAATTGTATTACATAACTATATTTCTTGGTCAGGACAGCATTATTAAAAAGGAAACCAAAGAAGAGAAAACTGAAATAATTCCGAAATTTTTGTTTCGATATAATAACTTTCTGGAACGTGAGCAGGACAGTGTTTTTCCATTGTACTTGAGGGGGGCATTTTTCACCATAGCGCGAATGATGTATTTCGATAATTACCAGCCTTTTATTGCTGAATATAACAAAAATGTTGATTTGCAAAATGCAATTAATTATTCCGGTACTATCGATAATCCCGGTTTGAAGCAATTGATTATTTCATGGACAAAAGATTATTTAACAGTATTAAATAGTAAGTAAAAATGAAAACATTTTTATCTTTTATTATTTCAGCTTTAATTATCACAAAAGCATTTGGCCAATATGGAGCGCCAACAACTATCCAAACACCTACAGGTGTTACAGTTTCTGCAACTTTAGAAACTGAATTCTCACCATCTGAAATCCAGGCATTCAATACACTATGGGATGATTTTCTTTTAAAATATCACACGGTCTTGCACAACGCTCAAAGAGTAAGTGATGTATCTGCTCTTTATAATTGTCATTCTTATGCATGGCATGTATCCGATGGAGGTAATAAGGTTTGGGTTGGCAATCCAGAATTATATTATATAGGTTCATCTCCCTCTTATGTTATTGCTTCAAATAATATAGGTAGAAGTAAAAAAGTAAAGTATTCGAGTGAAAATCATTCGGCCATTACGACTGACACAGTAGGATTAGTAAAATCTAAATGGGGAACCGGACCAATAATTTTACATGATGTAAATATTTTTCCATATATTGTAAATGACTCTATCATCAATATACCTCCTTCCCAAACTGTAATATACTATCAAATTCCAATGAGTAGCCCAACTAGTGTTTCAAAGGGTACTGCCATACCTGTTTCTACAACATTAAATATCAGTAACGCTAGCTATAGTTGGTCCGGCGATGGAAATTATGTTTGTGCAGCCGGTAGTTCTATGAATGGTTCCGTAACTGGATTAAATATCACCAGTAGCAATCAGGGGAAAGCCTATGTCTCAATTCATAGTCCATATTCTAATACAACGGTTAAGGGTATAGCTTACTTAAATGTCTCATCTCAACCTTCTAGTCCAATTATTTCAGGGCCTACACTTGTTTGTGCTTCAGGAGGAAGTTTTTCTTTAAATTACATTCCTACTGGTAATACTGTTACCTGG
>PMNJ01000123.1 GCA_003162595.1 Bacteroidales bacterium | reverse complement strand
TATTCTCTTTCCCTCTCCTACGGTTTAAAACCGTTTGCAAGTGTTCTGATTGAGATTGACGGTAATTTGTACCAGGAAACATCGTCAGGCGACGGGCAATATGATGCTTTCATGAAAGCTTTGCGCATAATCTACGACAAACTTGGGAAACTGTTTCCGGTGTTAACAGATTACCAGGTTTCCATTCCTCCCGGCGGCAAGACTGATGCCTTTGTAGAGACTGTGATTACCTGGGAATACGATGGAAAGGAATTTAAAACCAGAGGATTTGATGCTGACCAGACAGAATCAGCTATTAAGGCCACTGAAAGGATGCTTAATATAATTGAGAATATTGAACTGAAAGTAATAAGTAACAAAAAATTAATAGATGTAGCTNNAAAAAAGTGATTACCTCTGTCTCTGAAAAATTTAATCATAAATTTAATTTTAAGCATGGATTGGTCGGAGCTATTGCTATTGATAAAACTGGAAATCCGTTGCCTACTAAAACTCTTGATCTGTGCAAGTCAGCAGATGCTGTTCTTTTTGGCGCCATCGGCGACCCTAAATATGATAACAATCCTTCGGCAAAAGTTCGTCCCGAACAGGGACTGCTGGCAATGCGAAAAGAACTAGGTCTATATGCTAATGTACGACCTGTTACAACCTTCCCGTCATTAATCGATAAGTCGCCACTAAAGAAAGAGATAGTTCAGGGTGTTGACATTATGATGATAAGGGAGCTTACCGGAGGTATATATTTCGGGAAACCTCAGGGCAGGTCTGAGGATGGCGATACTGCCTATGATTCATGTGTTTACAGCCGGTATGAAATCGAAAGAGTGGTAAAGCTTGCGTGTGAATATGCTATGACCCGATCAAAAAAGATAACAGTGGTGGATAAAGCAAATGTTCTTGCAACATCACGGCTATGGCGTGAAACAGCAATAAGTATAGCCAAAGAATATAAGGAACTTTCAATGGATTTCATGTTTGTCGACAATGCGGCTATGCAGCTTATTCAGAATCCACGCAGGTTCGATGTTATTGTCACAGAAAATATGTTTGGAGATATTCTGACAGATGAAGCAAGTGTTCTGACAGGCTCGCTTGGCATGCTGCCTTCGGCTTCTATTGGATTATCCACATCGCTTTTTGAACCTATCCACGGCTCCTATCCCCAGGCTGCCGGAAAAAATATTGCAAACCCCCTGGGAACAATATTATCTGTGGCGATGATGTTCGATCTCGCTTTCAATTTAAAAAATGAGGCTGCAATTGTCAAAACTGCGGTTAGTAAATCACTTGAAGCTGATTATGTTACAGAAGACCTGAACAGAGCCCATCCGAAATCTACATCTGATGTAGGAGATTGGATTGCAGATTATATAATAAAGAATTAATTAACAATCACTTTTAGAAGTAGCTCTCTCCATCACATTGAAGATTCCTCATTCCTCCCGCGAAGCGGGATCCATTCTGAATTCCGAGCGAAGCGAGGAATCTCATTGATTTTATTATTAATTGCCAATATTTGTACTATTTATTAATTTTTTCTTATCTTCGCATTTACAATTTTAAGACATGTACTACAAAACATCATCACATCATCATTTTCAATTTTGCTTTCAGGCGAGGAGATAGTGATATGTATGTGGATAAAAATATCATAAACCCGTCTGAGCATATCAGGCGGGTTTTTTATTTTAAAAAAGTAATATGAGCGAACTGAAAATTGCAATTCAAAAGAACGGACGACTTAGTGAAAATTCAAAAAAACTACTGGAAGAATGTGGTATTAAATTTTCCAATGGCATCAGCGTCCTTAAAACAACTGCCAGAAATTTTCCAGTGGAACTTCTCTTCCTTCGGGATGACGATATACCACAATATGTGGAGCAACAGGTTGCTGATATTGGTATTCTGGGAGAAAACATGGTGTTTGAAAAGAATAAGGATGTAATTGTTATAGAACAGCTTGGCTTTGCACAGTGCAGACTGTGTCTCGCCATTCCAAAAGAAGAGAAATATGAAGGTTTAGAATATTTCATGAATAAAAAAATTGCCACAAGCTACACGCATATCCTCACAGACTTTCTTAAGAAAAATAAGATACATGCAGAGATCGAAGAAATAAGCGGCAGCGTTGAAATAGCTCCTGGAATAGGACTTGCCAATGCAGTATGTGACATAGTTAGCTCAGGCAGCACTCTGCTTACTAATGGTTTGCATGAAGTTGAAACCATTCTTAAGAGCCAGGCAGTCATTATTGGGAACAAAAACCTTAGTGAGGATAAGCAAACGATTTTAAACAGTTTACTTTTCAGGATAAGGGCCGTCAAAAATGCGAAAGAGAATAAATATATATTACTCAATACCCCACAATCGGCTATTGCAAAAATATGCAGTATACTTCCTGGTATGAAAAGTCCTACAATAGTGCCATTAGTAGAAAAAGGATGGTTCAGTTTACATTCGGTTGTGAAAGAGGACGAATTCTGGGAAAGGATTGATCAGCTCAAGGCTGCAGGTGCAGAAGGTATCCTGGTTATTCCAATCGAGAAAATGATACTGTGATGAAAACAATATTGCTTCCTGAAAAAGAGATTTGGGATGAGCTCTGCAAACGTCCAGTAATAGCAAGAAACGATCTTGAAAATATCGTCAGAGATATAATAGACAAAGTAAAATCAGAATCTGACAAAGCTGTTAATTATTTCTCAAAGAAATTCGATGGTGTAGCTCCTGGAAACTTAAAAGTATCATCAGATGAGATCATGGAATCAGCAATGCAGATTCCTCATAAATTAAGGAATGCAATTAACGTAGCAAAAAAGAATATTGAGACTTTCCATTCTGCCCAACTTCTCACAGAACGGGTTATAGAAACTTCCAAAGGAGTCAGATGCTGGAGAAAAGCTGTTGCCATTGAAAAAGTCGGACTATATATTCCCGGAGGTAGCGCTCCTCTTTTTTCAACCTTGCTTATGCTCGGTATTCCGGCAAAACTGGCAGAATGCAAAGAAATTGTTGTCTGTACGCCTCCCGGGCAAGACGGAAAAGTAAGCCCTCTGATCCTCTATACAGCACAACTCATAGGAATCTCTGAAATATTTAAAGCTGGTGGCGCTCAGGCTATTGCCGCGATGGCTTACGGAACAGAGAGTATCCCTAAAGTTTACAAGATTTTTGGTCCGGGTAATCAGTACGTTACAAAAGCTAAAGAGTTGATCCAACAGGATGGTATAGCAATAGATATGCCGGCAGGACCGAGTGAAGTACTAGTGATAGCAGACAATGGAGCCAATCCGGAATTCATTGCCGCTGACCTCCTGTCTCAGGCCGAGCATGGACCTGATAGCCAGGTTATTATGCTGACTGATAATCAGGAGTTTTTAAAAAAAGTAAAATCTGAAGTTGAAAAACAGGTTAAAATGATACCCAGAAAAGAAATCGCTTTAAAAGCACTGGAAAACAGTAAACTCATCATGTTAACAACACTGAATGACTGTATGGATTTCAGCAACCTGTATGCTCCGGAGCATCTGATTATTAATATCGCCGATGCAAATTCGCTTGTAAATAGGGTCACAAATGCTGGCTCTGTTTTTCTTGGAAATTATAGTTGCGAAAGTGCAGGCGATTATGCATCAGGAACGAACCATACACTTCCAACAAATGGTTCTGCCAGG
>PMNJ01000231.1 GCA_003162595.1 Bacteroidales bacterium | reverse complement strand
GCTCCGGAACAGGTATAGATAATAACCGGCTGAGGCCGGTTATTTTTTTATTCACCTCCCTTTTCTGATTTTTTCGTACATTGCCGGAGAGAAATGTTTTTATCATAATTTATTGTGAAGCATGAGACAGATATTGTTAAGTATTTTATTTTTAGCATCAATGGCTGTATCAGTTGGTCAAACCGGCAAAGTAAACGGAACAGAATCAAAACAGACAACTATCTGCAATCCTCTGAACCTTGGTTATCGTTTTTGCCTTGACGATCCTTCACGACGGGAAGCAGCTGATCCTACAATGGTGTTCTTTAAGGATGAGTACTATCTGTTTGCTTCTAAGTCGGGTGGATACTGGCATTCGACTGATTTAATCAATTGGGATCTTATTACTTCTGCTGATCTGCCTTTGGAAGACTATGCTCCGACAGTAGTAGTTATGAGGGACACTCTGTTTTTTATGGCATCAGGAAATGCTCCGATCACAATTTACAAAACTTCAAAACCAAAAACGGGCAAATGGGAAGTAGCTAAATCCGATTTCCCGATAGGACTTACCGATCCATGTTTATTTCTCGATGATGATGGGCGTCTTTATCTGTACTATGGATGCTCGAATAGTAAACCGATTTCCGGAGTTGAGCTCAATACCAGAAGTTTTAATCCCAAAGGAACTCCTGTAGAGTGTTTTAACAGTAATAAAAAAGTTTACGGGTGGGAACAGACCGGTGATTATAATAACCAACCTGAAGATCCATGGATAGAAGGTGCCTGGATGACAAAATTTAAAGGTAAATACTACCTGCAATATGCAGCGCCAGGTACACAGTTTAAAAGTTATTGCGACGGCCTTTATATTGCAGATAATCCGCTTGGTCCGTTTAAGCTGGCTCCAAATAATCCATGCTCATCGAAACCTGAAGGTTTTATTAATGGAGCCGGTCATAGCAGCACTTTTCAGGATAAATATGGGAATTACTGGCACATCTCAACCATGACTATCTCTCAAAAGCATATGTTCGAGCGACGGTTGGGTTTATTTCCCATGTTTTTCGACAATGATGGGATTCTTTATACATACACCGGTTTTGGCGATTTCCCTTTTACCATACCTCAGAAGAAAATATCCGGGCCTGATGAATTGTTCAGCCAATGGATGCTTCTTTCCTATAAAAAACCGGTTGAAGTTTCATCTGAATTGCCGGATCATACAAAAAACTTCGCTTCAGATGAAGATATAAGGACATATTGGAGTGCGAAAACAGGTAATAAAGGTGAATGGATAAGTATTGACCTGGGAAAACAATGTTCTATAGATGCATTGCAGATAAACTTTGCAGAAAATAACACAAAGATCCTTGGGCCCGATCCCAAAATTTATTATAGGTACCTTTTAGAGTATTCTGAGAATAATAAAGCATGGAAATTATTGGTAGACAAAAGATTAAATAATAAAGATGTCCCGGACGATTACATTCAGCTTTCAGCTCCGGTAAAGGGACGTTATATCCGGCTTACGAATTATTATATTCCCGATGGCACATTCAGCCTGGCTGACTTGCGTATTTTTGGAAACGGACTGGGAAAAATGCCATCACCGGTTAAGAATTTGATCATAACGCGTAATCAAAATGATAAGCGTGAAGTTAAGCTTAAATGGGACAAAAACCAGGAAGATCTCGGTTACAATCTTCGTTATGGAACAGAGAATGATAAACTGTATCACAATTACCAGGTACTCGGCGCAGATTCAGTGACTATCCGGAGCTTAAACAGCATGCAGCAATATTATTTCACTGTAGATGCATTTAACGAAAATGGCATAAAAAAAGGGGTAAAAGTTATAATGGTTAAGTAAATGCAGCCCATTGTCAGTAGTTCATAACTCATACCTGCAAAAGGAGAAATGTATTTATAAAACGGGAATGCTGATTCCTAATTCGTAATTTCTTCGCACTTTTACCGGTGAAAATATTTTCATATGAAGTCGTGGTTTGCCGGTGAAGCTTTTGCAGTAATACATGTTAAAAATTTCCGTTTTTATCTGTTCTATCGCATTTTTATGACGATGGCAAGTCTTATGCAATCTGTTATTGTAGGATGGCAGATATACGCTTTATCCCATAATGTTCTCTGGCTTGGTTTTATTGGTCTTGCTGAAGTAATCCCTCAGGTCAGCATATCTCTTTTTGCCGGACATTATATAGATTTATGGAACAGGCGAAAAATTGTTCATTACACTACTCTTTTACTTATACTGGGTTCGGTGATCCTGTTGGTTTATAGCTCAAACGCAGCTTATTTTTCCGAAAAATTCGGTATCATTCCTATTTTTGTCACAATCTTTTTAACAGGTTTGGCGAGAGGAATACTGAGTCCTGCCCAGGTTGCATTATTAGGTCAGCTTGTCCCGAGAAATTTATATGCAAATGCGGCTACCTGGAATAGCGCCAACTGGCAGGTTGCGGCAGTAATGGGACCGGCAATCGGCGGGCTCGTCTATGGGTTTTGGGGAATAGTTACTGCCTACTCACTTGTATTCGGTTTATATACTCTGTCGTTCTTTATGATAATGCTGATAAAAGTCGGAAGGCATGAAGTTGTTGAGACTACCGAAGGGGTATTTACCAGGATACGAAGCGGGATAAGTTTTGTTTTTAAAACGCCGGAGTTGCTTGGAGCCTTTACTCTCGATATGTTTGCTGTACTTTTCGGTGGAGCAGTCGCAATGCTTCCCGTATTTGCATCCGATGTATTGAAGATCGGACCGGAAGGTTTGGGTTTGCTCCGGGCCTGTCCTGCTATAGGGGCTACATTTATGGCTTTCGTTCTAATGTTTCGTCCGCCGATGAAAAACACAGGAAATATACTTTTCATTTGTGTTCTTGGTTTCGGTCTTTGCATGATCGGATTCGGACTCTCCAAAAGTTTTATATTATCAGGATTGCTCTTAATTCTGAGTGGCGCTTTTGATAATGTAAGTGTTGTGATCAGAGGAACAATCCTGCAACTTTTTACACCCGATGAAATGCGCGGCCGGGTTGCATCTGTAAACAGCATTTTTATCGGGTCATCAAACGAGTTAGGTGCTTTTGAATCGGGGGTTACAGCCAAATTAATGGGGCTGGTACCTTCGGTAGTTTTCGGAGGTATTATGACACTCGCGGTTGTTTTTGCAACTATCAAGGTGAACAAACCACTCAGGAAACTATCGCTCGGGAACAGAATTTAAAACTTAACTTGAATTTTAATAATTTTATACCGGGAATTTCATTTTGATATGGCTGGAAGAATAAAAATATTAATGAGATACACAGGGCTTGCATTATTCCTAAGCACAGTCCCGTTGAATGCACAATTACTTCAGGATACATCTGCTTTAAACCTTGTAAAGAAAGATATAGATTGCATTTATAATCTGCAGTTTAATATTGCCCATGAGGTTTACACAGAGATCTCCAGATCATTCCCCGGGCATCCGATTACATTCCTGCTGAGAGGAATAATGACCTATTGGGAGAATTATCCCATGCTCCATACAAATCCTTCCCATGTTTCCTTTGAAGAAGATATGCGTCAATGTATCAGACTATCGGAAACAAATGATAATCCGGATCATGAAGCAGAATATTTACTGGCTGACCTATGTGCAAGAGGAATGCTTTTGACGTTTTATGATGATAATGATCTTATTATGGAGGTCATTCCTCTCACAACAAGTACTTACAAACATCTGAGGCATGCATTTGATCTTGTCTCAGCTTATGCAGATTTAAACTATTTTACCGGTATTTATAATTATTACCGTGAAGCTTATCCGAAAATCTATCCGGTGTATAAATCCCTCGCTCTGCTCTTTCCGCACGGGAATATAGAAAACGGATTAAAAGAATTGCAGGCTGCTGCAGTAAACTCCGTTGTATTAAGAGCCGAATCATGTTATTTGCTTTCGTGGTTATATTTAAACTATGAGAATAAACTTCCCGAGAGTATATTCTACTGTAAGACTCTTCATGAAATGTATCCTGAAAACGTATTATATCTTTCAACATATATTAAAACCCTGCTGCTCATGAAGAGATATAATGAAGCAGAACAACTAATGCCTGCTTCACGGGAATCAGAAGGGAATATTTTTTTTCAGGCACAGTTTATAATTTTGAAAGGGATCTTGCAGGAAAAAGGGTATCATGATAATAAACTTGCACAGCAATATTATAATACAGGACTCAGTGACATTTCCTTATTTGGTAAGTATGGGAATGAATATGCAGCCTATGCTTATTTTGGTCTTAGCCGTATAAGTGAAGATGATGGCGAAAAGCATACCCGTAAAATATACCGGAAAGAGGCCCTGAAACTGGCTGATTTCAAAAAGATTAATTTTGATAAATAAATGGTCCAACGGCTCAAAGGCTTTATGGCTCAATACATTAAAAATGCAAAGAGTACCCCAGATCAATCAACAGATTGCCGTTATGACTGTTCCCATTCTGGCTCTCTTTTTGAATGACAGTCAAACCATAAGCGCCACGGACATCCAGAAAAATCTCATTGGAATTAACAGATTGTGCAAATCCTACTCCGCCTGTCAGTCCAAAATTGACGGTATTAATATCGCTGGTAATATCTGTGCTCGCATTAAATGACTGAGCTGTTTCAACAATTGGCATTGTTTGTGCCCTGTCGGCATACATGATGCTCGACCCGCTTGTTTTCTGTTTGGCATTCAGTAAGAATCCTACGTACGTACCAAAATCCACATAAACCTTTTGAGATTTGTTGAATGGAATAATATATTTCACCATCACCGGAATCTCGGCATAATTCAAAATACTCTGATTCTTAAAATCTGCATAAAAATATGTTCCTGCTGGGACCTGTGGATTAATTGAAGATGCGTCTAAAGCCTGAAACCCGTTGCGTTTGCCCCCTTCGCTTGAATATAACAGATCAGCTGTAAGAGCGAAATGCGGTCCTAAACCCAAGGATGCAGTCAATCCGAAAGCCGGCCCTGAACGTGATGTATAATCGCGGCTCAGTTCATTGCCATTGCCGCCACTTAATCGAGGAATATTTATTCCTCCCATGATTCCAACGGAAAAGTCGGTACTACTCTTTAACGGCGATGACTGAGAAAACATTACTGAGGTCAGGCAGACCAAAACGAACAAGGTTCCGGATAGTTTTTTCATTTAGTTATTTTTAGCGATAGTTGTTTTTATTTAAACAATTTTATATTGCTTTTTGTTTATTTATGTTATAAACAATTATATTTTTGTTCCACAAAATAATTATTTTTTTTTGATCCGGATACAAGTAGCAGTTCAGACATCTGACATAAAGAAAAAGAAAGGAGGATACGATGATTAAGAAAGGAATGAAAAAAGTGTTTTCTCACTCTAATGAATCTATAAACTATGAATCTTTGCAGAATCTGGAACCGGTCATCCTTCCGAGACCTGAAACTGATAATGGAAATTCAGTACTAAAAGCATTAAGAGAGCGAAAAACTATACGTGAGATTAGTGAAAAAAAGTTGCCTTTGATGATACTTTCAAATCTTCTCTGGGCAGCATGCGGTGTAAACCGCAAAAATGGTCCCTTTGGAATTCAGGGAAGAACTGCTGCAACAGCCAGCAACTCCCAGGAAATTGATCTCTATGTTTCTTTTCAGGAAGGAATCTACCTGTACGATGCCATTAAACACCAGTTGTTACCCGTTATTGCAGGCGATCATAGAAAGCTCGCAATTGGTCAGGGACAGGCAAGTTTTGGAGACAATGCTCCTGTCCGTTTCATCTATGTTGCCGATATAAATAAGCTGGTTAATACTTCGGGTTACCAGGAACCTGGATTACTCGATCCGGAAATCCAAAAGTCATATTATTTTGTCGATACCGGAATTATAGCAGCCAATGTTTATTTATTTGCTGCCTCCCAGGGTCTGGCAGCATGGTTCCATAACTGCAATAAAAAGGGTCTTGCCGCTAAATTAAACTTGCGTGCTGATCAACGGGTCCTTTTTGGACAAACTGTCGGATATCCCATTAAGAAACAAAAGTAAAAGTGAAAGGGAGAGGGGGAGAAATAAAGTGGTGTAACTGCGTGAAAACTCTGTGAAACTCCGTAGAAAGAAAAATAGAAGTTAAAAGTCAAGTAAACAATAAACCCTGAACGTAATCTTTTAGACAGTTAGACTCCAAGACATAAGGACTTCAAGACTCCGAGACCTCATGTTATTCCCTCCCAATTCTGTACAAATACTTTTGAGTTCTCATTATCAATGAATTTCTTAAAATCGCAGGTGTTGCCCAAATCCCTGAATCCATTTGATTCTGGGCGACAACTTCATATTTACGGCCTGCTTTAATTACCAGAACTTCACCTTTTACCGAAAAAAACCAGATATTGCCATCTACATATATCGGGGAGGCATCATAATTTGACGTGACGTGTTTTGACCAGACCTCTTCCCCGGTGGCAGCATCTATGCACATCATTATGTTCCTGGTATTGACAGTGTAAATTAACCCATCCTTTATAACTGGAGTCAGGCACTGGTTTCGTGATAGTTCCTCACGTTTTTTCCAAATGATATTTGTCGCGGTTATATCACCCTTACCATCGGGATTTACAGCTACCAGCTCGGTAGTTTTTTTACCACCGTCTTCTTTGAATCCGGTATACCAGTATAGTATTCCTTTCTCTGAAACAGGCATAGCTATTGTTGATTCGGCTCCATCCACAACTCTCCATATTTCTTTCCCGGTGCTGGGGTCATAAGCAATACAAACTGCTGAACCGTTGGAGATCAGCAGATCACGGCCTTTAACATTTATTATTAAAGGGGTTATATAGGCTTTTCTTCCGATTTCCGGCAATGCTTTATAAGGCTCTTCCGGTCTGTCGGTTTTCCATATCAGATTACCGTTCGATTTATCCAGAGCGACAATATACCTGACATCAACACCTTCGAAGTGAAGTATGAGCAGGTTTTTATAGATCACTGGTGATGAAGCCGGACCCTGGACGTGTTTACATTTGAAATCAGTGCGTTTCCAAACGATTGAACCGTTTAGAGTGTTTATGCAGGCTGTTCCATTGCTGCCATAATGAACATATACAAATCCTTTTTCGATACATGGTGTTGGAGATGCATAGGTATTTATAGAGTGCTTCCCTTCAACTTTATCAGGTGTAAATACCTTTATATCATAAATTATTTTCCCGGTCTGAAAATCGATACAAACTGCATAAAGCTCTTTACCGTCAGGTTTTGCACTTGTTACCCATATCTGGTTGTCATAAACTACCGGCGAAGAATAACCTTCGTCATGAATTTTTGTTTTCCATTTTATATTGGTGGAATCCAGTTTCAATGGAACATTTTTAGTTACAGCTATGCCGTTCAGGTTGCTTCCCCTGAATTGGGTCCAGTTCATCACCTGAGAACTTGCATTTATGAATGCAAAAAGAAAAACAACAACAAAGAAAGCTGGGAGGAGTGGATGTTTTAAATTCATATTAAGTTATTTTAGCTATTAAAAGACCTTACCTCAAATAAAGGGAAATTTCATCAGATTACAAAAAACAGGTCCTAATGCCATTGCAAAAGATAAGGTTTGCGATTTTAGGTCAGCGCAACCGGGTTTTGAATATTAATTACTTTAGTTATTTTTGCGCCGACTTTTATGAATTATAATTAAAGGATAAAATTTATGGCAGAAGAAAAAAAAGAAAGATGGCTCACTTATATGGCTATCACAACCATATTAATTGCCGTTGCAGCAACATTGTCAACTTTTAAGGGAGGCGGATTTAGTACAAAAAGCCTGCTTAACCAAACATTAGCCAGCGATCAATGGGCATTTTTTCAGAGTAAAAGCATAAAAAGCTACATCTACGATATGCGCAGGGAAAACCTTGAGATACAGGTGGCATCACTTGAAAAACAGAAAGGTAATGACACATTGATAAAGAAATACAATGGGATGGTTGCAGATTATACACAAAGGGTGAAAACCTATGAGTCAGATAAGGAAGCCATTAGTAAGGAAGCAAAAGGTTACGAAAATGTGAGGAATGAATCTAAGACACATTCAGGAAAATTCGGTATTGCTGTTATCTTTCTCCAGATATCTATTTTGCTTTCTTCAATAGCTACACTGTCTAAAAAGAGATTTGTATGGATTTGTGGTCTGATTTTAGGGGTTATTGGTATTTTCTACTTTATTGATGGGTTTTTCCTGTTTTTTTAAAGTCACTTTTATTATCCAAATTTACTTATAATCAAGACTGAAAGACCGTAAGATCTCGCGACAATATTTAATGGCTGAGCCTGAACACCAATACATCATGACCGGAGATCTGAGACTTGACCACTTCTCCCGTGGTTCCTGCTTTCTTTCCGCTCCAGATGTTAAAGATGTTGAATTTATCCCGGCTGAAATCAACTTTATAATCAAAATCCGGGTCACTGATTTTGTGTTCCGTCCAGTCAAATTCGATTGAAACAGGTTCTTTTTTACGATTGAGGAAACAAACAGCCCACTCTTTGTTCTTCAGAGGTTTCACCCAAACTTCAGTGCTGTCAATATCTCTGTATTTAAATGCCTGTATTCCAAGAGGATCCTGATTAATTGAGATCATATCCTTGTTCGTCAGTATTGCGACCGTGGAAGGATCGGCGGTACGTATATCATTCCCCATTGTAAGGGCTGAGGCCAGCATACACCATAAAGTAAAATGGGTACGGTTCTCGTTTACTGTCATACCGGTGCCTACTTCCATCATATCAAAATCATTCCAGCCATCAGGACCTGCATACTTTCGTATGTCTTTACGCATGGCTACTACTTTCATCACACCCCAGTCTTTATAACTTCCATGGTCAATTACACAATCAAAACAGGGAGCAATATCACCACTTATTCTCCAGAGCTGTCCGATATTTTTTGCCCATAACCATGGTTGATTATCTCCCCATTCGCAAATACCAAATACAATAGGTCTGCCTGCAGCATAAAGAGCATCTCGCATAGTAGAATATGCTTTTTCAGCATTTAATCCAGTGGTGTTGCACCAGTCGTATTTAAGATAATCAATGCCCCATGAGGCAAAGAGTTTTGCATCCTGCAGTTCGTAACCCTTACTCCCGGGATAATCGCCGCAGGTCCTTGTACCTGCGCAACCATAGATTCCTATTTTCAATCCCTTTGAGTGAACGTAGTCGGCCAGCGCTTTCATGCCGCCGGGGAATTTTGCCGGATCAGGTACCAGGTTGCCTTCCTTATCTCTTTGTTTCAACGACCAGCAATCGTCGATTATTATGTATTTATAACCAGCATCTTTATAGCCATCCTTCACAAAAGCATCACCAACAGCCTTAATTAGATTCTCGTTGATATCTGATTTGAAAGTGTTCCAGCTGTTCCAACCCATCGGTGGTGTAGGTGCCAGGTTAGGGAATTTCTGGCCAAAAACCAGACAAGGGAGAAAAAGAAGCATTATTATATATATCTTTTTCATAGAAGTGTAGATTAGTAATTATTATAATTAGTAGTCGTGATATGGTGTATCAAATTTAACACTAAATATTTTGATTCAGCGGAGTAATTTCTGAAAATGTAATAAGTACAATAGTCTTTATTGGAATTAAAAGGAGAATGAAGGTGAAGATAACGATGTACGAATAATGCAACTTATATATATAATTATGTAACATATTCCGGTTCTATGGCATGTAACTTTGCTTTTTAACTAATAATCAAAAATTTACAATATGAAAAAGAATCTGTTACTTGGTTTTTTAATACTATTTGTATTAAGCACTACAGCATTTGCAGGTTTAAGTAATCCGAAAAATGATTCTGAAAAACCAGCAGTTTTAAACACCCGGGAAATTAAATTGTCAAACGAGGAACTAAGTCGCATGAACCGGCGCGCCGAGACAGATAATCTGTCTAAAACGAATATAATAAATAAAGCAAACAATGATTCTAAGAATGATCTCAGGGCAACATCTCAGGTTATTATCGAGACAAGGCATCACAGAGGATATGGAATGTGGTACGGTGGTGGTGGCCTTCTTTTGGTTGTTATCCTTGTAATTATTTTAGTTTAACCAGATACAGGAATCCTGTTTTTGTACTTTTAACTATTAATAAAAATTTAATCGTTTGTTAAATTTAACAGACGATTATTTTTTTTTATAAGACTTCCGGTCTCGGGGACTCCCTTATTGATTTCTTAAAGTTGAACTCTAAAAAGTATCTTTATGGGAAAAATCAACTCTTCCTGTAACCTTTTACTACATATGGCTGGCCCGGTTTTTAAAGTGAAAACTTTAACACTGATTGTTACAGCATGAAAAAGATACTATTTCTTTTATTAATTATTCAATAGGAAGGTATAATCCTGAAGTAGAAGGTGAGAGCCAGATTATGAACTGATCACCCAACAGGACTTCAGCCCATTCAATTTTGACCTTGTAAGATATTCTGAATGTTATTCCGTCATTCCATTTGTCAATGCTTGTATTGCAAGGTGTTATGTGACTGTTAAAATAGTCTTGAGACATTTGATTTCTTGACAGCAGCAGTTCCTTCCAGATTGAGGAATAGGTTTGACAGGTATCGCTCTGGCACAATGTTCCGGAACACGCTACCGGTTCTGAAGATGGCAGATAGGCTGAACAATCACATTTTAGTATCTCTTATTGCTTATAGTCAGATTTGGAACAGGCAAAGATGGCAAGTATCAGGAAGCAAATTGAAATAGTTTTATTCATAATTAATCTGATCATACATATAGCTTAGTACCGGAATTTTATCATCTTTTTTACACGAACAGGAAAACAGCAGAAGGAAAAACAATATTAACAACATGTAAAAAATTTTCATAGCAGATTGTTCAGGCTTAGTTAACCTTTTAGCAACAAAAAGTGTTCTAATTATTATTCAGCCAATTTGCTAAATTCCTGTTGGATAGTTATTTTTACCTGAACCAATATGGATAGGAGAAAGCTGCCTGATTCTGTCGTCTTATCTCCAGGTTATCGTGATTAAAATTATAAACAATGAAACATGTTATTCTGATTTTTGCCTCCCTGGTGATTATCCAGAATCTTACCGGACAGAAGACAGAGATAAAGGGAGCTTTGAACTCCGGATTATTCTCATTTTCAGGTCTTACTGCCAGGGGCACTACCTCTATTAATTGGGATGACCAGACAAATTCGGGTTATACCAATGGAGTATATTGTTCAAAAAGTGCGCTCTGTTATGGTATTTCAATTAATTTGGATAGAGTTACGAAAAGGAATTTTCTTTTTGGAATTGATTTAGGTTATGAAACACTTCGCAGTAAAATGAATATTGACAGGATTGATGGTTACACAGGGAATTCCACCTATCAGATTAATTGATTTTAGCTCTATTCTGTTTATATTTATACGCTAAATTTAATCAATATGAAAACATTTATAAAAAGAGTTCCTTTAACAGTAGTTGTTCTATTCATTTTCCTTCAGTTCAGCAAAGCCAATATTTCTCTGCCGGAAATATTTTCCGACAACATGGTTCTTCAGCAAAAATCAGATATAATTTTCTGGGGTTGGGCAAAGACAGGGGAAACAATTGTCATTAAAGCTGATTGGATGGATAGTGATATTACTGTTAAGGCTGATGTTCAGGGAACCTGGAAAACAACTATAAAAACCCCGGGTTTCGGTGGACCGTATAACATTCACATCAAAGGCCAGAATGAGGTGATATTGAAAAATGTGCTGATAGGTGAGGTGTGGTTATGCTCAGGGCAGTCAAATATGGAAATGTCAGCACAATGGGGTATAGATAATGGTGATGAGGAGATAAAAAATGCCAATTTTCCTGAGATCAGATTGTTTACGGTTGGCGCATCTACTTCACACTATCCGCAGGATCATCTTTCCGGTAAATGGTTGGTATGCACTCCTGATGAAATGAAAACATTCAGCGCAATTGGTTATTTTTTTGCACGAAAACTTTTTAAAGAACTTGGTGTTCCGGTAGGTATAATCAATTCCAGCTGGGGAGGAACTCCTGCCGAATCGTGGATGCCGGAAGAGGCTACTCAGAAAAATGATTTTCTTCGTGAAGCTGCCGCTAAACAGAAGGTTGTTCCCTGGGGACCAGTCGAGCCGGCCAGGATCTATAATTCGATGATCAATCCTTTAATACCTTTCCGTATAGCAGGAGTTTTATGGTATCAGGGAGAAGCCAATACAATTAATTGCTATGCCTATAAACAGTTGTTTTCAGCTTTAATAACCAGCTGGAGAGACAAATGGGGATATGAGTTTCCCTTTTATTATGCACAGATAGCGCCATATAAATACGGTAGTCCTTTTGAAGGGGTTGAGGTAAGAGATGCCCAGAGAAGAGTTCTGGAAATTCCAAATACCGGAATGGTTGTACTGAGTGATCTTTGCGATACACTCAATATACATCCGAAAAATAAGCAGGATGCGGCATTGCGCCTGGCAAATATTGCATTGAACAGATACTACAAAACAGTTAAGATTGAAGATTCGGGACCTATGTATAAAGGTATGACTATAGATAAAAACAAGGCTGTTATATCATTTGACCATAGTGAAGGATTACATACGGCAGGAGATAAACTTACATATTTTGAAATTGCCGGTGATGACAAGATCTTCTATCCTGCAGAGGCTAAAATAAAAGATGGACAGGTAATAGTTCAATCTAAAAAAGTAAAGTCGCCTGTTGCCGTTCGTTTTGCATGGAAGAATACCGCAGTTCCAAATCTGTTTAATGGCGCTGATTTACCTGCTTCCTGTTTTACAACTGAATAAAATTTGGATTTTCTCTGTGTAACTCTGTGAAACCTCAGTGTAACTCTCCCGCCTAAGCGGGACAAGTTGTGTCAGTTCTTAATTCTTTGTTACACAGAGAGCCACAGAGTATTTTGTTTTATGATCCAAGCAATTGTTTCACTTTAGCCGATATCTCTTTTCCATCAGATTTTCCTGCCAGTTCTTTAGTAGCTACACCCATAATCTTACCCATATCTGCAGGTGATTTTGCCCCTACGCGTTCAATAATCCCCTTAATGATTTTCAGCAGTTCCTCGTCACTCATTTTTGCAGGCAGATACTTTTCAAGAACATCAGCTTCAGCGACCTCTTTTTCATACAGGTCAGGTCTGTTCTGCTCTTTATAGATGGCTGCCGATTCCCTTCTCTGTTTAACCAGCTTCTGGATAATTCTCAATTCCTCTTCTGAAGTAAGGACAGTATCTCCGCTTTTCTCTGTTCTGGCAAGAGTAAATGCGGTTTTTGCAGCTCGAATCGCCTCAAGGACAACTTTATCTTTAGCCTTCATTGCGGTTATCAGATCACTGGAAATTTTCTCGGTAAGTGACATAATGAAAAATTTAAATTATTCAATCATAGTTAAAATTCGTGATATAAAGATACAAGATACATGTTTCACTTGAGTTTTATCTCACAAATAATTAACTTGAAAGACTATTGATCATATGGAGGAACAGGGAATCGAATTTGCAGAGAAATATGTAAAAGTGACTGAAGAGTTTATTAAAGAAACAGTATCTTAAATTTTAAATATATCTTAGTTAACATTATTCTTAAACCATCAGACATGAAAAACTCAATAAATCATCGCTTGGTATTTCTATTTTTTGCTATTGCCTTCTGCTCACTTAAAATATCAGCTCAACTATCTGTTATTCAAACTGAAAATGGGCTAGTATCAGGATATAGAAGTGGCGATGTGAGCATTTTCAAAGGAATCCCTTTTGCTGCACCACCTGTGGATGACCTCCGTTGGAAAGCTCCGCAACCTGCAAAGAACTGGACCGGGGTTCTGAAATGTGATAAATTTTCTGCCAGCCCGATGCAGAGCAAACCGGTACCTTTCATGATGTGGACAGAGGAATTCATTACTCCTCCCGACAAACTGAGTGAAGATTGTCTTTATCTGAATGTATGGACACCTGCTAAATCGGCCAGGGATAATCTGCCTGTATTTGTCTGGATTTACGGAGGTGGATTTTCTTCAGGTTCAGCAGCCTGCGACGTATATGATGGAGAAGAAATGTCAAAGAAAGGTGTAATTTTTGTGAGCATTAATTACAGGGTCGGAGTTCTTGGGTTCCTGTCCCATCCGGAACTGAGTCGTGAATCGGAAAATAAAGTATCGGGCAATTATGGATTGCTCGACCAGATTGCAGCCTTGAAATGGATCAAAAAAAATATTGAGGCGTTTGGAGGCGATCCTCAAAAGGTTACAATCGCAGGTCAGTCTGCAGGATCGATGAGTGTGTGTGCGCTTGTTGCCTCGCCTCTTGCAAAAGGTCTGTTCAGCGGTGCCATTGCCCAGAGCGGGGGAATACTTGGTGGCCATATGAACAGGAATCTTGCTGACGCTGAAAAATCGGGCCTCTCTTTTATGAATAAATTGAAAGCTTCAAATATTGGAGAACTCCGGCATAAGTCCGCTGAAGAACTTATAGCTGCCGGAGGTGGTTTCAGTCCTGTTTTCGACGGATATGTAATACCTGTTGATGTGCTTGGTGCCTTTAAGGATGGGAAATTTAATAATGTTTCTATTATGGCAGGCTGGGTAACCGGTGATGGATCCCTTATGGGAATACAGACTATGACACCCGAAAAATACAGGAAGCAGGCCATTGAAAAATACGGTGAGAAAGCAGATGAATATATGAAATTATTCCCTGGCAATACCAGCGAACAGATTACAGCCTCATTGAAAGAATTAAGTCTTCTGGAATTTGCTGCTCTTCCTGCGCATATGTGGGCAGGGTTCAGTAAGAGCAATGCATATATTTATCAATTCAGTCATGTCCCTGTTGATAAGCCAGGATTCCCCAATTATGGGGCATTCCATACATCTGAAGTGCCATTTGCCCTGCATACTCTTCACATGTGGAAACGGCCATGGCGTGATGTTGATTTGGCTGTAGAGAAAACGATGAACGATTATTGGGTGAACTTTGTCAAGACAGGTAATCCGAATGAAGAAGGGCTGCCGGAATGGGGAGTCTATGATAAACAATCAGGGAACATAATGGAAATAGGAGACCAACCNNAGGACAATTGTCGATGGACGCTCAGGAACATGAATCAATCCGGTTTGTTTTCCTTCCGGGTTGAAAACATATATTTCTCCATCAGCTACATATACATTACCCTGGTTATCAGGTACTGAGCTGAATTCTCCTTTTTCAGCAAAGTAATGCAGATCTGAAATATACCCTTTTGTATCGATATTGAATTTCACAGTACGTTTGTCATACTCATCAGCTGCATATAGTGGTTTGTCTGGAAATGCTTCAATGAGAGCACATGATCGTGCAAGATCATAACATACAGGGATGATGGTTCTTCCGTCAGGTGCAACAAAACATTCTGCATCCCGGTTAACTGATATTGTATTGAAATCGTGAGAATCGCGCCATCTGTTGGACGGATAAAGAGCTTTATAAATATTGTTAATTGAGCCCATCGGAATTTTTTCCAGTTTTTGAATAGTTTCCTCCGGATTCACAGGATTTACTGAATATACCAGAGTCCCAAACCCTGAATTGCCCCATCCGCTGAATGATGTACCGGAGGCATCGGGTGGATTGACATATCTTTCCGGCTGGCCATTTATCGATAACCCCACTTGAGGATTATACCGGAATACCACAAGCAGATTATCTTTCGAATCACACCCAAGTGAAAGTGGTTCCCACTGGAAATCGGCTAATAAGGAAATCGAATTCGTTTCGGCTGACCATTTATAAACCCGCTTCATACGCTGCTCTGCAAAATAAACATTGCCTTTAGAGTCGCTGCACAATCCTAATACGAACTCGAATCCCCTGGCGAGTAGCTGAACAGAGTTAATTGCCGGTGCAGAACTTAGTTTTGGAGTCTTTCCGCTGATATATAAACGGGCAAGCTCCACCGGACGGATTTCGATGCCGGTATTGATGTCGTAGAGAGGATTGTCAGTTGAATACTTTATCTGACTGTAATTGTGAATGTTAAGTATTTCAAGATTTGAGCAGTCCCAGGTCCTGACTGAATATGGATATGGTACTTTAACCCTGATTACACGAAACATATATAAATTTGCAATGGTCATATTGGAACATTTTTCAAGCTCAAGAGGCTGGCATTCTGAACCTTCACGGTTCTCCTCCTCAAGCTGAAGGGCATATACGTTCCAGTTTGAAACATTATTAAAACGTACCTCATTCCTGACATGATGTTCCACCGACATGGCATAAATCCGGCCGCGGGTACTTGTATTTGAAGCATAAAAGCCTGAAACTGCAAATGTACTTGCTGACCAGATATTTTTGAAAATACCGCCACCATTATTCGTCACCCAAAGGCTCCAGTACTGTGTATCCCACACCTGTTCGGAAGCTAAAGATACACTCATGCCCTGTGGTGGCTTATTTTCTTCCCATTTCCATGGTACTTTCGGGCCTGGCGTCATTGTACCGTGACCGCCAATGAATTTGACATCGTTGATCATCGATTTTTCACCAGCCATCCATTTGCAGGCCACAGCCCTGTAATTGTTCTGTGCTGTATATAAGCCGATCCCTGTTATTATATTTGTTCCGCCGCGAGGGGCTTCAATCAATGCTTCGGGAGCTCCGAAACTGCCAAAAGCAGCAGAGTTTTCAATCAGAGTAAAATTAGTTGCCATCGGGTGAAATCCTATAAGAACTGTAGAAGGTTTGAGCATCAGAGTCTGACTCACCCTGTACGATCCCTGGGGAACGTAGATATTTGGATACTTATTGATAGCTTCCTGAATTGCCCTTGTATCATCGGTTAACCCGTCACCTTTGGCACCTAATGTTCTAAGGTTCACCCAGCTTCCCATTTCAGGAAGTTTCGGTATATCAGAAACAGGTTCAGGGGGAAGTGTTCTAAGAACTTCTGTCTCGTATGTAGTCCTGATTTGTGCTTCTGAATCTAAATCGTCCATCTGAAGACCGTAAACAAACCGCTTTACAAGGTAAATTTCTGATGGAGCGGCGGTAGTTGTATTGAATTTAGGATAGTGGACCAAAAACCGAACCTTGCTGCAAGTCAGGTTTCGGATATTGACCTGCATATGGGCATTTCCTTCATCACTCACTTCAATGGCAGGTCCTGAAATATTTTCAAACCGGCAATCCTCCATGAACAGTTTTTCCCAGTAATTCTGATCGACCAGGATCACTGAAGGAACATTTTTTACGCTCATCCCTGTAATTGTAAAACCGGCTTCGTGAGTTTTAATTGCAGCTTTTCGCTGTCCTTCAAAATATGTGTCGATCATCATGAACTGCCAGCCGGGTGAGGCTTTAGTAGTGTATATGCCGAATTCGCCGCCATAGAATTTCACATCTTCAATCATATTACCGATATCGAAAAGGCCCGCTTTCCCATTACCTATATGTATATCGCAATGCGATATGAAACTATGCTGGGCGAAATGAGTCCGTAATGCTACTGCTTCCGGATTCCCGTCTTCTATTTTCAGGTCTATATTAGAAAGGGCACTGTAAAATGTACCCGCTCCGGCATCCCTTATCTCTTTACCTGGTTCAACAATACTGCTTGTAAACCAGAACATATATGAAGCTTTGCCTTTATCATCGGGATTCGGTTCCTGAAATCCCGGAGAATTTTTTCTGAGGATAAACTGGGGCCTGTTTTTTCCGTATCCTATCAGACGGATTGAAGCAGGTATATAGATTGTTTTTGAGATAAGATAGCTTCCCTCAGGAATAAACAGGATGCCAAAGTTCCTGTCGGTTTTTAATTGATTGATAGCATTTTGAAGCTGAACAGATACGTCTGTTTTTCCATCGGCTGAAATGTTGAAATCAGAAGAAGTGAAATAAACTGCAGAGGGATCTTCAGGTTTTTGAGTATAATAAGAACTTGTCCGTTTAATTGCAGAATACCCGGATAAACAGCTGATCATAAAGCCGGTGAGGATTAAACTGATTTTGTAATTCATAGGATTTAATTTCATGTAAAATAAGTAAATATCTGTGCTGTCAGATCATAAACAATTGTTGTTTTTTGTTAATTGTTGTTAAATGATTAAGATAGGAGATTCCAATGGGTTATTTTTATAATTTCGCTGATTAATATTCTCTTTAAATAATGAGCGATTATTGGATCGGATAAGATGAAGAAAACCCTTTATAC
>PMNJ01000153.1 GCA_003162595.1 Bacteroidales bacterium | reverse complement strand
CTTTCTGATGGAAAGATCATCAGACTGTTCCTTTGAATATATCTTACCGACTCTTTTTTGAGGGTCGCTGAAAGCAGGATCATTAATATCAACCAGAACCTGTGTGACTATGCAGATAACATTTTTAGTAATCCCATGTTTGTTCAGAACATTCCTGAACATCCTTTCAATCATGTACCCTATTCCACCCTGAGAATCAGCCACACAAATATCTACAGGCATCTGTGCAATGCCATACAACTGTTCCCCTGCATCATTCCTCATAAGGATATTACCTACCTGTGGTCCATTACCATGAGTTATGACCAGGTCGTAACCTTCGTTTATTAAAAAAATGAGATTTTCAAGAGTCTCAGTAGTGTTTTGTTCCTGTTCATCGATGGTTCCGGCCTGATCACCTCTTAATAAAGCATTACCTCCAAGGGCAACAACGGCAAGTTTTTTTTCCATAAATTTTATTTCTGAAAGATCACAAAATTACCAAAATTCAAAGAATTACCTATCAGAATACTAATAATAGAAGCCTGAATGATTTGTGATTTACAGCAGATCTTAATTGATTAAATGCATAATTATCAATCATTAGAATTGAAGTTAAAAAAAAATACTACATTTACGAAACTCAAAATACTATCAGATAAGTGAGATTCAGCTATGTATTGTTCATTGCGGTAATCTTCGCAATAACAGGTTTCTCCTGTAAAGAAAAAGGGGGGAAATATATAAACCAGGGGGAAATCCATTATAACATAGATTATATAGGCAATTTTGGACCAATGCCGAAAGAAGTCCTGCCTAGAAATCTTATTGTATCTTTTAAAAATAATAAAATCATCTTCGAGATGATTTCTTCCTTTGGAAATTCCGGAATAATTAATCTTTCCAATCCGGAAAAAGGAATCTTCGATACATATTTCAGTCTTTTTACTTTAAAATATTTCTACCCTGTTCAGGCTGGTGAACAGTTTCCGGGTTTTGAGGCGATGAAAGGAATTATGATTAAAAAAACAACGAAGACATCGGTAATTTGCAGATACAACTGTAAAAACGCTGAGGTCAGATTCCCCGGAGATAAGAACAAAGTCTATGAAATCTGGTATACTAATGAGATAAATGTTAAGAATCCCAATACTGCCACTCCATTCAGTCAGATCGATGGCGTACTTATGAGTTTTTTCTTCTACCTGGGTCCTGCAGAACTACATTTCGAGGCAGAAACAGTTTATAAAAAAGANNGCACAGGGCACAGGGCACAGGGCGAAAGACAAAAGATAAAAGGCAAAAGATAAAAGTAAAATACGATTTCATCATTTCATCATTCCATTGTTTCAATAAATCCTGTACAAAAACAAAATCATTTGACTGTTTTTTGAGTAAGACTCAAATTTATTACCTTTGGGTTGCGTTTAAAAAACGATAATTGTCTTGAAAAAACTTTACCAAGAGATGAATAAAGAGAAGGAAGATACCGGTAAAAAGAATACTAAAACCACGAAAAGTTCAGGAAAAACAAAATCTTTTATTACTGATGAGAGGATCAAATTTGTTATCGGGATTCTCATTACCGGTTTTGCGATATATCTGCTTCTGGCTTGCGTAGCGTATCTCTTCTGGTGGAAGACTGACCTCAGTATCTCTGATTCAGATATTCTTTCAGGCCCTGATATAGCTGTTAAAAACTGGTCAGGAAAAAGTGGCCATTTCCTGGCTAAAATGATTATCACCAATGGTTTTGGTTTCGGTGCATTTTTCATTCCTCTGATTTTTGGTACTCTCGGATTATATCTTCTCAAGTTCCCAAACATCAGGCCATTTAAGCTGATTGCCAAGTTTACTTTTGCAACCATTATTCTATCACTTATATTGGGCTTTATCTTCAGCAGATCAAATGTTTATCTGGGTAGTGGTCCGGGAGGTGCCCAGGGATATCATGTGGTTAAATGGCTGAACGCTTTCATGGGGATGGTAGGAACGGGAGTTATTCTGACTTTTATGACAATTTCATATCTGGTTTTTGCATTGAGAGTCAAACCTGAATCATTCGGATTAAAGTTACCTTCATTCCTCAAATTCCGGAAACACACTGATAATAAAGACGTCGCTTCTCTAATCGATAAAATATCCGAGCAGGATGAAGACAGGGTAATTCCGGATATAAAATTCACCACTGATAAAATTAATGAAAAGGACAAAGTTGAGTTTATTGTTCGAACTACAAAACAATATGAAGAGGATGAGGGTTTTGAGGAAGATATTCCAGATTTACTTCCAACAGGTTCCATAATCCGCGACTTTGACAATGACAAATCTGCAATATCTCATGCAGAAGATGTACCGATAAATATTACGCATCCTGAAGCGATTGACACTCTCCCCGATCATGAGGTTGACAAAATAATGGGAGATTATGATCCACGGCTTGATCTTTCAAGATATAAATTTCCACCTGTTTCAATCCTGAAAGAACACAAATCAGAGAGTGCCTTCGATAATTCTGAAGTTTTTGAGAACAAAGAAAATATTATTAAAACTCTTGGCGATCATAAGATCAGCATTAAAAGTATTTCTGCAACTGTCGGTCCAACGGTTACGTTATATGAAATTGTACCTGAGCGTGGTGTAAGACTCGCACGTATAAAATCACTTGAGGATGATATCGCTTTAAACCTTTCCGCACTGGGGATAAGAATTATTGCCCCAATCCCGGGCAGAGGAACTGTCGGTATAGAGGTACCTAATAAGAAACCTGAAATTGTCTCGATGCGATCGCTTATTACTTCAAAAGCATTCCAGGAGAGTAAATTCGATTTAGCTCTTGCTCTTGGAAGAACGATTACAAATGAACCATATATAGTTGATCTGACTAAAATGCCACACCTCCTTGTAGCCGGAGCAACAGGTCAGGGAAAGTCTGTCGGGATAAATGCAATCATAACCTCAATCCTGTACAAAAAACATCCTGCTGAGGTAAAATTTGTTCTCATCGATCCCAAAAGAGTGGAATTACCTCTGTATATGAAGATTGAAAGACATTTTCTTGCAAAGCTGCCGGACGAAGAGGATGCAATAATAACTGATACCCAAAAGGTTATTAAAACACTCAATTCGTTATGCATAGAGATGGACAACCGGCTGGAGCTTCTTAAAGCCGCCCAGTCGCGTAATATAAAGGAGTACAACGAAAAATTTATATCAAGGAAGCTGAATCCTGAAAAAGGACATAAATACCTTCCATATATTGTATTAATAATCGATGAGTTTGCCGACCTGATAATGACTGCCGGAAGAGAAATAGAAGGACCCATAGGAAGACTGGCTCAACTCGCCAGAGCTATAGGGATACATCTGATAATTTCAACTCAGAGACCTTCAGCGAATATTATCACCGGATTTATTAAAGCAAATTTCCCGACAAGAATCGCCTTCCGTGTGTTTTCATCTATTGATTCACGTACAATTCTGGATGCTACCGGAGCTGACAGATTGGTCGGACGAGGTGATATGCTGGTTTCGTCAGGAAATGAACCGGTAAGGGTTCAGTGTGCATTTATTGACACACCGGAAATAGAAGAACTAACGGACTTCATCGGATCACAAAAAGGCTATGCTGACGCAATGCATCTCCCGGAATATGTCGACGACAGTGAATCGGGAATCCTTGAGGTCGATCTACGTAAAAGAGATCCTATGTTTGATGAAGCTGCACGTCTTGTTGTTCAGCATCAACAGGGTTCCACTTCGCTTATTCAGAGAAAACTTTCTATCGGATATAACAGGGCAGGAAGGATTATTGACCAGCTTGAGGCAGCAGGAGTTGTCGGGCCATTCGAAGGAAGTAAAGCCAGAGATGTTATCTGTGTTGATATTATTGCTTTGGAACAGATTTTGAAGCGTCTTGAATAAAACTAATAAGATGAGACCCCTTGCAAGTATTCTGTTTTTTCTTCTTCTGTCTGTCATGAATGCCAATGCGCAGAATGATCAGGAAGCCATTAAAATTCTTGATAAGTTCGCCGATGATGCACTTAAGGCACCTTCCGTATCAATGAAATTCAAACTTGTAACTATTAACCAGACTGATAATACAAACGATTCATTAGAAGGATCCGTTATTCTCAATAAGGATAAATATAAGCTTGATCTTCCTGATAATACCGTCTGGTTTAATGGTGAAACATCATGGAGTTATCTTACTGCAGAAAAAGAGGTGACTATAACCAAAGCCGATAAGAAAGACAATACGTTTCAGAGTCGTCCTTCACTGATATTCTCCATGTATAAAAAAGGATATAAGAGCCGGTTGATAGAGGAAAAATCAGATTCATATATAATCGACCTTTATCCTGAAGATATAAAAAGCGAACTCCTCAGGGTAAGGTTATCTATAGGTAAAACTCTTTTTAATCTCATCAGCCTTGAGTATAAGAGGAAGGATGGTGTTGTTAGCACTCTGCACGTCAATGAATACGATCTGAGAGTAAAACCCTCACCCGATACTTTTGTATTTCAGGCAGGAAAATACAAGGATGCTGAGGTTATCGATATGAGATAGGCTGCACAGGGTGCAGGGAAAAGAACTAAAGTTACTACTACAAACCGTAGCTAAAACTCTCTTTCAGGATAAGCAATCCGTACATGATAAATATTTGATAACCTTTTCTTAAAGGCACTTTTAATATCCGAAATATCTTTGAAAGTAAGAGGGATTTCAGAGAATTGCCCATCTATCTCCTGCAGATAAACAATTCTTTCAACAAGTTCACTTATAGATTCTTCTGTATATTTCAAAAGGCTTCGCGAAGATGCTTCCACTGCATCTGCCATCATTACAACAGCTGTCTCTTTTGAAAATGGCTTAGGGCCAGGATATGTAAACTCTTTTTCCTTACTCGTGTCCCACGGGTGCAAGTCAGTGTATTTCTTGAAAAAGAAATATGCCACTGTAGTCCCGTGATGTGTCCTTATAAAATCTATAATCTGAATTGGAAGCTTGAAATTTTTTGCCAGTATTACTCCGTTTTTAACATGATTTATTATCACTTTAGCGCTGTCTACCGGATTAAGATTATCATGAGGGCTTATCCCATCAGTCTGATTTTCAATATAGTACTTTGGATTTGCTACTTTACCGATATCGTGGTAGAGTGAACCTGTTCTTACAAGAAGAAGATTAGCACCGGTTATTCTGGCTGCCTCCTCAGCAAGGTTAGCTACCTGAAGTGAATGCTGAAACGACCCGGGAGCCTCATCTGCAAGTTTGCGCAACAAAGGCTGATTCGTATCTGCCAGCTCAAGGAGTGTAGTATCAGAGAGAAAGAGAAATCTCTTTTCAAAAACAGATATAATAGGATAACTTAGAAGAACAAGAAGTCCATTACCTGTAAAAAAGTAAAATATAGATATTTTAACTTTATCAAAACTTCCATAATGCATTAAGTTTAACCCCAGGTAAAGAGCAGAATAGCTGATTATTATAACAAGAGCGGTAAGAAATAATTTAGCCCTTCTATAAATATTTGTCAATGTGAATATTGCAATCATACCCGAAATAAAACTCATAAATATGTACACAAAAGGATCGGGTACCATAAATCCCGATAGCATTATGGTTATTAGCAGGATAAATAATGCGAGTCTGGCATCGTAAAATGTTTGTATGACTACCGGAATAATTACAAACGGAATAAGAAACAATACATCCTGATTAGTAAAATTTATGGCAAACCTGGTTAATAAAACAAAAGAAAGGATTATAAGAATAATAAAAAGTGTTTTCCTTGTTACATCAAGCACTTCCGAACGGAAATGAGAAAGAAAAAGCCAGAGAACCAGGTAACATGACGAAACAAGAATAATAATCCCCAGAATTCTGAACCAATTCCCGTTTGATCCATGCGGCCAGATGGCAACAACAATTATGATACTCAGTATGAAATAAACAAGGTTTAAAATGTACTTTCTGGTTGGCTTCCAAACGTATTGAGTTCCAGACATTGGTTGTAATTTTGAGAATCAGTTTTGAAAGGTAAATTTAGATTAATTTTCATAAATAAATACATAATATTAAAGTACAGTCTGTAACTGAGAAGTCTCTGTGCCACTCTCTGGACCCTCTGTGGCGCTCTATATAACTAAAAATAAGAAGTGACACCGAGAATCACATAGAAAGTACAACTTGTCCCGATTTATCGCGAGAGTTGCACAGAGAAAATAAAGAGAAAATTCATGATAATTACTAATTTTGAAATAAATAATTTGAAAATGGAAAACTATATCTGTGAGAATGTCTTCGTCCCATTACGATCAGGACCATCACATAAGACAGAGATGCTGAGCCAGATCTTGTTTGGTGAGAAATATTCAATAATAGATAAGGCAGGCAGCTGGATTAAAATTGAGACTTTGTTCGATAAGGAACAGGGATGGATTGATGCGGACCATCTTCAACATTCTCCTGTTGACGGCATCTCCTGCGGACACGTATTGAACAGATCGTTACTATGTTATAAAAACGACAAAACAAAAATTGTACTTGAGGCAGGGTGTGAAGTATTCAATCCCGATTTCGAAGATAAAGTATTTTATGTCGGAAATAATCAATATACAACCGGTCGTGAGTTCAGTAACAATTATATATCAACAAATGAATCTATTGCTGACTCAGCAGTGAAATTCATCAACAGTCCATATATCTGGGGAGGACGATTACCTTCAGGAATCGATTGTTCCGGTCTTACCCAGCTTGTTTATAAAATACAAGGCTTTATGATTCCACGACTAAGCTGCCAACAGGCAGAGAAAGGTAATATCGTTGACTTCATTGATCAGGCCGAA
>PMNJ01000367.1 GCA_003162595.1 Bacteroidales bacterium | reverse complement strand
GTATAGACCTGACCTGATCTTATAGGAAGTCCGTTAAGATATAACTGATCATTGGATATATACCTTATGAAGTATAAGTCAACACTCGCAACTCTTATAATGATTATTCTGGTGTTCTGATAACCGGTCAGCATCCTTTTGCACAGTTCACACTTATCATCTCCGGGAGAAAGAACAAGTATTGCAGGATTATTAAGGTCCTCGGATTTATCATTTTTTACGAATTGCTCGATAGCAGCAAATTCCGCAGCAGATATTTTAAATACTTCAGCGACTGTATTTATAATATTCATTCTCTGAAGAGTAAACTGGCGGTCGGTATTTACAAGTTCATAAAGCCGCATAAGAACAACCACTTTTTGTTCCTGGTTAAGAGTATGGTTTATCTTCTTACATATACCGAGGATCTTTACAGAATCTTTTACGGAAGGAGCAGATGGTTCTTTCAACATTGATTTTTCCAGAACCGGGCCGGCATGCTTATCAAACAAGGCAAGATACTCCTGGACGGTTTCCCTTGTAAGCTGTTTATTCAGAAATTTGGATACATACTCCCGTTCATTCATGAGTATTCCTCTGTCCTGCTTTACAATCAGGGCAAATAATTCCATTAATGCCTTTAGAATCTCTTCACTCATAAAATAGCTGCAAAATTCAGTGTTCCCGGATACCGAAGTTAAAAAAACTATTCCTTTATTGTCAACAACAAATAGATTTTATTTCTGTCAATCCCCGAACCAGCAGGTTCCCAATAACAAAACATGTCTAATAACTGGTTTTTCTACAGATTGTTGTCATTGCTATGGAACTACTGCCTATATTAAATAGATCCGCCGGGCAAAGATCAGAAAAAGATCAAGTTGTGTAAACATACTTATTATTAATCATTTTTACAAAATCCTCCAAATTATATCATGTCGCGCAAAAAGGTAAGTTTAATTTTACAGTAGTTCTTTTTGATTATTTTTGATAATTATTTAATTAACTAAAAACATAAGTATGAAACCCGGGAAATTCGCATTGAGAATGTTTTTGTTTACGATTGCATTTTCACTAATCAATGATGTCTTTGGACAGCCATCAGGCAGGGAGGTACAAAATTTTAATTTCGACTGGAAATTTTATAAAGGTGATATCGCAAATGGTCAGGCTCCTGATCTCAATGACTCAGGCTGGCGTACCCTCGATCTGCCACATGATTGGAGCATAGAAGGCATTTTTAACAAAGCCTTTGCCAGTTCCACTGGATTTTTACCGGCCGGAACAGGATGGTATCGCAAATCGTTTCAAATTCCTGCAGATGAGAAAAATCGCAAGGTATTTATCAGTTTTGACGGTATATACAATAACAGTGAAGTCTGGATTAACGGAACTTATCTCGGAAAGAGGCCTAACGGATATATTTCATTCCAGTATGATCTGACCCCATATATCAGGTATGGCAAAGAAAATCTTATCGCAGTTAAAGTGGACCATTCAAAATACGGAGACTCGCGCTGGTATACTGGTTCGGGTATTTATCGTGATGTTAAACTTATATTCACATCGCCATTACATATTAAGCAATGGGGCGTTTTAGCCGGAGCGAAGGATGTATCGGCTGAAAAGGCAACTCTCAATATTGAGGTCAGCCTTATAAATGAATCAGGAAAAATATCAAATGTAACAGTTTCAAATTATTTACTCTGCGCCGGAGATACTCTGAAAAAAGCAACACAAAAAATATCAATGAAAAGTACCTCCTCTGAAATCGTTTCTCAGAAAATGGATATTTATGGTCCAAAACTCTGGGACGTGGATAATCCTAATCTTTATTCATTGATCACAATGGTGAAAGGTGATGATATTCTGGACAGCCAGAGTACTCCTGTTGGTTTCCGGAATATCAGATTTGATGCTGATAAAGGATTTTTTCTTAATGGCAGAAATCTTAAGTTGAAAGGAATATGTATGCACCATGATGCCGGTACCCTTGGTTCTGCAGTTCCCCGCAAGGTGATTGAACGAAGGCTGGACCTGCTGAAAGAGGCAGGTTGTAATGCAATACGTACAAGTCATAATCCTTTCTCATCCGATTTCCTTGAACTTTGTGATGAAAAGGGATTTCTTGTAATAGGTGAAGCTTTTGATGAATGGGAGCTCCCCAAGAAAAAATGGATTGAAGGCTGGAATGTCGGAATTCCGGGGAAAGACGGATATTCAGCATATTTTAAGGATTGGGCNNGACCCCTATACACACCCGGTTTTGAATACCGAATCTAATCCTCAGTCGTGGGCAAAGTATGATAATAAATTGCCAAACGCTGATCGTCTGGGTGAAATTGCTAAAGAGCTTGTTGGCGTTGTGAAACAATTTGATACGACCAGGCCTGTTACTGCATGTCTTGCTTCAGTTTTGATGTCAAATGCATCGGGTTATGCTGAAGCTCTTGATGTGACCGGATATAATTATCAGGAATACCGTTATGCAGCTGATCATCAGAAATATCCTAAACGTATCATTTACGGAAGTGAAAACGGGATGACCCTTGAAGCATGGGAAGCTGTTGCCGGGAATGATTATGTAATCGGACAATTTCTCTGGACAGGGTTTGACTATCTGGGCGAAGCGGCACAGTTTCCAAGTCGCCACAGTACTTCAGGGATAATAGATCTTGCCGGAAACAAGAAACCCGAATTTTATTTTCGTCAGAGCTTATGGAGCGATAAACCAATGGTTTTTATCGGCACAACCGATCATTTAACTGAAAATGGTGATGCTGATCTCTGGGCTCATAAAATAGTCGACCCGGTATGGAACTGGAAACCCGGACAGAAGATAATTGTTAATGTTTTTACTAATTGTGAAGAAACTGAACTGTTCCTGAACGACAGGTCTCTCGGGATTAAGAAAATGGCTGATTTTAAAAACCGGACATCCACCTGGGAAGTTCCATTTGAGGCAGGTAAGTTGAGAGCTGTGGCAAGGATATCCGGGAAAGATATGGCAACATATGAACTGAATACGACCGATGTTCCTGTCGGAATCATTGCAAATAGTGATGTTACTCATCTTAAATGTAACCGGCAGGATCTGGCAAATGTTTTTGTAACGCTATGTGATAAAGCCGGTAACGCCGTCTATACTGCTGAGAATGAGATAACCTGTGAAGTAACTGGCCCTGTGAGAATTCTTGGAATGGAAGATTCTAATCCAAAGAATATAGAGTATTATAAGGACAATAAACAGCATGCTTTTCATGGAAAATTACTGATATATCTTCAATCGCTCGATAAGCCCGGAAAGGCTGAAATTAAATTGTCCTCACCTGGATTGAAGGGGTCAATACTGGAAATAGATGTAATTAAATAATATGTAGAGACGCCCAACCTGGGCGTCTCTTTTGAAATATTGTTTCGAATTGGGAATCTGAGGCCGTCTCAATTATGTTATGATATGGCCACTTGTGGAGATTGGGAGAATCGAACTCCCGACCTTGTGACTGCCAGTCACACGCTCTAGCCAACTGAGCTAAACCCCCATACTGTAAGAACTCAAAAAAAGCCAGTCACACGCTCTAGTCCCGAAAATCGTTGAGCGATTTTCGAGGATCCTCGTAAAACTAAGCAAATCGAAGATTTGCTGTTTTACAGGACCAACTGAGTTCCGAAATTGCGAAAATCTTTGATTTTCATGCAATTTCGAGAATGCTCGAAAAAATAAGAAATCGAAGATTTCAATTTTTTCGGCACTAAACCCCCTAAAAGTTCGTAAATGTAACAATAAAACGGAAAGTTTCAAAAAGGTAGATGTTATGGTTATGGTTAAGATTGAGGTAGAGATTAAGGTTAAGGTTAAGGGACCCACACAGATGCCTCACCCCTGATACTTAACTTTTTTTAAACCACAAAGGAACATAAAGGTTTCACTAAGGTTCTCAATGGGATATCTCTGAAGGCTCTTTATCTTAACCTCATCCTTAACCTCAACCTCAATATTTATGATTTCCTTAACATTATATTTTTGCCAAAAAGACACTTATTAGTAATTTTGCCCGACATTTTATACTGCGGGTCAACTTTTAATTACATTTACCCGGAAAGAAATAAAATGGCATTAATACTGATTTTGGATTTGCAGTTCTTATTCCCATAAAACTATTTGTCAAAGAATTCTGATCAGCATATTATATTAAAAGGAAAAATGTACGATAGTCTCAGAAAATGGAGCGATATTGATGATCTGCTTTTTGAAAAGCGGAACAGGGATTATGGTGCTTATCAGCTTCGGAAAAGATATAATTCTGTGGTTTTTACAGGAATCATACTGGCATCCCTTATTGTAAGTTTAGCAGTAATACTTCCATTCGTACTTATTTCTCATTCTGACAATGTTTTAATGGGAAACAGAAGCTATGTTCAGGTCAATATGGAAACCCTTGAACCGCCAAAAGAGGAGATTTATGTTCCTCCTTCTCCACCGCCACCTCAGGCTATCCATGTTGAAGAGATTGTCAGATATGTTCCGCCTTCGGTTGTCGATAGTATCCCGCCACAAGAAAAATCGCAGCTTTCAACTGATGAGTATCTTAATCAGACAACTAACCAGAAAGTTGATTTTACAGGAACAGGCACAGGTGATAATCTGATGTCAGGACAGGATGGGACTGAGACAGATGAACCATTTTTCCTCGTGGAAGTGATGCCATCATTTAAGGGGGGAGGATTGGATAAGTTCCGGGATTGGGTCCAAAGACGAACCAATTATCCCCAGGCTGCTATTGATAAGAAAATAACAGGAAAGGTTTATCTGACATTCATCATTGAGAAAGATGGCTCCATAAGCAATGTAACAGTTGTCAAAGGGGTAGACCCATTACTGGATGATGAGGCAATGAAAGCCATCTCTGAATCACCCAAATGGACACCCGGTCTGCAGAGAGGAGAACCGGTCAGAGTAAGATATTCAATTCCTATTAATTTTCATTATTGATATTTAGTAATCAACGAAAGAGAGAGTTATCCTTACTCGTGATTTCAATGTTTTTAGTATCTTTAGCAACCTCTTTATTAAATTTTAATTATATGAAAAGAATTGTACTCGTCATTTTTATTTTAACTATCCTCCTTGCTGGTTGTGGTTCCTCAAAGAAACAACTCGAGAAAGGAAACTATGATGCTGCTATCCAGAAAGCAGTAAAAGATCTGCGGAAAGATCCTAAAGATACAAAGCAGATCGATATTCTTACCCAGGCTTATAAAATTGCAAATGAACAGGATAATGAAAGAGTGCGCATGCTCAAAATGGAAGGAAAACCAAATAGCTGGGACGAAATTTATCTGGTTTATAAAGTATTGAACGACAGGCAGGCTCTCGTAAGAACACTGCCACCTTTGAATATGAACGGGAGATCAATCGAATTTCCTTATGTCGATTATATGGCTGACATGGTCAATGCAAAACGTAAAGCAGCTGATTTCTATTATGCGCACGGTGATGTGCTTATGAAAAGTGGCATAAAAGAGTCTTGCAGACAAGCATTCGCTGAATATGTACGGGCCAAGGAATATGTTGGTGATTATGAGGGGATTGATAATAAGATTCAGGAAGCAAAACTCAAGGGTATAAGCAGAGTTTTTATTTCAATTCAAAATAGTTCAATGCTGAAATTTCCAAAAGAGTTTGAGGATGATCTTCTGGCTCTCGATCTGCCTCGACTGAACTCTGAGTGGGTTGAGTACTCTACACAAAATCTTAATGACAACACACAATACGATTATTTTGTTAATGTAACTGTCAAAAACATTATTGTCAGCCCCGATCAGTCTTTACAAAGAGATTCAGTTATTAAACGAAGAATTGAAGATGGTTTTACTTATGTTCTGGATAAGAAGGGCAACGTAATGAAAGATACCCTGGGGAATGACATGAAGCAGACAAAGTATAAAAATCTTCAGTGTGCGCTTGTCGAAACAATACAATCAAAAACCTGCCGTATTGATGGTGATGTGGATGTGATTCAAATGAATCCGAATAAAGAAGTTAGAAAAGATCCGATAAGAGCTGAATCGAATTTTGAAAATATTTCCTCCCGTGCACTCGGCGACATCCAGGCTCTTAATTCAAATCAACTTGAAAGAACAAAAACATCAATAGTGCCATTCCCGACCGATATAGAAATGGTAATACGATGTTCGCAATCGCTGAAAATGGCAATCAAAGGTGCAATTCAAAATGACAGGAGATATATCTATTAGGATATAAAGTAGAACCTTTAACCGCAAAGAACGCTTAGAAGGCGGCCCCCTGTCCGCTTCGCGGCCTTCCCCCTAAAGGGGGCCTAATACTATGACATTTAGAGGAATACTCTATTATATAGAGAATTAGCCCCCCTTTAGGGGGGTAGGGGGCATAGCCGTCAA
>PMNJ01000047.1:1526-2960 GCA_003162595.1 Bacteroidales bacterium | reverse complement strand
TTATTCGGGACAAAGAATCCTAATTAATGTTTTTCAGATTAATCTTTGGTAGCAAGGGTATTATGCAAAGATGGTACTGGCACCAGAGGTGGAGATCTCAGAAATTAGGCGCTCTGTGTAACTCTGTGTTTCTCTGTGCATCTCTGTGTAAGTTCTTATTTCCCTGTTACACTGAGCGTTACAGAGGATCCACAGAGGGCCACAGAGGGCCACAGAGAGAATCTAATAACCCCTATTTCTTCTTATTTTTCTTTTCTACCGAATAACCAAATTTGCCGATTAATTTGCCTGTTTCATAATACTTCCCGTGTGAATAGCAGATAGGTTCGGCATCATTCAGCTTGAAGAGACCTGTTTTTTCATCAAAATATTTTTCATCAGCGTTAACAGCAACAACTTCTGATATAAACATGTGGTGCGATCCAAGTTCTTTTATCTCCTTAACAATACATTCAATATTTACAGGCGATTCTTTAATAAGTGGTGCTTTTATTTTAGAGGCCGGAACAGGGGTCAGCCCCATTTCAGAGAATTTTTTATGATCTTTTCCCGATTTAACTCCACACCAATCGGTTGCAAATGCGAGTGATTTCGTTGTCAGGTTTATTACGTATTCACCATTCTTTCTTATAATATTATATGAATGACGACCAGGTCTCACAGATATATAACACATTGCCGGATCAGTACAAATAGTACCTGTCCATGAAACTGTAATTATATTATACTCTTCAGGAATCGATCCGCAGCTAACCATTACTGCAGGTAACGGATAGATCATCGTTCCAGGTTTCCATAATACTTTGCTCATAATTCAGAATTTTGGTCAAATATAGTGCTAAATCAATTAATCCCAACACCAAGGTTTCTACCTCAGAACCCCTCTGCCATCCGCCAGCTAGCGGATGGTATCTCCCCCGGCGGGGGAGAAAATTCACTTACGCTAATTTGAATTCTTCTAAAGAACAGAGTATTTTTCCCCCCTTGGGGGGAATGAAAAGGGGGTGAAACTAGAAGGTGATGGGTTTGGACAAAAATCATTGCCAGATTGACACAATCTGCTGATCCTAAGATGCCAAAACGACAATAAACTCAGGTTATAAGTAGATGGCAGCAATTTTGCATACAGTTATTCAAATATAATTCTATGAATTTAAACAATTTCACTTTAAAGGCACAGGAATCAGTTCAGAAAGCTTTCGATATTGCTCAAGCAAAAGGCCAGCAGGCTGTTGAATGTGCCCATATCCTCATGGGTCTTATGAGCGAAGCAGAGAGCATGACAGATTTTATATTCGGGAAAATGGGTGTCAATACTGTCTCTCTGACTAAAGAAATAGAAAGACTTGTAGATTCATATCCAAAAATAAGCGGAGCAGACTCATATGTATCTTCCACGGTTTCAGAAGCATTCAGGAAGGCAAATGACCATGC
>PMNJ01000047.1:0-1517 GCA_003162595.1 Bacteroidales bacterium | reverse complement strand
GAGAGAGCACGGTCAGGAAAACTTGATCCGGTTATAGGAAGAGATGAAGAAATACGGAGAATATTACAGATACTGACACGCCGGACAAAAAATAACCCGCTGCTGATAGGTGAGCCCGGTGTAGGTAAAACAGCTATCGCCGAAGGTCTGGCTCACAGGATAATAAGAGGAGATGTCCCGGAAGATATCAAGTCGAAAATTATTTATTCACTAGATATGGGAGCCCTTATTGCAGGAGCAAAATATAAAGGGGAGTTTGAAGAGAGATTAAAATCGGTTGTGAACGAAGTTATAGGATCGAACGGGGAGATAGTACTCTTCATTGATGAGATTCATACCCTAGTAGGAGCTGGGAAGTCGGAAGGGGCAATGGATGCAGCAAATATCCTTAAGCCGGCTCTTGCAAGAGGTGAGCTGAGGGCGATTGGAGCAACAACATTAAGTGAATATCAGAAATATTTTGAAAAAGATAAAGCTCTTGAGAGACGATTCCAGGTCGTAATGGTTGATGAACCCGATAGGGCGGATTCCATATCAATACTGAGAGGTATTCGTGAAAAATACGAAACACATCATAAAGTTATTATCAGAGACGAAGCGATCATTGCAGCTGTAGACCTTTCCACAAGGTATATAACTGACAGATTTTTACCCGATAAAGCAATCGACCTTATCGACGAAGCAGCATCAAAGTTGAGACTTGAAATGAATTCAGTACCGGAAGAGATAGATGAAGCTGAAAGAACAATAACACGACTTGAAATTGAAAAGGAAGCAGTAAGAAGAGATGGGGATAATGTAAAAGCAGAAAAAATATCTCGTGAACTTGCAGATACTCAATCCAAAAGGGATGAATTGAAAGCCGGCTGGAAGTCTGAAAAAGAGATGATTGAGAAGGTACAGGCTAAAAAGGAGGCTGTAGAATCTCTTCGCTTTGAAGCTGAACAGGCCGAAAGAAGTGGCGACTATGGAAGAGTAGCTGAGATACGATATGGAAAAATAGTCGAACTCGAGAAGGAAATATCGGAACTTAAGGAGCTTGTCGAAAAGAAAAGAACTAAAGGTTCTCTGATTCAGGAAGAAGTGCGGTCGGAAGATATTGCTGCCATTGTCTCTAAATGGACCGGGATCCCTGTATCGAGGATGCTGGAAAGCGAAAAAGATAAGCTATTGAAGCTTGAGGCTGAATTACACAAAAGGGTAGTTGGACAGGATGAAGCTATTACTGCAGTCGCTGATGCTGTCAGACGATCACGAGCCGGTTTACAGGACCAGAAAAAACCACTGGGTTCATTTATTTTCCTCGGTACCACAGGTGTTGGAAAAACTGAGCTGGCAAGGGCTCTTGCAGGTTTTCTCTTTAATGATGAGAATCTGTTAACGCGTATCGACATGTCAGAATACCAGGAGAGACATTCGGTATCAAGACTTATTGGTGCGCCTCCGGGATATATCGGTTATGATGAAGGGGGACAGCTCACTGAGGCAGTACGTCATAAACCATATTCTGTTGTTCT
>PMNJ01000099.1 GCA_003162595.1 Bacteroidales bacterium | reverse complement strand
GCATGAGATCCCTGGGCAGAAAGGAAACCACGACCATTACCATCGGAATTAATATAAACTACTGCATTTTCTTTTAATTCTTTCTCATGTTCCTCTACCCATTCTGTGGAACCCAGTAACCCTGGTTCTTCTCCATCCCAGGCACAATAAACTATGGTCCGATCGGGTTTCCATCCTGTTTTCAGCAAGCTGCCTATCGATTTCGCCTCTTCAAGCATAGCTGCCTGACCGCTTATCGGATCTCCTGCCCCATTCACCCAGGCATCATGATGGTTACCCCGGATAACCCACTCATCTGGAAATTTATTACCCCTAATTTTCGCAATCACATCAAAACATGGTACAATATCCCAGTTAAACGCAAGCTTTAAATGCACTATTGCTTTCCCAGGACCAATATGGTAAGCAAACGGCAAACCGCCATGCCAGGCAACAGGTGCCACGGGACCTTCGAGGGCTTTAAGCAACGGTGCTGCATCATGGTAACTGATAGGTAAAACAGGAATTTTCAGGAGACTTGGTGCCTCTGATCTATCTAGTCTTTTTACCTCTTTTGTTGCACCTGTTTCGGGGGTTAAAGGATCACCGGGATAAGCTGACATATCTATTACAGATCCTCTTTGTACACCATACTCATTCCTGAAGGCACCTTTTGGATATACATCTCCCTGGAAGTATCCATCATCGGACGGATCGCTGTAAATTATGCAACCAATGGCTCCATGTTCCTGCGCTACTTTAGGTTTTATACCTCTCCAGCTATGGCCATATTTTGCAATTACAATTTTCCCTTTCACATCTATGCCCATCTTATCTAATACTTCGTAATCCTCAGGCAGTCCATAATTTACAAATACCAGTTCAGCTGTGACATCCCCGTCGGCACTATACGCATTATATGTATCCAATTGTCCCGGCTGACCTGAAGTTAGATCTTCCTTCAGCTCCGGTTCTTTTAATATTGCTTGATAAGTTGTGGGCGAAGTCATCTCGAGTATCCTCATTTTAGGAGTCGGAAACAACACGTAAAAGGTTTCAATTTTTGCATCCCATCCCCATTTGACAAACAGGCTCTGAATATATTCAGCATTTTTTTTATCTGCCGGAGAACCGATGTGGTGTGGTTCAGCGGAAAGCCTTTTAATTGTTTCACCAATGTTGTCTTTGCTTAAGTTTTTGTCAAATTCAGACTCAAGGCTCAGTTCCTTTTCAATATTCATCTCATAAAAGCCTGTTATTTTTTTTGTCTGGGCAATTGATGGCTGCAAGATTAAAACCATTAATAGAGTAGTGAGTAATTTATTCATCTTGAAATATTTAATTAGTTATATCTATACTGTAATGGTATTTTATTTTAGCTCCTTTTCAAAACACACACTGTTATCCACTCCTGAATATTGCCCGTAATTTGGAATCCGGGTGTATCCTGATTTTTTATAAAGTCCAATAGCTTCCGGCTGCTTTTTTCCTGTTTCAAGTATACACTTTTCATAAGATAATTCAAACGCCCATTTCTCAAGTTCATACAGAATTTTTGTGGCGATCCCCTTTTTTCTGCTCTCAGGTGAAATGTACATACGTTTTACTTCCATGGTATTTGTGTCATACTCTTTTATTGCTCCGCAACCTAAAGGTATTTTATTCTCATAAGCCAGCACTACATGCTTAATTTTATTTAGCTTATTAAATTGAGAATAAAACAAATGATCTTCACCGTCTCTTATTGCAAGGTCTGCATCAAGAAATTTCACAAGTTTAATGAAATCGGGATTCTCAGAATTGGTTCGGATAAGCGTTATCATACAGGTACTTAATTTCAAATGCATTTTAAAACTTTCTTCTTCGAGTTGGATCACTTTCCGGTTAAGAGATGTGAGTATAAAAATAGTAATAATTTGAAGCCCGGCAGATTCAAAATATCAATCCTAAAAGAAATTATAAAGAAGGAGACTTAGGTCCTATAATGAGTTTTGGACCCAAGTTGGTGACAAGTGGAATTTAAGATTGGCGTCAAACTTAAGAATCCGGACGTTAATATGAAATTCCGGGGTATTCAATTAAATGATCTTCATCATGAGAATAAAATCACCTATATTTAAAGACGAATTCTTATAAAATCCAATGCCCATGGATGGGATATTTCATTTCTTGAAGCAACTGGTAAATCCCGAAAGCATAATCCTGTATGGAGGAATCTATCTGCTTCTTTTTATCGTATTTGCTGAAACGGGCCTTTTCGTTGGGTTTTTTCTTCCAGGGGATTCTCTTCTGTTTACAGCCGGCTTATTTTGCTCAACCGGGATTATCAGATTGCATCCTGTTCTTTTGGTCATTCTGATTATAATTGCAGCAGTTGCCGGTAATATGGTCGGATATTCATTTGGGAAGAAAGTGGGGAAACTATTATTCAACCGGAAATCATCTTTTTTTTTCCGCCAGGAACATTTGGTGGCTGCTCATGAATTTTACTTAAAACACGGGAAAAAGACCATAATTTTAAGCCGGTTCCTTCCGATTATAAGAACATTTGCCCCGATTGTTGCCGGGATTGTTAAACTGGGATACTATAAATTATTTATTTACAGCACGGTGGGGGCATTTTTTTGGGTAACTACATTAGTTTTAACCGGCTATTTCATGGGGAAATATGTTCCTGGGACAAAAGATTATCTGGGTTACATCGTAATTTTCCTTATTGTGATCACATCTATTCCTTTTATCTTTAATTCCATAAAGAAAAAGTTCAGAAAGTGATTTTTCAAACAGGCTTATAATATTCTAAAACATTCATTGCAAATATGGCGGATGTAGTACCTGGTCTGTTATTGACCAAATCTTACATTGTTTTTTGCAATTCCTTCTTCATCTTTATCAAAGCTATCGGGAATGATTTCCTGTCAAACCTCTTCTCAATTTCATAAGGCACGAATCCTAGTTTATTGTATAATAAAAGTCCTGTTACATTGGAATTAAAACAAGAAATATATATCTCTTTTACATTGTACTTTTGTAGTGCAATACCCTCCATTACATTAATCAGATAAGCTCCTACCCCTTTCCCCCGAAAAAATGGATCTACGATCACATTTCCGATCGAACAATAATGGTCTGTTTTAACTTCATAAAAATTAGTAAATCCTACAACTTTATTCTCCATTAGAATCACAGTGGAATCAAAACGATTGTCAACAGATATTTGTAATTGGTTAATAGACAATGGGAATATAGCTTTCGGATACATAAAATATAATTCAAACTCGTCTTGTGGAAATTTAGAAATAATCTCTAAATCATTTGTTTCCACAGCTCTATGCAGATATGCATTACTCATGAATCATAGTTATTGTCCGAAGTATATAATCGTCCTTAAAACTTGGCACCAATATCAGTGTCAGATATTGCTGTGACAATTTAATTTTTCACGATCTCTACCCTCCTGTTTTTTGTTCTGCCTTCTTCGGTTCTGTTATCGGCGACAGGTTTTTCCTGGCCCCAGCCAACAAACGACATTCTTGTTTTATCAATCCCTTTGGTTATAAGTGCGTCCATAACAGCTTTCGCACGATCACCAGAGAGTTTTTTATTACTGGCAGCATCTCCTACATTATCCGTATGTCCTTCGATACTTATTTTAAGTGTTGAATTGCTTTTTAATAACTCAAAAATCTGGTCTATTACAGGAAATGATTCATTTTGAATGGCAGATTTGCCTGTTTCGAATAGAATATTAAGTGCTATAAAACCGTCGTTATTCAGGGCGTCCATAATGTCATTGGCAGTGATTTCCTGTTTCATTTGTTCAATTTCCAGTACAGAAAGATCATGTGCAATATTTCCGTTACCCATTGCCACACTTATTATATATTCTTTTGAATTCTTTTTTAATGAATAACTTAAATATTGATCACCAACATAGATCTTTTCCCCTCCCAGTTTAGCAATTGCATTCTCATAATTTCTAAGAATTTGTAACTGGCTGGGAACTTTAAGTGAGACATCATCCGGAAACGAATAGGAAATTACTGTTAATTCGCCTTCTTTGGCATTTACATTTTCATCGGAAATATAATATTCTAACTTATTAAAATTTTGACTGCAATTGGTAATATAAAAATTCGGCATCCTGCTAAAAAAAGGATGATCTTTACATCCTTCGACATCATTTGGATTCTGGGCTCTTACATAAAACAGGCCTGCGAACATTAAAAATCCAAAAAGAACTAACTTTTTCATCTTGAGTTTTTTTAGTTAATAATTTGTTTTTTAAACAAGATATTAAAAGTAATTATTATAGGACTAATATTCCGTTCATTTTATTATCAATATGTTACAAACTATCAATTTGGATAAATAATTAATTGACTTAATCCTCCGTACATGGTATAGCTGATGCAAAGGGTGTAAAAACCCGGTGAATAGCTATTATTACTCGACAATATAGGTGTATGGCAGCATATCCCCAACACGCTGGTCCATCATTTCACCTTCCCAGCTTATGTACATACCTGCCTGATCGAAATTTCCATCTTTATCAAAGTAAACTTTTCCTTTTTTCAGAAAAACAATTTTACTTGATCTTGTGTTATAAAATATACTCAGGCTTTCAATGTATTTAAGAAATTTTCTTTGACTATTAAGCGAATCTGTATGACTATCTTCAACAATATCTTTATACCAGAGATATTTTTTTGCGGAATTTTTGACACTAAATCCAGCTGATTCTAAGTCATCTGCCCAAAGCGCCCTGAAAAAGTGCATTCTCGACCCGAAATAGGTTTCTTTTCTTCTTCTTTCATATATCTCGTTGTGTGGTTCTTTAGTAGCTAAATCTTCGTTAAATATCAGATTCCCGGCAAAAATAATAGACCTGTCTTTTTTATTATACTCAAATCTATCCAGATAGTAAGTGATTTTGTATCCCAGTGCCCTGTTGGTAATAAGGATCGGTTTTGAAGCATATGCTTTCAGGGTATCCTGATCAGATTCATAGTTAAATGTTATATCATTTTCATTTGTAATTTCACAATTCCGTGCGTTGGATGTTGTTCCAAGAAATACATTTTTAAACAAGTTTAAATTTGCTCTCCTTCTCTTAACAAGAGATCCTGATGAAATGACAACTTCCTTCACTTCATATACCTTTGGTGTCATATAAACTATCAGCGGTTTATCAGTTGAAAAATCAGCAAGAGTAACAGAATAATATCCTATTGAGCTTATTGTTAATGGCAGTGAAGTATTTTTTGAGATGTCCAGCTCAAAATCTCCATTCTGATCTGAAAGAGTCCCTGCAAATGTTCCGTTAAAATAGATTGTTGCAATCACCGGAATATTGGTTTTACTTTCTAATACTGTTCCTTTAATAACCTGATTATAAGCAAGTATATAGAAATTGAGGAATATAAATATTAAAATGAGTTTTTTCATAGGATATAAATCAAATCCTGACTAACCTCAAATCTAATTAGTTTTGTCTTTAATTATCAATCTTTAATAAAGAATGCCCCATATTTACATTTTATTTATTCTCACCCTAAGAAATTCCCTTAAATTCTATCTGTTTGGAATTGCCAATAACTTTTTCTTTAGCGGAGCATTTTTTATTTCACCATGTATTCGAAGGGCAACGGATCCCCTACGGTAAAGTCTTAATGCTCGTTGACTCCGCA
>PMNJ01000166.1:13357-19983 GCA_003162595.1 Bacteroidales bacterium | reverse complement strand
GCGGTAGGGATTGCTGCTGATACCATGGAGAGGGTTGAAGCTCTGATAAATGCAAATGTCGATGCAATTTCCATTGATACATCACATGCTCATACAAAAAGCGTTATAAATATTCTAAAAGAAATAAAAAGAAATTATCCTAAGGTTGAAGTTGTTGCCGGGAACATTGTTACATCTGAAGCTGCTAAAAAGCTTGTCGATGAAGGCGCCGATGCAGTTAAAGTAGGAATAGGGCCGGGATCAATATGTACGACCAGGATAATTGCAGGTGTAGGAATACCACAACTATCTGCTATATATAATGTTGCAAAAGCTATTGAAGGTTCAGGCGTTCCGGTAATCGCTGATGGAGGAATAAGGTATTCAGGTGATATAATCAAAGCAATTGCTGCCGGCGCCGATTCAATTATGGCAGGATCACTTTTTGCAGGTGTTGAAGAATCTCCTGGAGATACCATTATTTATAACGGACGTAAGTTCAAAGCATACAGAGGAATGGGGTCTATTGAGGCAATGCAACAAGGCTCAAAGGACAGGTATTTTCAGGATATTGAGGATGATATAAAAAAACTGGTTCCGGAAGGAATTGAAGCAAGGGTACCGTACAAAGGAACACTCGCTGAAGTAATTTACCAGATGACCGGAGGTTTAAGAGCCGGAATGGGATACCTGGGAGCCAAAAATATTGCTGTTCTTAAGAAAGACGGTAAATTTGTAAGGATAACACATTCAGGCATTATAGAAAGCCACCCTCATGATGTATCCATAACGAGGGAAGCACCTAATTATAGCAGAAAATCATTTGAATAACCGGTATCAGAAAATCCTGATGAAGATCAGATCATATTATTTAATCACTTTGATATATCTGTTCCCGGTTGTTTGCCAGGCACAGGATTTGAATACAAAAACACTGATGACTGTAGACGGAAACAAGATACAGGCAGGTGAATTCATCAGGATGTATAAAAAAAGTATTGAGCCGGGAAAAACTTTGGATATCGATGGTTATCTGCAACAATTTACAATTTTTAAACTTAAAGTAGCCGACGCTCTCAGCGAAGGTTATGATACAACAAGATCATTCAGAAATGAGCTGAATGGATACCGTACCCAGCTCGCACAGAATTATCTGACTGACTCACAAATCAAAGAAAAACTCCTTCAGAAAACCTACCAGAGATCCTTAACAGAAATTAACGCATGGCATATTTTGATCGCTATGCCTCAGGAAGTTTCTCCTGCAGATACAATGAAAGCATGGCAAAAAGCTATCGATATCAGGGAAAGAATAATAAAGGGTGAACCTTTCGAAATTGTTGCACGGGGAAGTTCCGATGATAAATCAGTAAAGATAAATGGAGGAAACCTTGGGTATTTTTCAGTCTTTCAAATGATAATGCCATTTGAAGATGCTGCATATTCTCTGAAGAAAGGCAATATTTCAATGCCGGTCAGAACACCCTTCGGATATCATATTATCAAAGTAACAGATAAACGGCCCTCAAAAGGTAAAATAAAAGTAGCTCACATAATGAAGGCTGTTCCACCCGGAACTGATGATAAAGAGGCTCAAAAGGCAGAAGAGGAGATTAACAGCATTTATAAAATGTTACAGGAAGGAGCTTCATTCGCTGAACTTGCTAAAAAGTATTCAGATCACAAAGAATCAGCGGTAAAAGGAGGTGAACTTAACTGGTTTGGAACAGGCGACATAATAAGTGAATTTTCTGAGGCAGCATTCGCCATAACAGATACCGGAAAGTATACAAAACCTGTTCATACGATTTACGGATGGCATATTATTAAACTGCTTGATAAAAAATCCCCTGGTACTTTTGAAGAATCAAGATCCTTCCTCGAAAGCAAAATCAACCAGTCTTATCTCAATTCCATAAGCAAAAAAACATTTGTCGAGAAATTGAAAAAGGAATACAATTTCGAGGTTAACCAGGATGCCTGTAATTGGTTTGTAGGGCACACCGATACGCTTGTTATTCAAGGATTAAAGAAATACGACAGGACTTCAATTCCCGACGAAAATGTGTATTCATTTGCAAACCAATATATTACTACAAACGAGTTCGCAGATTACATTGAAAAAAGAGGATCTTTGCTTGTTACAAAGGATTCATCAGTATTTATTAACCGATTGATTGAAACCAGAGCATCTGATCATTTAATCAGTTATGAGAATTCAATCCTCGAAAAAAAATATCCGGAATTCAGGTATCTCATGAACGAATTCCATGATGGGATGCTTCTTTTTGAAATATCNNAAAGCTCCTGACGGAGAGAAATTATTATCAGCAGCATTAAAAAAATATTCACAGAGACCTGATTTGGACGATCTTCTTCTCAAGAAATTCAACAAAAAAAATGATACTTTGCTTTTAATTAAAAAGGGTATGTGGTTCAAGGGTGACAATCATGAAATAGATAAAATTGAATGGATCAGCGGCTCACAACCTTTTACCATTGATGGTTTTCCGTCAATAATCCTTATCAAAAGGGTCATAGAACCCTCTCCTCTGAAATTTGAAAGAGTTCAGGGAGAAGTGATGACCGGATACCAGGANNTTCCTGGAGAGTGAATGGATCAGACAATTAAATAAAAAATATAGCGTTAAGATTGATAATTCAGTACTCGAGGAGGTGAAGAAGAATTTGAAAAATGAATAAGTTAATTATCATATTATTTAGCATTTTACTTTTAGTGGGTTGTAGAAACAAACATAACCAGAATAAAAGAATTGTTATAGCGGAAGTAGGTCATATTGTCCTATATTATGATGAAATGCCAAAACTTATTCAGCGGGGCATAAATGAGGCTGACTCCGTAGCTTTGTTCCAAAATTATATAAACAAATGGGCAAAGAGACAGTTATTATTACAGAAAGCTGAAGAAAATCTGTCTCCTGCACTCAAAGATGAAATAACTAAGCAACTTGAGGAAACAAGATCAAATCTGGTCATTTATCAGTATCAGCGACAAATGATTCTTGAAAAACTGGATACTATATTAACCGAAACAGAACTTGAAAATTATTACGCCGCCAACGAAAACAGTTTTGTTCTCACTTCAAATATTGTAAAAGCTCTTTTCATAAAAATACCTTTGGAAACTCCCGATCTGAATAAAATAAGAATACTCGCACGATCAAATGATCATAATGATTTTCAGCAACTTGAAAGTTATTGTTATCAGTTTGCTGAAAAGTTCGATGATTTCAACGAAGAATGGGTTCCTATGGACAAGCTATCCGTTGAATTGCCGCAAAATATTGAAAATGAGGAATATTTCCTGAAAAGAAATACTTTTTTCGAAACCAGTGATTCCTCCTCGGAATACCTGGTCTCTATACGTGATTTCAGGTTAAGATCTTCCCTTGCCCCTTTTGAATATGTCAAAGATGATATAAAGAGAATCATCTGGAATACCAGGAGATTCGAATTTATTCAATCACTTGAGAATGGAATATATAATGATGCGCTTAAGGATAACAGTTTTAAGATATATTGATACAATAATATGATGAAAAAAAAATTAAGATTTTGCCTGACACTGATATGCTTGTTTCTGCCAGGAGTATTTATTGCTAATTCTCAGGTTCTTGTTGAATCAGTAGCAGCTGTTGTCGGAAATGAGGTTATCTACCTTTCCGATTTGGAGAATACCGTTGGAGATCTGATAAGAAATGGGGATAAAACTCCTATAAATAATCTTACCTGCAGGGTATTTCAGCAGATGCTTGTTTCAAAACTTTTCATGGATCAGGCCAGGATAGATAGTATTAATGTTACCGATGATGCAGTTGAAGGTGATCTGAATATGAGGATGAATGATGCCATCAGGACAGCAGGAAGTGAAGAGGCGCTTGTTACATACTTTAAGAAAAGTATGCCTGAGATCAAAAGGGATATAAAGAAAAAACTTTTGGAACAGCAGATTGTGGGAGAAGTACAGAGCAAAATCTCTAAAAATATCACAATCACACCGGCAGCTCTGAAGAAGTTTTATAATTCGCTCCCAAAAGACAGCCTCCCTGTTGTACCTGCAAAATATGAAATAAGCCTCATTCAGTCCGATCCGCCCGATAATGAAGAGAATAAAGCTGAAGCTCGTCAGAAACTGCTCGACATAAGAAGTCAGATCCTTGCGGGCAAGAGTTTTAATGTCCTTGCAATTATGTATTCTGAGGACCCCGAAAGTGCAAAAAACGGTGGTGAAATAGGATTCCGCGTTCGTGGTGAACTTGAAAAACCATATGCCGACGCGGCTTTCAGTCTCACTAAAAATACTGTCTCCAGAATTGTAGAAACCAAGTATGGATTCCATATTATTCAACTCATTGAACGTAAAGGCGATTTGGCTAATACACGCCATATTCTTATAAGGCCGAAAGTCAAACCGGAACAGGCAGCAAAAGCAATGGCCCGACTCGACAGCATTGCCAATCTGATAAGGAAAGACAGCATCAAGTTTGAAACAGCTGCAATGCGTTTCTCCACCCACAAAGACAGCAGGATTAATGGTGGAAAAATGGTAAGCCCAAATCCTTCAGCCCGTATATCATGGTTCACTCTTGAAGAATTAAACCCTGAAATGTATGTAAAAATCAGGGAAATGAAGGTTGGGGAAATATCAGACCCTTTTAAAACAACAGATGAGAATAATAATGAGGTTTTCAGAATAATCAAACTTGATAATGTACTTCCTGCCCATTCGGCAAACCTTAAAGATGATTATCAGAGCCTGTATGATGCTGCTTTGGTTAAAGAAAGAGGGGATGTTTTTGATAAATGGGTTAAAAACAAGATTGATATCACTTATATCAAAATAAGCGAGGAATTCAAATCATGTGACTTCTTAAAACAAGGATGGCTGAAATAAATAAATTGAAACAAATTGTTAATAAAATTTCGGTACGATATCTTCTTTATGTCGTTATCCTTCTTTTTCTTGTTCTAATACTACAATCTCAGAATATACCTGATAATAAATCAACTAGAAAAAGAATAGATCTTAAAAATGCTGACATAGATGATACTTTTAGAGATCCCCTTACAGGAAAGGACATTCACCATCTTTTAGGTAATGTACGACTACAGGATGACAAAATAAAGATGTGGTGCGATAGTGCACTTTATTATCCTGATAAAAATCAGGTGACTGCCTACAGCAAAATACATATTCAACAGGGTGACACACTGAATCTCTATGGAGAATATCTGTTTTATGACGGGAAAACCGGATTAGCTTTTGTAAAAACAAATGTTGAGCTTATTGATAAAGACACTCACCTGTATACCGACTCAATTCATTATGATGTAAATACCAGAATTGCCCGGTATACAAACAGGGGCAGAATTACGAACGCAAAAAATACGCTGACAAGCATTATTGGTGTTTTTTATTCGCTAGAAAACCTGTTTCATTTCAAGGATAGCGTAAAAATAGTGAATCCTGAATATGTGATGACTGCTGATACAATGGATTACAATACCATATCAGATATTGCATATTTCACCGGTCCAACCGAATTAAATGGCGATAGTTTATATCTTTATTGTGAAAAAGGATGGTATGACACAAAAAAAGAGATCACCTCAGTCTGGAAAAACTCCATGATTGACAATCGAAAACAAATCATACACGGTGATTCACTTTTTTTTAATGATAGCACCGGATTCGGAGAATCATTCAGGAATGTAGTTATTGAAGATACTGCTAACAAGATAGCGGTAGAGGGCAACTATGCATGGTATTATAAACAACCCGAAAAGTTTTTTGTGACAAACAGGGCAGTATTTATTCAAATTTCAAAACAGGACTCATTGTTCCTGCATGCTGATACTATTAAATCAATTACAGTATCAGACACATCAGGAAAAGACTACAGGCTTATGCGGGCATATTATGGGTGCCGTATTTTCAGCAAAGACATGCAGGCAAAATGCGATTCTCTTTCATATTCATTCCAGGATTCAGTTATCAGACTCTACAATGCACCTGTGATCTGGTCAAATGAAGACCAGCTTACTTCTGACTCAATGGCGGTTTTTACAAAAAACCGTCAGACAGACCGGTTGGAATTATATAATAATGCCTTTATTGCAAGCCAGGTAGATACATCGAGATTTAACCAGATTAAAGGCCGGTCACTTACGGGTCATTTCAAAAACAATGAATTGTACCTGATAAATATAAAGGGTAACGGGGAAGCACTGTACTACCTTCTTGACGGAGAAAATGTTGCCGGTGTGGACCAATCAAAATGTGCAAATATGGAAGTTATTCTTGATAAAGGTAAGGTATCTGAAATATATGAACATGACAATCCTGAAGGCTTTATCGATCCGCCTCTTCCTCTCACCCATGTAAGACTTGAAGGGTACAAATGGTTTGATAGTATACGGCCTAAAAAGAGGGATGATATATTCAATAAATAAAAAAAGAGGCTGTCTCAAAAGNNAAATCATTGTGATTAAACGTATTACACCCCTTCCCTTATTGTTTAAGGGAAGGGGATGGGGAAGGGTTAAGAAGAAAAAAAAGTGGGGGAAACAAGACTTTTGAATCAGCCTCTTTTTTAGTATTCATCTTCATTAAAAAAGAAGTCGTC
>PMNJ01000166.1:0-13279 GCA_003162595.1 Bacteroidales bacterium | reverse complement strand
TTTTAAGTTTTTTAACATTTCAGACCATCCACTTAATCTCTTCAATATCAGCGTCTAAGGCAATTTTTCTTGACAAAACATATAAAAAATCTGAAAGACGGTTAAGAAATTTATTCACAATTTCAGGCGATTCTTCAGTTTTGTTTAACCTAAAAACAGCCCTCTCTGCCCTGCGACATACGCATCGGGCTATATGACAATATGATACGAGTATATTTCCTCCCGGAAGAACAAAATTATTTAATGGAGGAAGGGTCTCCTCCATCGTGTCAATTTCTTTTTCAACCACTGACAAGCAATCTGGATCAGGTAATATCTTTCTGATATTAATGTTTTGATCATCGAAGGCAAGTGCAGCAGCGCAACACATAAGCTGGCTCTGTATATAAATAAGAAGTTTTTCCCTTTTTTTATTTTCTTTGTGATCCCTTAAAAGTCCGATCCAGGCAATCAGTTCATCGACAGAACCATACGCTTCCACACGTACCGAATGTTTTGGAACTCTTCTGCCTCCTGATAATGAAGTTGTACCATCGTCACCTTTAAGGGTATATATCTTCATGATTAAATAAAAGGAAAAACAAAAAGTAAAATTATCTCAGACCTGTTACTTTATGCTTTCATATAATTTTCATTCCGGTAATCCTGAGCAATCTCCCCGTCGAACAATCTGATAATGCGGGCGGCATGCTTAGCAATATCCTCTTCGTGTGTAACAACAATCACCGTATTCCCTTTTTTATGAATATCATCAAGTAATCCCATGATATCAAGAGATGTTTTGCTATCGAGGTTACCGGTAGGTTCATCTGCGAGTATAATTGATGGTTTGTTTACCAGAGCCCTGGCAATAGCAACGCGCTGACGTTGTCCGCCTGACAACTCATTTGGTTTATGAGTCATCCTGTCTCCCAGGCCAACCTGTTCCAGCGTTTCAACTGCTACCTTTTCTCTGTCAAGTTTAGGTACACCAGCATATATTAAAGGCAAGGTTACATTCTCAAGCGCAGAATATCTGGGAAGCAGATTAAAGGTCTGAAAAATGAATCCAATCTCTTTATTTCTTATTTCTGCCAGATAATCATCTTCCATTTTACTGACATCCGTTCCATTTAGAACATAACTTCCGCTTGATGGAGTATCGAGGCATCCAAGCAGGTTCATTAAAGTAGATTTTCCTGATCCTGATGGTCCCATTATTGCAACATATTCATTCCTTTCAATATTAATAGAGACTGACCGTAAAGCCCTTACAATTACTGATCCGACCTGATAATTCTTAACAATATCATGAATCTCAATTACTTTATCCATAACGATTAAAATTTGAATTTCCGAAATTAGATTAAATATGTCTAATAATAAATTTTATAACCTTAATTTTTATTAATATCTGATTCTATAGTTATTATGATTAATTCCCTCCCTGAAAAAGAGAATTCCCATCCTGAAAATATCAATGCTGACGGAGACTTTCTTATGAAGCCTGATTTTGTCCCATGCTTCCGCCATTTCTTTTGAATAGTCGATATCATCAATGATAATAACTGTACTGGTGTCTGAAAGCTCTGCCATCAGGTTAAAATATTTTATTACCGGTTCCTTCCGGTGATTCCCATCAATAAAAACCAATCCAGGTGTAACACCTATTGTTGCGAAACCCGGCAATATTTCTTCAAACGGACCTACTAGTACCATAATGTTTTTAAATCCGGCTTCAACGAAATTTTGCCTCGCCACGCCTGCCGTTATAGGGCAACCCTCCACCGTGCACACAACTGAATCCGGGCAAGAAGCAGCAAGGTACATTGCGCTTATTCCCAAGGAGGTACCTAACTCAATTATCAGTTGTTGACCGAATTCAGCAGCCATATTTGACAAAAATCTCCCATATTTCACAGGAACAGCTGAATATCTTGCTATCTCAGATACTTTTCTCAAGTTTGTTTTCAATGATCCTGAACGGGAACCAAGGTCTTTAACAGATATTCTTCGGTTATCAGAGATCAGCTTCTTCCTGACCAGTTCTACTTTTAAGATAACAAAAGGATCAGTTTTTCTCCGGAAGACTTTTGAAACCAGATCATAAACAAAAGGACTGTGTATTCCATGTCCCTTCCTATGGCTTGATAGTAAGATATAATTCAGATATTTGATTGCCCGGAAAAAAATCATCTCGGCACTGGCGTTATAATTAGGACAGGTTTCCAAAAATACGTATTTTCGGATAATGAAATCCATTAACATCAAAGGTCGCAAAGATTCTTTTTACCCCCCTTCCCCCCCAAGGGGGGGTAATACTCTGGATATAAGCATAATTACTCTTAAATTCCAAAGAATTAGCTCTTAATGGATCGGAGGGCCAAAACATGTCCGAATTAGCCCCCTTTACCGGAATAGGGGCATTGGAATAAATAACTTTTTATCTGATGATCAACAAGGAATTTTTAGATACTGAAATTACCTATTTGCAGGGAGTCGGCCCCAAAAGGGCGGAACTACTTAATAAAGAGTTGAGTATTTTTATATTCCGCGATCTGCTCTACTATTTTCCATACAAATATATTGACAGAACCAGGTTCTATAAGATTGCAGAACTTGATCCGGACCTTCCGTTTGTTCAGATAAGAGGTATAATAAAAGGATATACTACCGAGGGCCATGGCGCGGGAAAACGGTTAGTTGCTGATTTTCAGGATGATACCGGAACGATAAAGCTTGTATGGTTTAAGGGTGGAAAATGGATCACCGGTAGTTTTAGTCCCGGTGTCGAATTCATTGTATTTGGGAAACCGGGTGTTTTTAACGGAATTATTAATGTAATTCATCCTGAAATTGAGGCTGCCGATAAAATGGCTGAACGGCTGAATTCTGCTTTGCAGGCACAGTATAGTACTACTGAGAAACTTAAGAATCAGTTTATTTCTTCAAAAACGATCAGTAAGCTCTTAGGCAATATGTTGAAGCAGATTAAGATAAGATTGCCTGAAACATTACCCGGTTACATTGTCTCACGATATAAGCTGATGGAGCTTCATGAGGCTCTCCATAAAATCCATTTCCCGGCAAATCCGGATGAACTTGAAAGGGCCAGACACCGTTTGAAATTTGAAGAGTTGTTTTATATTCAGCTGAATCTTCTACGATTTAAATCAAACCGTAACCTGAAATTCAAGGGGTTTGTTTTTTCAAGCGTGGGCGATAATTTTAATAATTTTTATTATAACAATTTACCCTTTACTCTTACCGACGCACAGAAAAGAGTGATGAAAGAGATAAGAAAAGATCTGGGTTCAGGAAAACAAATGAACCGGTTGCTTCAGGGAGATGTAGGCAGTGGAAAAACACTTGTCGCACTGATGAGTATGCTGATTGCGATAGATAACGGGTATCAGGCATGCATCATGGCTCCCACTGAAATTCTGGCAAACCAGCATTATCAGAGCATCACTAAATTACTTGAGGGAATTGATATTAAAATACGTTTGCTTACGGGTTCCTCAAAAAAGTCCTCGCGTAAATCAATTGCAGAATCACTGCTTGACAGATCGTTAAATATACTTATAGGCACTCATGTTCTTCTCGAAGAAAATGTCCAGTTTGCCAACCTGGGGTTAGTGATTATCGATGAGCAGCACAGGTTTGGAGTTGCCCAGAGAGCAAGGCTCTGGCAGAAAAACCTCGATCCACCGCATATTCTCGTTATGACTGCCACTCCTATTCCAAGAACACTAGCTATGACTCTTTACGGGGACCTTGATGTTTCGGTAATCGATGAACTTCCTCCGGGAAGGGTTCCAATAAAAACAATGCATTTTACTGATTCAGAAAGAAATAAGGTTTTTGGGTTTATCAGGAACCAGATAGCCCAAAAACGTCAGATTTATATCGTATATCCTCTTATCAAAGAATCTGAAACCATGGATTATAAAGATCTTGAGGATGGCTGGGATACGATATCGCGAATTTTCCCTGCCCCAAAATATTGCATAAGTATTGTTCATGGGAAAATGACGCCGGCTAATAAAGAGATGTCGATGAAGCTTTTTAAGGACGGGGTGGCTCATATACTGATTGCTACAACAGTTATCGAGGTTGGAGTTGATATTCCCAATGCAACCGTAATGGTCATTGAAAGCGCAGAACGATTCGGACTCTCTCAGTTACACCAGTTAAGAGGACGTGTTGGCAGAGGCGCTGATCAGTCATATTGCATCCTTATGAGTTCCGACAAGCTTTCAAGAGAAGCCGCTAAAAGAATTGAAGTAATGATCAGGACGAACGATGGTTTTGAAATTGCAGAAACCGATCTCCAACTCAGGGGTCCTGGCGATATTGAAGGAACACTTCAAAGTGGAATTCCATTTGACCTGAAGATAGCCGATCTTGGTAAAGACGGACAATTAATTGAATATGTAAGACATATTGCTGAAGAGATAATCGACCTCGATCCATTACTTGAAAGTAATCAGAACCTGATCTTCAGATCCGAACTGAAACGGCTTTTCAGTCAAAAGCAATCGTGGAGCAATATAAGTTGAAAATATGACATCTACAGATTATTATGAAATCCTTAGTATTCAGTCAAACGCTTCAATTGACGATATAAAAAAGGCTTACCGGAAAAAAGCACGCCTTTATCACCCTGATATCAATCCTGCACCTGATGCAAAGGACCATTTTATAAGCATAACCGAAGCTTACGAGTTTTTAATTGCAAATCACGAAAAAATCATGACTGATGATCAGTTATACCAGCAGGCAATGGAAGACTGGAGAAAATACAGGCAGGACAGGTCACGAAAAAGAGCTACGGTTTATGCCCGGTCATCTTATGGAACATTTAAGAATACAAAGTTTTACAAAACAACCAGGATATTTGACGGGACAATGATAATTTTCAGTTTTATAGTTTCTATAATGGTTCTGATCTATACTATTTACGGATATTTCTTCAGGTTGAAGCATCCGATACCCGGACTGGACAAACCATCAGTATTTGCATTCATAATGCTTCTAATATTGAGTATGATCTTTTTTGTTGTATCATTTATCTATCTCAGGGCATATCAGGAAACTTCAAAAAAAAGAAAAAAGAAATCATGATCAAGTGGCATGGTTTTTGAACATTTTCACCTGATAACCCGGACTTCACTAAATTGGATTTGATTCAGTTTAATCAGTCCCTCAAAATTGAAAATCATGAAAAGAAATATTTCCAAAACCGCAATTGCATTATTAGTCGTAATTCCTTTGATTTATTCATCATGCAAAAAAGAATCTTCCGGACCTTTACCGGTTGATCCGGTTCCGATTAATCTGACCACCAATCAGGTCTCACTTATTGAATCAGATAATTCGTTTGCGTTCGACATTTTCAGGAAAGTTCTTGATAATTCTACGGAATCTGAAAATATAATCATATCTCCTCTCAGCATCTCATCTGCCCTTTCCATGACACTTAACGGAGCAAACGGGGCAACCCGCGATTCAATGCTGAAAGCCTTAAGAATGAATGGATTAACTCCTGATATAATCAATAACTCATATAAAGGTCTTACGGAAGCACTCCTTAGTGTTGATAAGCGGGTTTTAATCTCAATTGCCAACTCCGTTTGGAGTGAGAAGAATTTTGTTGTAAAAAAACCTTTTACCGATATTCTTACCGGATATTATAATGCCGAATCCAAGTCATTTGACATTACCGATCCACAGGTTCCTTCACTGATAAACAACTGGATTGATGCCAAGACAAACGGATTAATAAAAAATATGGTTGACAAACTCGATCCAAACACAGTAATGCTATTAATTAATGCCATCTATTTTAAAGGAAAATGGAAATCTCAGTTCGACGCATCTAATACTGTTCAGGGATCATATTATAAACCAGGCGGGGTAACAGAACAGGTTCCAATGATGAAACAGACCTCTGATTACAAAATTTATAAGGGTGAAGGATTTACACTGGCAGAACTACCTTACGGACAAGGAAATTTTGTGATGGATGTGATCCTTCCTGACGATAGCAATGGTATTAATAATATAATTCCTTTAATAAATAACAACAGCGTGAAAGGATGGCTCAATCTGATGAGTTCCCGAAAGACTGAACTTTCATTTCCGCGTTTTAAATATGGATATAAAAGGGAACTTAGTAATATATTAACTGATATGGGAATGGGAATAACTTTTGGCAATAATGCTGATTTTTCAAATATATCTGATCTCAAACTTTATATCAGTTTAGTGCTCCACCAGGCATTTATAGAAACAAATGAAGAAGGTACGGAAGCTGCCGCTGCTACAATAGTTGGAATCTCAACTACAGCAATAATTGAGCCTCTCATCCTTAATATAGACCATTCATTTCTCTACATTATCAGAGAGACAACAACCAGTTCAATACTATTTATGGGCAGAGTTGCCGATCCATTGGCTGAGTGAAGCTGAAGAACAAACTCACTCCTTTGTGTACCATCTTGTTAAATGTAAATTATTGAACCACAAAGCATGCCCTGACAAAATAAGGGAATCATTTTAGTTTGATGAAATTGAACTTGACATCAAGTACTGAAGAAAAGTATTCTCCACGTTCGAGAATGTCATCATCCCCATCTTCGTAATACCAGTTGAATATGAATTTCTTATGTTTTAATGTTACATAAGTAATCTTTTGTAAAATATGTATGAAGACTTTTGCACTGGCGCTGTTAAAATATTCAAGATTCAAATCCACACTTGTAACTTCTGCCGGAACCGTTATATACTCGCTGATCCAATCTTCAACAGGTTCGAAAAAATCAGTTACATTCTCATGTATTGACCGGCCTTTAATACGAATTATCCCCTCAGGATTTAAAATTATCTCAGGTGTATTCTTTGTCGGTGAAATTCTCAACTCCTCCATCTTATATAATTTGCCACCAAATTACTAAAAAAAAATAAAATATAATTAATACCTGGCTAGCGGAGTTATGTCATGACCAGAAAATTCACCTCTAAGATATTTATAGTATCCTGTAATTCCAATCATTGCAGCATTATCTGTAGTATACCTGAGCTCAGGAATAAATAAATTCCAATTTCTCTTTTCTGCCTCTTTTTTCATTTCGTTCCTCAGCCCGGAATTTGCTGATACGCCCCCGGCGATACTAATCTCCCTGATTCCCGTTTGCAAGGAGGCATTCACTACTTTCGCGATCAGAATACTTATTATCGTATGCTGAAGGGAGGCACACAAATCGGCTTTGTTGTTTTCTATAAAATCAGAGTCTTCTTTTAACCTGTCTCGAAGGAAATAGAGAAAGCTTGTCTTTAATCCGCTAAAACTGAAATCAAGACCTTTAACATGAGGTTTTGAAAACCTGAAAGCATTCATGTTTCCTTCAATAGCCAGTTTATCGATCAGCGGACCTGCAGGATAAGTAAAACCCATTACTTTTCCACATTTATCAAAAGCCTCACCTGCTGCATCATCAATAGTGTTTCCGATAACCTCCATCTCCAACTGGCTCTTCATGACAATTATCCGTGTATGACCTCCTGACACAAGCAGACATAAGAAAGGGAATGAAGGTAACCGGTTATTCTTATCTTTCTCAAGAATAAAATGAGCCAGAACATGTGCCTGAAGATGATTTACTTCAATTAAAGGAATATTCTGTGCAATTGCAAATCCTTTGGCAAAAGAAGTTCCAACCAGCAGCGAACCGAGGAGTCCGGGTCCACGTGTAAAAGCAACTGCGTCAATATCTTCATTGTTTACTCCGGCTTTTACCATCGCCTGCTGTGTTACAGGTACAATATTTGCCTGATGAGCTCTGGATGCCAGTTCCGGGACAACCCCGCCATAAGACATATGTATATCCTGGTTTGCTATGAGATTAGAAAGTACATAACCATCCCTGATAATTGCAACTGAGGTATCATCACACGACGATTCTATTGCTAAGATTGTAACTGACATCAGTACTTGATTTTTCTGAATATTTCAGGATATTGTGTTTATCAATTTATTAAAATATTCAATCCGCAAATGTCCGTAAAATATTATATCTATAAACAGATTCACAAAAAAATAATCATTAACCTGCATCTTTTGTCTGTTGTGTTTTAATCGGAATAAATTCTTTGAAACAATATCCATTTTTTGCTTTCACTTTTACAAATTTCAGTTATTTCAATCTGTTTATTCTCATATCCTTTTATGTTACAGTACTGATATATACGCTCATAAGCCAGAGACTTTTGAACTGACGGAACAGATAGAATATGAAGAATTTCCGTCTTATAAAATACAGTAAAAGAAACCCATCCAAACCAGGTTTTTACTTTTGTCTCATAAAAAGATGTATCACCTTTAATATGACTAATTATTCTGAATCTCTGTTTTTTCATAGTCTGTCCAGAATAGTTTTATATTGAGAAATCTCAAGCATATTCTGAAGATATTATAAGGTATTCCGTCCTGATAAAATATTGTAAAGCAAGGCAGGTTACTCCTATCAATACCGAAAGTTAAATAAAGATAAGCAATATAAGAATTGAACTTGTAACTTTGGTAAAGCAAATGAACTATAAGATGGCTTCTGATCTTTAACATACGATAGACTGACTTTAAAAATGCAGCATCGATTGTAAGTGAATTTATTCGGGAAGCAAATAAAACAAACTGACTGAATTATAAAATCCCGACAATTAACCTGAGTTTCACTATCTTTAGCCTTTGAATCAGACAGATTATAAAATATATATTATAAGACCTTTTGCATTTGCATGATAAATAAAATTAAAAGATCACTTAAGTATTTTATTATATTATTCGGAGTCATATTAATGCTCCCTACTGTACTTTATCTGTTATTGCAGACATCTGAAGTTCAGACTTTCATGGTAAAAAGAATTACAAATCACTTTTCAAACGAAATCAAATCTACAATATCCATAGGCTCAATTGAGTACAAATTCTTTAACAAATTGTTTATCAATGACATAATCATTAAAGACAAAAATAATGATACTCTTTTATATTCCAGGGAGCTTCAGGTAGGCATCAGGAGAATGGATTTTAAAAACAAATCATTCAGATTTGGAAAAGTCAGCCTGATCAATCCTGTTATTGCACTTATAACCGACTCCACCGGTTTGATGAATTTGACCTGGTATCTGAACCTTATAAGGAATCCGGCTGACACCATTAAAAATACCGGAAGCAGAATCTCAATCGATCAGATTGATATCGTTAATGCCAGGTTTTCTCTTATTAACCGGAGTAATCCCAAAGGGAAAACCAGGATTGACTTCAATAATCTGAATCTGTCGGATATTAATGGGATCATTGAAGATCTTAAAGTGTTAAACGATACTACTACCTTTAACATTTACAAACTGGGATTTAAAGAATCAAGTGGGTTCACAGTGAAGAAGATGAGTAGCTCTGTCATTCTGGCCCGACAGAACATCTATCTTAATTCTGCTTTTATCAGCTGTGACAGTAGTATTTTAAATATTCCCCGATTAGGTCTGAAGGCTGATTCAGCAAACGCATTTAAAAATTTCACAGAAAAGGTAAAACTAGATATTCTACTCGATAAATCATTAATAAATACAACTGATCTGCAATATTTTATGCCTTTTGCCGACAGTATAAATGAATCGGTATGGCTATCAGGTAAGATTCTGGGTACAATATCGGAACTAAGAGGTCGCAATATCAAACTTTCATATAGGAAATACACTTCGCTTGATTGTGACTTTGATTTTTCGGGACTCCCAAAAATAGAAAATGCATACTTATATATAGGAGTTAACAGCCTTAAGGCCAATGCAAAGGATATTGAGCAGCTCAGACTTCCCGGGAAAAAGCCGTTAATAATACCAGATGCTGTTAAAAAGCTTGGAACTATCTCATTCAATGGATCTTTTACCGGATTTACAACAGATTTTGTAACCTATGGAGAAATAAGAACCAGCCAGGGAAACATACGGACTGATATATCCGTCAGACCGGGAGAATCCAAAAAATACATGGTTAAAGGGTTGCTTAAAGGAACTGATATAAATCTCGGAGAACTGACCGGAAAATCTGATTTTTTAGGTAATCTGAGTATGCAGGCTAATGTTGATGGATATGCCTATTCCCTGAAAAAATTCGCAGCTAATCTCACGGGGAGAATTGATAGTATAGAGATAAACAAGTATATATATCGTAATATAACTCTGAATGGCGCTTTTACTGAAAAAACCTGGGACGGAAGTGTAAATATCTACGACAAGAATATTAGGCTGGACCTTCTGGGATTACTTAATTTCAATAATAAGCTGCCAGAATTTAATTTTACTCTCAATATAGTTGATGCAAATCTATATAAATTGCATTTTGACAAACTTGATACTACTGCCACAGTCACGATGCTCCTGACATCTGATTTTAAAGGAAACAGTATTGATAATATTGATGGTGAAATAAAACTCCTTAATTCAAAATTCAGAAAATTTAACAATAACCTGGAACTTCATGACTTTTCTATAAAGACGTATAAAGAAGGTGAGAAACCTATACTAAGTCTTAGGACAGATTTTGTTGATGCAGATATAAAAGGCTACTATAATTTTGCCGGACTAGGGAGCCTCGTAAAATCAACCCTGGTATCCCTGATGCCTTCTCAGTTTCAAGTAAATGGTAAACAGAACGACTTCAAAAAAAATAATTTCACTTTTGAAATTAATTTCAAGAATACCGATAAGATAAATAGCTTCTTCAAAACAGGAATATTAGTAGCAGACAAAAGTTATATCAAAGGAGCTGTTTTTGCTGATAGTATAATAAAAATAAGCGGAAAAGCAGATTTACTAACATTAAAAAACATTGTTTTCAAAAATCTTTCGTTTAACACTACAGTTTCAGGATCTGAACTGACACTGGGCATCAACAGTGCGTCCCTAAACCTGCTGGACCAAACTGAGTTTAAAAATTTATCTGTCGGACTGAAGACAATACCTGATAATTTCACTTTTAAAGTTAACTGGGATAATAAAGATACTATCCTCAACCAGGGTAATTTTGTCGCACGTGGTACGGTAATAAAAAATACAGCCGGAAAACGCTATGCAATTTTGAAGGTAGATATTGATTCATCCCAGATTTATTCAGATAATAATTTATGGAAATTAAGCAATTCATCGGTTCTGATCGATTCGAGTGCAATAAATATTAATAAACTCTATATCATTAGTAAAGAGAGGTATTACCTCGTTGATGGTTCTGTATCTGAAAATCCTTCAGACACGTTACATCTCAATTTTAAAGGAATTGATATTACCCCTCTTAACTATTTGATAAGGAAGAAGAATAATGATCCAGGCATGGTTCCTTTCGATTTTAAGGGTCGAATAAACGGGAAAATACTTTTAACCAATGTTTATAAAAGTTTACTGCTGGTTGGTAATATAGTTGTGGATAAATTCTCTGTGCTTGGTAGTGAGTTTGGGAATATATCAATCAACTCAGATTTAGACAACGTAAAAAAAGTGGTTAATATCAAAGCCAGCAATAACCTCAATTCTGTAAAAATGTTTGATGTTTCAGGAATTTATGATCCTGCAACTAAAAAAATTGATTTGAATGCCAGAACTACGAAATTGCCAATAGGTTTTCTTAATCCTTTGCTAAAAGTTTTCGCTTCGGAAATAAGCGGTTTTGCATCAGGTAAGATAAATTTATCAGGCGAAACAGACAATCTTTTTCTTACCGGAGCAGCGAAGGTAGAAAATGCATCCATGAAGATCAATTACCTTCAAACAAAATATTCTCTGAATGATTCCGTCAGATTCGATAAGGAAGGGATTAAATTCAATAATGTCAAAGTTACCGACGTTGAAGGGAACATTGCAACTCTTTCAGGATCTGTTTATCATAAAGATTTCCGGGATTATGCTGCCGATCTTATAATAAATATTACTTCAAAGGCTTTCCTGGTATTAAATACTAAATCGAAAGATAATCAAATGTTTTATGGCACTGTCTATGCTTCGGGCGTTGCAAAAATAAAAAGCGATCAGAATTCACTCTCATTTGATATATCTGCCAAAACAAGTAAGTCGGCCAAAACAGGAAAAACCTCGGAACTTTTTGTCCCTATAAGTAAAGGTCTCTCAGTATCAGAATATTCCTACATCTCATTTGTTGACTCAAGCAAGGTTAAACCCGGTGATGGTAACCCAATACCTTCTGCTTCTGCAAAACAAATCGGAATGGATCTTAATATGAATCTTGAAGTGACACCGGATGCTGAGATCCAGCTCATTTTTGATTCAAAGGCAGGTGATGTGATGAGTGGTAAAGGATCAAGCGAAAACCTGAATGTTACTCTTAATAAAAAAGGTGATTTCGGAATATCGGGTGATTATCTGATTGAAAGCGGGACCTATAATTTTACACTTGGCCCAATTATAAACAAACCCTTTGATGTGGAAAGTGGAGGCAGGATAATGTTCAACGGAAATCTTAAGGATGCAGAAATTGATCTTAAGGCTTCCTATAAGCACCTGAAAGCATCACTCGCCTCCATACTTGGTGATCCTAATTATAGTGAACGAATAACTGTTGAACCTCAGCTGAATTTATCTGGTAAACTTTTTAATCCTGTAGTAGTATTCGATATTTATCTTCCTGATGCTGATGAACAGACCAGGACAAAACTGCAAAATGCAATATCGACACCTGAAGAAATTACCAGGCAGGTTACTGCTCTTCTATTAATACAAAATTTCATTGCAAGCGGAAATTCGAATGTCTCAACGACCGCCACCTCGGCTATGGCAGCGACATCTCTTGAAATGATCTCAAACCAGGTCAGTAATATGTTATCACAATTATCCAAAAGTGTCGATATCGGATTAAATATAAGGCCCGGTTCCAATGCAATTACTCCGCAGGAAGCTGAACTTGCATTATCAACCCAGGTTCTGAATAATAAAGTAGTTCTTAATGGAAATTTTGATGTTAGAGGAACTGCCAATACTACTCAATATTCCAGTAATACTAACCAGCTAACAGGGGATTTTAATGCAGAATTAAAGCTTACAGAAAAATTGCGATTTAAAGTATTTAACCGTTTTAATGATACATATTCTTCTTCCGGACTGAGTCCTTACACTCAGGGTGTCGGAATCTTCTACAATCAGGATTTTAATAAATTCTCTGATTTATTCAGGAAAAAGCCAAAACCCGAAATGAAGAAAGAGGAAGAGACTAAAATAAAAAATAAATAGTCTC
>PMNJ01000308.1 GCA_003162595.1 Bacteroidales bacterium | reverse complement strand
TCAACATCCCCGATCTTCATATTGAGTTTGAGTTCTTCTGAAATCTTCCTTGAACGCAACATTGTCGTTGTCTCGAGTTTCTTCGCTTCTTCCCATTTCTGAATGTCAACAGCTTTAGCCTTACGGTATACTTTTTTCAGATCCTCGGGTAACGGATGCGACTTGAGTCGTTTTATTTGTTCNNTTTATTATATCCGGGCTTATATGTTATATCAGGCATCCGGATCTCTTCTCCAGTCTGCCCCTGAATATCTTCATTATCTGTCATAAAACTCTTTAGATTCGGAAATTATCCCGCAAAAGTAGTGAATAAATGGATCAATTTCAACATTCGTTGTTATGATCAACGGATGAGCCTTGTAACTTTCAATGCAAGGTCAAGGAAGATTATTTTAGCATTTCCGTTTGACTCAATATGTGAATATACAAGATTGAACTCTTCTGCAAGCGGATAAATATTATTCTGATTGATGAAGGGATGGAAATTTCCTGAGAAAGTTGCCTCTTCTCCTGTAAGGAAAACCAGACTGTTTTTCAGCTGATTTAGAGATAACATCAGGTTTTCACGGAGGAGTCTCATGGAAAAGGAAATAAAGTTTTTTTGAGCTTCCCTGCCTGTTGTTGAAATCTCTTCAGACCAATTGATAATTGAAACTATGTCGCGTTTCCATGCAAATCGCATCAGACTTTTAAAACGTTCCAGATTTGCAAGAGAAGAGTCTTCATTTTCACATAACTCAATTGCTCTTGTTATATTTCCATTTGATACTCGTGATATATCTGCAGCTTTATCAGGTGCTATGCTAAACCTGTCCATAAGATATTTCTCGATATCGCTACTGTTGAAGGAAGGGATCTTAATAAGCTGACATCTTGATAGGATTGTAGGTATTACCTTATCGGGTTCTTCTGAAACCAGCAGGAAAAGAGTTTTTTCAGGTGGCTCCTCGATCATCTTCAGAAGTTTATTGGCTGTTGCCTGATGCATTTTTTCAGGCAGCCAGATTATCATTATCTTAAAGTCCGATTCGAAACTCTTAAGGCTAAGTTTTTTTATAATTTCTGAGGCTTCCGAAGCAAATATCATCCCCTGTGCGTTCCCTACTTCAATAGAATCCATCCAGTTATTTAGAATAAAGTACGGAGACTTTTTTACAAACTCTCTCCATTCCTCTAAATAATTGTCACTCACCGGATCTGTGCCTTTCTTTCCTTTTATGACCGGAAAGACAAAATGAAGATCGGGATGGATCAGTTTCTCATATTTTACACATGACTTACAGCTACCGCAGGAGTCATCGTCTGTCCGGTTCTCACAACTGATATACCTGGCATAAGCCAATGCCAGAGCCATGCTGCCACATCCTTCAGGACCAGTGAAAAGCTGGGCATGACTGACTCTTTCTTCCTTAACAGACCGGAGCAGTGTCGCTTTAATCTCTTTTTGACCGGGGATCTGTGAAAAATTCATTTTCAGATTATTCTTTCAGCTACCTATATAACAGCAAGCGCAGAGTCATAGTCAGGTTCGTTGCTTATCTCCTGTACAAGCTGGGTATAAATTACCTTGCCGCTTTCATCAACTATCACGATGCTGCGAGCATAAAGGCCTGCTAATGGTCCGTCAATAATATCCACACCATATGCTTTACCGAAAGCCGTATCGCGGAACCCCGAGAGAGTTATAACATTGGTAATTCCTTCTGTGGAGCAAAATCGGCCATGTGCGAACGGAAGATCCTTTGAGATACCCAGAACAACAGTACCGGTCTTTCCCGCTGCAAGTTGATTAAATTTGCGCATTGCGGTAGCGCATGTTGAAGTATCAAGGCTCGGGAAGATATTCAGAATCAATTTTTCCCCCTTGAGCTCTGATAAAGAAAGATTTGTAAGATCAGATTTCACAAGTGTAAAATCAGGAGCTTTGCTTCCTTTAGCGGGCAGATTTCCTGAAGTATTGGTAGGATTCCCTTTTCGTGTAATTTTTGCCATAACTTTTTTCCAAATTTAATCAATCTTTTTCAAGGGGAACAGAAAAATGCGTAGTTCTGTTCAGCTAAAAGACTAATGTTCGCTCTCTATGGTTCTCTGTGTCTTCTCTGTGTCCCTCTGTGTAACGAAAATGAAAAGAACTAACACAACTTGTCCCGCTTAGGTGGGAGAGTTGCACAGAGGTGAATATTTTGAAGCTTGATAACAAGGGAATATTTCCAAAAAAAATGTAGGTTTGTAAATGAGAATTTCTTGTGTTAAATAAAAATATATGATCTATGAAAATGATTCAGGACTTTAATTTCAAAGGTAAGAAGGCAATAGTCAGGGTCGATTTCAATGTACCCCTCGACAAAAAGACTTTTACGGTAACTGATGATACCCGGATCAGGGGAGCATTACTGACAATTAATAAAATTCTTAACGATGGAGGCTGCCTGATCCTTATGTCACATCTTGGAAGACCCGAAGGTCGTATGGAAAAGTATTCGCTTAAGCCTGTTCTTCCGGTTCTGGAAAAACTTCTGGGTAAAAAAGTGCTTTTTGCAGATGACTGCCTTGGGGAATCAGCTATTAAGATGTCAGCTGCCCTGAAACCCGGGGAGATCCTTCTTCTTGAAAATGTACGTTTTTATCCTGAAGAGGAAGGGAAGCCCATTCTGCCTGAGACAGTCACTGATGAAGAGAAAAAAGCCGCTAAAGCTGAGATGAAGATTAAACAGAAAAAGATGGCAAAGAAACTGTCGGGTTATGCAGAAATTTACGTTAATGATGCATTCGGGACAGCTCACCGCGCCCATGCAACAACTGCTGTTATAGCTGACTATTTTGCGCCTGATAAAAGGATGTTCGGTTTTCTCATTAACAGTGAACTTGCGGCAATGGATAAAGTTCTTAAGGATCCGCAAAGACCGTTTACTGCAATAATGGGTGGCGCAAAAGTTTCCGATAAGATCATGCTGATAGAAAATCTTCTCAACAGGGTTGATAATCTGATTATCGGCGGAGGAATGACCTACACCTTTATTAAAGCTATGGGGGGAAAAATAGGCAAGTCTCTTTGTGAAGAAGACAAACTTGATCTTGCTCTGAAACTTATTGAAAAAGCCAAAGAAAAGAAAGTCAAACTTTATCTTCCGGTCGATAGTCTGAATGCTGATAAGTTTGATAATGAAGCAAATACTAAAGTTACTGCTGTAGACGCTGTTGAAGACGGATGGTTGGGTCTGGATATCGCGGAGAAAACTATAAAGGAGTTTTCCTCGGTTATTGAAAACTCAAAAACAATTCTGTGGAATGGACCGATGGGCGTCTTTGAGATGGAAAAATTCTCAAAAGGGACAACTGCTGTTGCTAAAGCGATAGCTGCTGCAACAGCAAAAGGAGCATACAGTCTCATCGGAGGAGGTGACTCAGTAGCAGCAATTAATAAAAACGGACTTGCTGATAAAGTGAGTTATGTTTCTACAGGTGGTGGAGCGATGCTGGAGTATATGGAAGGGAAAAAGCTTCCTGGTATTACTGCAATCAGAGGAGAATAGAATAAGAGAGGTAGAAGAGGAGAAAGGGAGACTTAGATACGAATACTAAATTATATTGTTGTGAAGAAGAGGCTGCATTAAGGTGCAGCCTCTTTTATCATCTAAAACCATTATCTTTGCAGTATGAAAAGGATAGTATTTATATTATTAGTTATAATCTCAATTCTTTCAGGATGCACAAAGACAGAACCGACACGAACATCCGGTATTGATACTATTGACAATATCACCTACTTCTCCACGACTTATTACAACTATGGTTTTTCATTTTCGGGCGCAAAACTGGTTGCCACCACAACTACTCCTGGTCCGGATATTACTATCTATGCCAATGTTGAGGACGTTACTCCAAGGTTAACCCTTCAGACCAATAATCTGAATCCTTCATTTTTTAAATTAGGTGATTATGCTGATGCAACAACAGCCCAGGCTGCTTTTGATGGGCTGAAGACGGTTTCTGCAACGCAATGGCAGTATATGGCAGATCCTCTAAATGCCAACCAGGTTTGGATCTACAAATCAGGAAATAATAACTATACAAAAATCAGGATTGTCAGTACGATTAATGAAACCAGGCAGTCTGTACCTTATGGGGAGTGTACTTTCCAATGGATATATCAGCCTGACGGATCAACAACTTTCCCGGGTAAGTGATAATGGATCTGCGGAACAGAATATTCGGGATTAAAAGCAAGGCTGACTTTTGGGGAAATGCACTTGAAATATTTAATTATCAATACGATAATAATAATATATATCATGACTTTATAAATAGTCTCGGCAAGGATCGTTCTAAAATAAAGACTCTTTACGATATTCCTTTTCTTCCGGTTGAATTCTTCAGAAATCATAAAGTCATTACAGGTGATCTTCCGGTTGAAAAGATCTTCGAAAGCAGTGGAACAACTGGGACTACTCCCGGGAAACATTTCGTAATAGATTTATCCTTATATGAGGATAGCTTCCTGCGATCTTTCATACAGTTTTACGGCCAACCAGAAGAATATCTCGTTGCTGCTTTGCTTCCGTCTTATACGGAAAGAGAAGGCTCTTCACTTGTCTATATGGTTGATAATCTGATTCAGAGAAGCAAGAATCCTCATAGTGGATTCTATAAAAATAATATAGAAGACATTGTTCCGGCAATTAAAAAAGCAAAAGAAGAAAAACAAAAAATCTTGTTAATTGGTGTCAGTTTTGCCTTGCTTGATATGGCGGAAAACAAACCACCTGATCTTTCAGGAGTTATTGTGATGGAGACTGGCGGGATGAAAGGCAGGAGGAAAGAACTGACACGTCCGGAACTTCATTCTATTCTTAAAGAAAAATTTAATGCGTTTTCAATTCATTCTGAGTATGGAATGACTGAATTATTGAGTCAGGCCTACTCAAAAGGGGATGGAATTTTTTATTGTCCGCCATGGATAAAAATAATTATCAGAGATCCGCTGGATCCTCTGACCCTTTATACCGAACCAGGCAGAACCGGCGGGATTAATATAATCGACCTTGCAAATATAAACTCATGCTCCTTTATAGCAACAGGTGATCTTGGTAAGATTCACGAGGATGGAGGCTTCGAGGTTCTGGGAAGGTTTGACAATTCAGATATAAGAGGGTGTAATTTGCTGGTTGAATAAGGCCACCCCATGGCGTGGCTCTGTCATTCATTTCATAATCCAAGTTTTGTCTTTATCTCTGTAGGAATGGCATTTTCTCCTTTTCCCATACGGAGAAGTTCCGATTCAATGAATGAAGTTGTGGTGAAACACCAGCGGGCTATTTCTTAACGCTTGGGCCCCTTTGAGGTTAATGGATTTAGATTCATGTTTTACCTGCAATCAGATCATAAGAATGATCAATCCAGGAAAATACCTCTTTATCCGGAACAGATCCATCGAGTAAAACAGTGTTCCAGTGTTTTTTATTCATGTGGTAACCCGCTGTCACAGAGGAGTATCTTTCCCTGAGATCTATCGAGATAGCCGGATCACATTTAAGGTTAATACTCAGGTCCCCATCGAGGTTGACAAGTGCAAATATTTTTTCCTTCACCTTAAAGACAAGAGTATTGTCTCCGAATGGGAAACTTTCTGCTGAGCCATTTTTTGAGATACAGTATTCTCTTAAGATTTCTATATCCATAAGTACATGAATGTTATTGAATTATTAAGTGCCTAGAGTGTCTAAAATACTTAAAGTTACTATCAATACATTAGACCTAAGACCTTTTTATTTATTTTAACTATAGTCACTCCAAATTTTAGTCACTCCAAACTTTTCTTCTACTTTAGTCACTCCAAACTTTAGCTCACTCCAAACTTCTTATCTTAACGTCGGATAAAATGCGCCTTCAATATGATCGATCTGATATGAATCAACAGTTTTAATGACGGTTATTATGTCAAACCGGCCCTCTTTATCTATATTGAATTTTTGCAGATAGCCATTGGCTGCCCAGATTATTGATTTTTGCTTTTCTTTCGTCACAGCTGTAACCGGATGCATCTGGAAATCGTCATTCCGGGTTTTTACCTCAACAAATACAATAAAATTTTGATTCTCAGCTATGATATCAATTTCATGTTTTCCCCATTTCCAGTTCCGGAAGAGTATTTTAAAGCCGGCTTTTTGAAGATGATCTGCCGCAAGGTCCTCTCCTTTTTGACCCAGGTTATGTGATTCGGCCATGGATAGTTTGTTATATCTCGATGAGTTTATTCCTTATTGCAAAAAGAATTAGACTTGCAGTATTTTTGGAGTTAGTTTTCCCAAGCAGATTTGCACGATGCTTATCCACGGTTCTTTTACTTATAAAAAGATTTTCAGCGATCTCCTGGTTAGAGAGTCCTTCACAGATTTTAAAGAGAATTTCTTTTTCTCTTTTCGAAAGATTTGCCGATTTACTCTCCTGTTCCCGGTATTTTATCTTCTGAATGACGTGATAAAGCAGTTCCTGCGAAAAATAACTGCCGCCTTTTCTTACAGTGAGTATTGCTTCTTTAACTTCTGAGATGTCGGAATCTTTAAGCAGGAATCCTTTGGCGCCTGCGTCAACCATCTTATAATAATACTCTTCCTCTCCATACATTGAAAGAGCGATAATATCTATTCCCGGACAAATCTTAAGACCCTTTCTTGTAGCTTCTATTCCGTCCATTTCAGGCATATTAATATCCATAAGGGCAACATCAGCCTGTGTGTTCTTCAGAATTTTCAGAAATTCTTCGCCGTTTGAAGCTTCGGCTGTCACTTCAAATTCGGGGAAAGCATTCAGAAGTATCTTTAATCCGTTGCGAAAGAGCTGGTGATCATCTGCAATGATTATCCGTATTTTTTCCATTATAGGCAATTTCGAATTAGTAAGACTCATTCAATTAGTTTGATAAGAGCACTTGTTCCTTTACCCGGGGTGCTTTCCAGGATAAATACACCTTCAACTGTTTTTACACGGGTTTCAATGTTTGACAATCCCATCCCTTTCGTATCTTCCCTGCTCAATGAGGATGTATCAAAACCGCGTCCGTTATCATAAAACTGCAAGGTAACAAATTTTTCATGTTTGTTTAATTCTATCTCAATCCTGGAAGCTCCCGAATGTAGAATTGAATTATTAATAAGCTCACAAACAGCACGATATATTACTACTTCCTTTTCGTTGTCGAGCCGCTGGGCCTCCATATTCGACTTAAAATCAATTTCAACTGCCTTGGTCTGATTAATTTTGGTTGTAAACGCGCTGATGGCGCTTGCAAGGCCAAAATTTGACAAAACATGTGGACTCAGGTTATTGGAGATGTCTTTTATAGTATTGATAGCTTCATTTACGAGATGGTTGGTATTATTAAGGATTACTGATCCGGATGGATCTTTGATTCTGTCAGTAAGTGCGGAGAGAGACATTTTTACGGTTGAAAGAATCGGTCCGAGACCATCATGCAGATCTTTTGCAAACCTCTTTCTCTCATTTTCCTCGGTGTTTATTATAGCATTTATTACCCTTTTTTCAGAACGAATCCTGTCTGTTTCAGCACGTTTCAGAGAGTAAAACAACTCGCGGATCAGAATAACACCTCCGATGATCATCACGGAAACAAGCACTCCGGTCCATTCATCTATCATCTTCCAGGTATAAGAAGGGGTTCCCCTGAAAAACTCAAAAAGCTGGATTATCGAACGCACAGTCATAAAAACAAAAGAGAGGGAAAGCAATATCCAGGAGAGCCTGTATTTGGTAAGTTTCATGAACCCTAATGCAATTGATGCAGCAATGATCTGAAGTATAATTGAAATAATTAAAGCAATGAGTCTTACCATGGTATTGTTTTATGATTGTACAAAAATAGGAGTTAATTTATCCATAACATCAACAGAACAAAACAATATTTTTCCTTTATGCCATTGAGCCTTTATGCCTTTGCGCCGTTTTTATTACCTTTGGAAACTCGAATTATATATTTATGAAAGTTCTGTACAACCTGGGAATCTATGTTTTCTCTGCATTAGCTTATCTGGTATCTCCATTTTACTCAAGAGCTTCCTTATGGGTGAAAGGAAGAAAAAAGTGGGCGGGGACAATTTCTGAAAGGATAAAACCAGGAGACAGGGTTATTTGGATACATTGTGCATCCCTCGGTGAATTTGAACAGGGAAGGCCTGTAATTGAAGCGATTAAAAGAGAAATGCCTGTCTTTAAGATTGTGCTGACATTTTTTTCTCCCTCAGGATATGAAATCAGAAAGAATTATAACAACGCCGATTGTATTAGTTATCTCCCTGCAGATACCCCTGGCAATGCTGCAAAATTCATAGAAGTTGTTAACCCGGAATTGGTAATATTCGTAAAGTATGAATTCTGGAATAATTACATATCAGCACTTTACAGGAGTAAGATACCCTTATATCTCATCTCCGGAATATTTCGTCCCGGGCAACATTTTTTCAAATGGTACGGATCGTTTTTCAGGAGTATGTTAAGGAAATTCAAAAAAATATTTGTCCAGGATCAACGGTCATACGATCTTCTCTCCGGCATCGGGATCGCGAATGTTTCTCTGGCTGGAGATACAAGATTCGACAGAGTGATTCAGATAGCTGGTACGGCCAGAGATATTCCTCAGATTGAACACTTCAGGGGTAGCGAAAAATTATTTTTGGCAGGAAGCAGCTGGAGGCAGGATGAGGAGATAATTGCAGAGTATATGAATAGTTTCCCCACGGCTATGAAATGGGTCTTTGCTCCGCACGAAATTGACAAGTCAAATATCGAACGACTTGAAAAACTGTTTAAGGTTAAGTGCGTAAGATTCTCAGAATACAGTGAAATTTCAACTGATGCACGTGTACTTATAATTGATAACATAGGAATGCTTTCCTCTGCTTACAGGTATGCATATATTGCCGCAATAGGTGGCGGATTCGGAAAAGGGATCCACAATATTCTTGAACCTGCATGCTGGGGAATCCCTGTAGTTTTCGGGCCCAGGTATGAAAATTTCAAAGAAGCTGTTGATCTACTGAGTATCGGAGGTGCGAAGTCATTTTTGACTTTTAATGACTTTAAAAGAATTTTAGAATTATGGCTGTCGGATGAGAAAATTTA
>PMNJ01000270.1 GCA_003162595.1 Bacteroidales bacterium | reverse complement strand
CTTTCTGCCCAGGGATCTCATGCTTTGGAGCCTTTCATGGATGAAATTGCAAAACAGGTAATTGACCCGCAAACCGGAGTAAGCATATTTGATAGAAAAAGAGCTCATGAAGTTATTTCAACCAAAGATGCAGAAGCAAAGAAAAGGATCTGGAATGAAAAAGAATTAAAACTTGATGCAATGGGTTCAGGTTCTGATTATTCTTCTTTTATTCAGCATGCAGGAATTCCTTCGTTAAATTTGGGTTTCGGAGGGGAAGATGAAGGCGGTGAATATCATTCTATCTATGATTCTTATAGTCTGTATGAAAAGTTTAAAGACCCCGGTTTTCAATATGGTGTGACTCTTGCTGAAACAGCAGGACATGCCATTTTAAGAATGGCTGATGCTGACGGATTGCCTTTTGATTTTACACATTTGTATAAAACTATTGATATATATTCAAATGACCTGATAACTCTTTTGAAGACAGATCGGGAAAATACTGAATTAGAAAATCAGATAATAAATTCAGGAAGTTATTCTGTGGGTGAAGATCCGACAAAAAGATATCATATTCCATTAGTAAAACCTGAAGCTCCGTATCTTGATTTTTCACCATTGCAAAATGCTTTACAGCAATTAGGGAACAGTGTAGATAGCCTGAATATTGTATTTCAAAAGAACATAAGGAAACATAGTATGAGCCTGGCTTTTAGTCAGTCGCTTCACAGGGCAGAACAACAGTTATTGAATGATACCGGACTGCCGCACCGGGCATGGTATAAACACACTTTATATGCACCCGGATCCTATACCGGGTATGGTGTAAAAACTATGCCAGGCATTCGTGAAGCTATTGAACAAAGAAACTGGAATGAGGCACAACAACAAATTGAGGTAGATGCAAAAGCCATTATGAGGCTTGCAGAATATTTTAAAGTTCTGTCTTCATCAGCTAATTGATCGGGGGAAAGATATTTGGGTATTGCAGCTTAAATAGTATCAAAAATACTTTGAGTGTTTTTTCATTGAAGAGATTGCATTTTTATAAAGCAAGATCTAGTATTATAAGAGGTCGATTTAAACTACAATATATTGAATCATTAAAGTTATGATAAAAGAACAGGGACAGAGTTTATCCAGTTTTATCTGCTACAATTGCAACGAAAAGAATTACTTCGACAAATTGAATTATTCAGATAGAAACGCAGGAGAAATATCCCAGGAAATTAGAGCGGGCGGAACCAGAGTGAAAGAAGTGTCAATTGAATGCAAAAGCTGCAGAGAGATTAACAATGTAGCAATTGAGTACTGATAAGATTAGTATATTGACAAAACTGTCAACAACAAAAACAGTTTTTAAATTTCATGGGATCTCAAAATTTTTTAAAACAGAGGAATGTTTGGTTCATTTTTGCACATACGAGGCAGCAAATCAAATTTAGGCTAATTGGATATAATTCCATAATTTTATAAAATTGGCTTATGATCTTTTGTCGGTCAAAACAAATTTGATGAAGAGCAGACATTTTAAACTTAATTTTAAATATATGAGAGTTTTAAAAAGTTTTCAAATTTTGGTTATGTTGTCAATTTTCTTTTTAGCCCCGGTTGTCACCCAGGCTCAAACGGATAAAAAGGCAGACGAATTAAAGAAACTTGAAACCAGTGTTGCTACAGCTAAAGCTAAAGTAGCACTGAATGAAAGGCAATTGAATGTTGCAGATTCCCTGATTACTTCGGGAACTCAGTTGATAGCCGAATCAAAGACTGAAACTAAGGCCATTGAAGCAGACCGTAAGAAACTTGACAAAGACAATGCCACCAAACAAAAGTCTCTTTCTAAACTTACAACTTCAAAAGATAAGGATGAAGCGAGCAAAGCCAGGGTCGATCTTAAAGCCCTGGATGTACAGTATAAATCGGATTCCAAGGCTCTGAGCATACGTTCAAAAGATGCTACAAAAATGATGTCCACCGGGAATGCGAACATGACTAAGGGGAAAGCTACTAAGAAGAATGCCCAGGATGCGCTTAAAATTTCACGCGCTACACTTGCAACTGCACAGGCAAAGTATGATGCTGCTTCTGCTTCAGGAGATAAAACAATTACAAAGGATAAGAAAAAGAAGTAAGAAGGAATTGATTTTTCACCATAAAAACAAATAAGCCTTGAAAGCTTTATACTTCAAGGCTTTATTTGTTTAAAATCGTAGCCCCAAAAAGGCTGCTTCTTCATTTATTTTCACTGGTGTAATCGGGAAAACACTACTTCCTATTAACGTTACACTATAGCAGAAATAAGTTATATTATTCACATATATTTAAGTGGAAATTAATACTTTAATAGTAATAAATTCTTCTATTCGGACAAATTATTAACAAGATATTGTTAACCTAAATTTGTATTATTTCTTTTAACTAATTATTGTAAATTAGATTAAAAATTAATTAACCTTAATTCTTGCATAATGGGAAACAAATCTTTATTAATGGCAATATTAATATTGAACATGGCAGTAAGTTCGATCGGCCAGGTAACAAGTACTTTAAAAGATGCCAGAGACGGGAAAACCTATAAAACCGTGAAGATTGGAACTCAAACCTGGATGGCAGAAAACCTTGCCTGGAAAACAGGTAACGGTTGTTTTGCTTATGACAATAATGAAAGTAATATGAAAACCTACGGTTATCTGTACAACTGGGAAACAGCAACAAACGTATGTCCTTCAGGATGGCATCTGCCTTCCGATAAAGAATGGGCAATGCTTACCACATATTTAGGGGGAGACAGTATTGCCCATATAGAAATGAAAGAAACAGGTCTGTCACATTGGAAAGAAGCTGATTCTTCAGTGACCAATAAAAGCGGGTTCTCGGCAATTCCGGGCGGACTTTATAATTATAACTCATTTAAACATAGAATCGAATTTCAATACATTGGTAATTACGCCTACTGGTGGGGTGCTACTACTGAACCTGGTGAAGGCAATAATCTTAATGCCTGTTTTCGGACCCTTGGAGACTATTATAAAAATGAAAAGTTGGATTATGCTTCCAAAAGCCGGGGTTCATCGGTAAGGTGCGTTAAGGATTGAAATTGTGCCAGCTATGTGCCAGCTAAAGAAAAGCAAAAAGCCCTGATCTATTTAATTATCAGGGCAGTAGTGATAATATTTAGTTGACCCACCTGGGCTCGAACCAGGACTCTGCGGAACCAAAATCCGACGTGTTGCCAATTACACCATGGGTCAATGTTCAATCAGATGAGCTGCAAAATTAGAAATTTTTTTGAGAAGTAATTACCACATGGCGAAATTGATAAACCACTACCGGCAATGATCAGTTGGGATTTGATAGTATAATTTCATACCTGGCTCTGTTCATCTCATCCACCTCAACAACTATAAACGGGCATTCGACCAGCGAACGGAGAATAAAACCCAATTCGCACATGTCTTCATCACCATGTTCATAATACCAGGTAACACTAGCATTCTTAATGATATCTTTCATATCCGACAGCTCTCTCAATATTGTAAAAATCCACTTAATAGAACTTGTGTTAATATATTCGAATCCCAGTTCGATTTTTGATTTTTCAGTATAATTCTGAACATAACTTGATATCCATTCCTGAACAGGCCTGTAGAATTCGTTGGGGTTTTCAGGTATTGATCTACCCATAATAAAAATCCTCTCCGGCTCCAGAATTATCCAGGGCGTTCTCTTTGTCGGACTATTTTTAAAACTCTCAGGGTACATCTTTTAAAAATATCAGGAGATAATCACCTGTTCTTCATACAAATATACGTTGGAATGATAAATTTATTGTCAATTCCATCAATCAATTTAAACCCCAATTTGTAAAATTAGAAAAAGGCGGGTATTATCCAAATGTTATTGCGTTACATTCTGATTGAAAAGGGTCGGTTCATTCTCTTCCCATAATGTTGGATGCTCCTCTTCGAATCTTTTAAGAATGGCTTTCATAATTGTCTCCCGGAGAAATTCAGATTTATTTTTTACCCGGTATCGGTTACAATATATGCCCAGTGCTCTTATTTCCCTCTTATTTAACATAAGGGAAAGACGATTCGTACGCCTTAAACGATCCTCCTTGTAAATTGAATGTTTCACACTCATTAACTCTGAATAATACTGCTAAATTAAAAAAACAGATTTTCAGTAGCCAGAAGCCAAAAAATAGTTTTTAACATAAAAAAAACAGTCTGTCTTTAAATGACTGACTGTCTGTTGTTTAAAATATTCACAACTTTTAAAATGACCCCCTTTCCCCAGGGGGGAAAAATCCACATTGTTCAAGTATAATTCAGGTAAATACCAGAGTATTATCGCCCCTTCAGGGGAGATGTCCCGCTGAAGCGGGACAGAGGGGTTCTTACCACGAAACAAATCCCTCTTAAGATATGCCGCTCCTGCTCCCTCTTATTTTAAAAATCGGTTCATTGCATTCAGATCAGCAAATGCCTCTTTCAGTCTTGCAATAAAGCTCTCTTCTCCCTTCCTGAGCCACACTCTTGGATCGTAATATTTCTTATTAGGTTTGTCCTCACCTTCAGGATTGCCGATTTGACTCTGGAGGTATCCCTGTTTATCTTTTGAGTATTTATTTATCCCATCCCAGAAAGCCCATTGCATATCGGTGTCAAGGTTCATCTTTACAGCGCCGTATTTAATAGCTTCTGTAATGAGATTCTTCTCTGATCCTGATCCACCATGAAATACGAAGTTAACCGGATTTGGACCAGTCTTGAATTTTTTGATGATAAAATCCTGGGAGTTCTTTAGAATAATTGGCTTGAGCTCAACATTCCCAGGTTTATAAACACCGTGAACATTGCCAAACGATGCAGCAATTGTGAACATGTCGCTTACTTTTAAAAGTTCTTCATAGGCATAGGCAACATCTTCCGGTTGAGTATATAACCGGGAGCTATCGACACCCGAATGATCAACCCCGTCTTCTTCTCCACCCGTAACACCTAGTTCAATCTCAAGTGTCATTTCGATTTTGCTCATTCTCTCAAGATATTTCTTGCATGTCGCAATGTTTTCTTTTAATGGTTCTTCAGATAGATCAAGCATATGCGAACTGAAAAGAGGCCTGTCGTTGGTTTCATAAAATTCTTCACCCGCGTCAAGCAATGCATCAATCCATGGCAGAAGTTTGCGTGCTGCATGGTCAGTATGAAGTATAACCGGAATGCCATAATAGTCTGCAATATTATGGACATGAAGAGCCCCGGAAATACCACCGGCTACTGCACCTACCTGATTTTCCTTTGGCAAACTCTGCCCGCCAAAAAAATATGCCCCAGTGTTCGAAAACTGGACAATCACCGGAGAATTCACAATCTTTGCAGTTTCCAATACAGCATTTACGGAATTGGTCCCAACGACATTAACTGCAGGAATAGCAAAGTCATTCCGGTTTGCGTAGTCAAAGAGTGACTTCACGTCATCTCCAAATATCACTCCTGGTTCCAATTTGAATTGCTTATTAGCCATATAATTAAGTATCTATTAGAGTATAATAATTTCCGTTTCCGATACAAAGATAGCTAAATTTAAACCCCACATGAAACAAATTTATAGTAGTAAATTGATATTCATGGTTACAATTGAAGCTGCAGTAAAAGCAAAGAATCAATACCTTAAGTGTTTAAATATAAAGTGTCGGGATCTTTAATTCACACTTTTGGAAAAAAAAATTTATACTCTCTGAGATATTATTTATCTTCGTAGACTTATTTTTAAAATATTTCTGCTCTGATATTTATCAAAATGCCAATGACTGATGATACCATTAAATAGTTAAAAACTGACCTTGTTCCATAAAGGTTACCTTCAAAAACCAAATAATTGAATATGAAAAAAATCTTGATCTTAATATTTACCTGTCTTATTTCTTCACAGGCACTGATCTTCTCGCAACAAAAAGTGTGGTCGCTGGAAGAATGTATCAAATATGCTATTGACAACAATATTCAGATAAAGCAACAGGGAATTCAAACCGAAATTCAAAAAAATTCACTGGATCTTGCAAAATTTCTATTGCTGCCGAGTCTGAACGGACAGGCTTCACACTCTTATTCATTTGGCCGCGCACTTGATCAGAACACTTACACTTTTTTTAACCAGACTCTTCAGTCTGACTATTTCTATTTGGGAGGTTCAATGCCTGTTTTCAACGGCTTACAGAATTACAATTCTATTCAGAAAAATAAATATCAGGTTCTTGCCAGTGAGCAGGATCTCAAGGATATTAGTGATAATGTAGCTTTGAATGTTGCACTTGCATACCTGCAGATCCTTCTGAACAAGGAGCTTGTCACAGCAAATGAAAATCAGCTTAACATCACGTTACAGCAAATTGAGAAAACAAGGAAGCTGGTTGATGCCGGTAGTGTAGCCAAGGGGAATCTTCTTGAGATAGAAGCTCAGGCTGCGCAGGAAGAACTCTCTCTGATCACACAGAAAAACCTACTTGAAACATCTGTTCTCACTCTCACGCAATTTCTTGAACTTAAAACACCGGCAGGATTTGAAATTCTGGTACCTGAAATCAATGTTGATCCAAATTCTGTTGTTTCAGGTAATATTGATGATATATATGCAATCGCTGAGAAAAACAGACCGGAAATTAAGAGCTCTGAGTTGAAACTCACAGCCAGTGAATATGGGCTTAAGATGGCAAGAGGTGGAAGGAGCCCTATGGTTTCCTTAAACTATTCTTTAAACAGCCGGTATACTTACCTTTCCAATGTGCCCGGAATTGAGTCGTTTAATACCCAGTTAAAAAATAACAAAAACTCGGGTGTGGGACTGACATTAAGTATTCCGATTCTAAACGGATGGCAGGTAAATAAGAACATCTCAAACTCAAAATTAAATGTTGAAAGCAGTCAGTACACTCTTGACGGAACAAAAAAACAACTTTATAAAAACATTCAGCAGGCATATACTGACGCAGTAGCGGCCCTTAAAAAATATAATGTAAGTATCAAAGCAATTGCCTCATCTGAAGAGTCTTTCAGATATACTGAACAGAAATTTAATGTTGGTATGGTTACATCTGTCGACTATAATGCTTCAAAAACGCAGCTGCTTAACTCACAATCAGATATGGCTCAGGCAAAATATGAATTTATCTTTAAAACCAAGGTTCTCGATTTTTATAAAGGCATACCGTTAAATCTTAATCAATAATCATAATACAAAATCATTTTAAGATACAAGAACATGA
>PMNJ01000015.1 GCA_003162595.1 Bacteroidales bacterium | reverse complement strand
AAAAAACTACAAATTGAAAACACCTTCCCTTTTGCCTGGAAAGAGTTAGCCTATTTTTCAGCTCCATTGCGTAGCACTCCACTACGATTCAAAAAGGCTAACACTTTCTCTTTGCTCGCTATCCTAATTTTATAAGGTCCTCGCTGCATTATCCTCACTCGGAACCATGAAACGCTACAGCATGCTTTTGCTTAAAGAGAGAAAAAAACCAAATCGGTATTCGGCTAAGCCTCATGGTCATTTAACCAGAATTTCCCATAAATTTAGCCTAACGATTAAAATGGAGGCCAATGCAATACAATCCGCCCCGCTCAAAAGACTACGCCATAAAGCCACTTTGTTATTTATTGCGTTTCCTTTTTTCCTTATTTACTCTTATAGGCTGCNNTGATTCTAAAGTTCTTAACTTTAACGTAGCTGCTGATAAACATTTCACAGCTAAAAACGGTGATAAAGTCACTGAAACTACATGGTTCGAGTGCTCACTCTGGAACCGTGAAAAAGTTTTCCCTTTCCTTAAAGTTGGAACGCAAGTTACCATACAGGGTGACGTTTCAGCAAGGGCATACATCGACAAAGAAGATGCTAAAAAAGCAATTGCAGTTCTTACCTGTACTGTTGATACAGTAGAATTTCAAAGTAAAGTAAAAACTGAAGAAAANNGGTTGTATTGCAGACATTGACTTTCACAATATCAGATTTTCACATCTGCCACCTCTTTCTTTTTTATATAAAAAAATATTAAGTGATGGTAACAACCACAATAACAGGACAGATTAGAAAAATTGCACTTGAGATTCTAGAAGAAAAATCCGAGGGAATTAGCTATTCAGAGCTGGGGAGAGCAATTTTGGGAAAAAACGCCAAATTCAATACTAATACTATCAATGGGGCCACTTGGGACTTAGATGTACAATTCCCGGATAAGGTATATAAACCAGTTAGAGGCGTATATCGACTTCTTAAATTTAAGGAGGACATCGCTACACAGCCAGACGAGCCGATGATTAGGACAAAATTTCAAAAGGCCATAAAAATAAAAGAGGAGGACTTTTACAAACCTTTTGCTGATTGGTTAGTAAAAGGGGTAGGAGAATGCACTAAAGCAATTGAACTTGGAGGTAATATTTTCCGAGATAAATGGGGTACCCCGGATGTAATTGGAGTAAGAGAATCTAAACGAAGCGACATTATTCAATTCCCTACTGAAATTGTTACAGCAGAAATTAAAATTGACTCAAATGGGCTTATCACCGCATTTGGTCAGGCATGTGCCTATAAAATATTTGCACACAAATCCTATATTGTTGTGCCTAACAACTCTCAAATTGAAGACATTACAAGACTTGACACACTTTGCAGACAGTTTGGTATTGGACTTATTTTATTCAATACTAAAGATGCTGAAAGCCCAGATTTTGAAATTAAGACCAGAGCTGTTAACCACGAACCTGATATGTTCTTTGTAAACAAGAACCTTAGATATATTGAGGACAAACTTTTCAAATAAGGAACGAAAAAACGGCACTAATACCGGCAATGCGATTTAAATTTAACTTATAAAATGAAAAAAGTCCCTGAAAAATGATTACAAGGGACTTCTTTTAATCTATTGTCACTTCGGGGTTGGCTTGCCTTAGAAGCTTAATCGCATCGCTTAGTGACCTCTTAAGAGGGTATTTTGAATTACTATGAAATGCCTTGTATCTTGAGTATGATTGTAAGAATTCATAATCATCTTTTAACATCGTAAAAGTTTTAGGAACTTCGTTTGATGAATTCTGGCTTTCTTTAAGATTCTGGCTTTCAATGTTGCCTTGACCTAATAGACTATTCAATCCACCGCCCAGGTTACTGTTTTTTCTGAGGTTATCGAAATTCTTCTTTGCCATTGCTTTATTTATTTAATATTTCGTTTACTAAACTCATGTAATCCTTTGCCCCGTTGCTTTTAGGATCATACTCAAAAATATCTTTACCATCTGATTGAGATTCCGCGAGAGCAACGTTTACACGAATTCTTGTTTTCATAAGAACATCACCAAAGTAACTCTTAATTTGATTATTAATCTCTTTTGTAAGCACCCTTTGGTCATTATACTTTGTAAAAAATACTCCTTTAATAGTGAGTCCAGGATTAAAATGTTTTTTTACAAGATTAATTATCCCTACGATCGAGTCTATGCCTCTATAGGCTAAATATTCCGCTTCCATTGGTATGTAAACCTCGTCAGAAGAAACCAAGGCATTGAGAGTAATTAATCCCAGAGAAGGAGGACAGTCTATAATACAGTAATCATAATCTTTTTCCGTCCCTTTAATTAATTCTTTAAGAATTGTCTCCCTTGCCATTCTTGCTGAAATTTCTAGTTCTATGCCTGCAAAATTCAATGAGTTAGGAACAATTGATAAATTCTTTTTAATCTTAACTATTGGTAGGGGATCCCCCTTGCTAAAAGAAAGGTAGATGTCTTTTTCAGGTTCAAAAATCCCAAAACTTTCTGTTAAATTTGATTGTGGATCTGCATCTATAACAAGGCAATTATTACCTTTTTTTGCTAATCCTGCAGAAATATTTATTGCCGATGTGGTTTTTCCAACCCCTCCCTTGTGATTAACAATTACTATTTTCTTCATTTATTTATTTTATTAAAAATAATACAAATATTGCAAATATTATAAATATT
>PMNJ01000306.1 GCA_003162595.1 Bacteroidales bacterium | reverse complement strand
AAATCAAGGACATATATGAACCGTATAGCAGGATATTCAAGTTATGAAAAGAATCCTCCCGATTATGATAAAGCTCTTGCTTATATGGAGACTCTTTTTAAAACAGTTGCTCCTGAACGTATTATTAAGAAGGACTATTATTATATGGCCAGGATACTTCTGAAAAAGAATCAGAATTATCCGAAGATGGTTGAAGAGCTTAACGGTCTGAAATCACAGCTTGACAAAGAAAAATCAAAATACTCCATCGCTCCGAATGCTGCTGAAAAAGCAAAGGTTAAAGCCGGCATGGATGATCTTGCAACTAAAATATCAAATCGTGACAGTAGCGTTACAAAAGCCAATGCTGAAATTGACAGGGCCTTTGATGAATATGCAAAAGTTCTGAGTTTTAGTCCTGACGATAAGAGCGTCCTGAACGAGATTGCCACCAATTATTACAACTATAAAAGATATGAAGGTGCTGCAAAAACCTGGACCAAAATGCTTGACCCTGCNNNNTTGAAGTTTCAAAACCCGATTCATTGAAGAATGAAGGTGAGATGATGGAAGCCTTTGGCTACCTTAGTTATTACTATATGATGAATAATAACTTCAACAGATCAAAAGATTATTATGTCAGGATGATCAACCTTGATCCTTCCAGCAAGGAGAATAAGATTAAAGGATATGTGGGGATAGGTTCGGTTGAAATGAGGTCAACTTCTACTGAAAAGACCAATGAAGGAAGACTTCCATATCTGTCAAGAGCCACGGAGGCATATAATAAGATCCTAGCAATTGACCCGATGAATGCATCAGCCAAAAGCCAGATTGCGTATATCCATGAATTCGAAGCATCGATTAAAAAGGGAATTAATCCCAATGAAATTAAAGGCATAATTACGAATAAAACAGGTCAGCCTTTGCCTTATGCATCTATAAGGGTAAAAGACACAGCTGCTGAGAACCTATCCAACAGTAAAGGTGAATTTAAGTTTGAAATCCCCCAGGGCTCGGAAATCTTGATTATCAGCGCTAAAGGGTATAAATCACAGGAAATACCTATTACAAAATTGAGAGTTTACAATGTGTCACTTGAACAATAAAAAAGTAAATAAGAAATTTAGATAAAAATAGACAATCAAGCGAAAAGGGTATAATATATAGAATTAAAGGTCTTCATTTTAAGAGAATTATTCTAAACTATACCAAATTTTTAACATAATTGTTCGCTCTATTGGAAAAAAACAATTCATAATATATATTTGCAAATCGTAAAAACTTAAACAAATAGATAAAAAATGAGTAAACAAGGAAGTTCTTTTAAAGATGCGTTGCAGAATATTTTTGCAGCAAGTGCTATTTTAATAGCGTTTATAATAGCCGAAGTTTTGTTCTCACAGGTCATGGCTAATCCTGTAAATTTTGAAGGTGGTAATCCCGCCGGAAGAGCACTCCAAGGTAACATTTTGGGGACCATTTACAAAGGTGGTCAGATTGTTCCTATTCTAATGACCATCGTTTTAGTTCTTATCACTTTCATTATTGAAAGGACAATTACACTTACAAGAGCAAAAGGTAAAGGCAGGTTAAATTCATTTGTCAGTGAGTTACAGGCTGACCTTGCATCAGATAAGATTGAAGAAGCTATGGAAGCTTGCGACAGACAGAGAGGTTCTCTGGCAAATGTCATGAAGGCTGGTCTGACTCGTTACCGTGACCTTCAGAAGGATAAAGAACTTGAGAAGGATCAAAAAATTCTTTCTATTCAGAAATCTTTTGAAGAAGCCACTGCTCTTGAACTGCCTATGCTCTCAAAGAACATGGTTATTTTCTCAACTATTGCTTCTATTTCGGTGTTAATTGGTCTTATTGGAACAGTTCTTGGTATGATCAAAGCATTCATGGCTCTTGCACAGTCAGGCGCTCCAGATGCTCTTGCTCTTGCAGAAGGTATTTCCGAAGCTCTAGTAAATACAGCATTTGGTATTACCGGTTCTACATTAGCCATTATTGCATTCAACTATTTCTCATCAACAATTGATTCTTACACATTTAAAATTGACGAAGCAGGCTTCAGTCTGACACAGAATTTTGCCGCTTCACTGAAGACCAACTAATTTTAAATTTATCTTTTGGTTTAATAATATAAAAATAAAAAACTACAATGCCAAAGATTAAATTACCAACAAAGTCGCCCCATATCGACATGACACCGATGGTTGACCTGTTCTCGGTAGTTTTAACATTCCTTATGTTGACAACTACAATGAGGCAACCTGAACCTGCTCCTGTTGATACGCCTTCTTCAATATCAGAGAAACCTACACCTGATTTTAATACGATGACTCTTCTTCTTTCAAAAGATGACAAAGTATTCCTTAATTTCGATAATGGTCCTGATACATTATTAGCCTTCAGGCCAAAGATCCTTAGCGAGATGGGAAAAAGGTACAATATTGAATTCACAGAAGCTGAGTTGACAGAATTCAAAAAATACCCTTCTTCTATAGGTGTTCCGATTCTGAAGATGAAGGAATTCCTGGACACAAAAGATACGAAGCAGAGACTTGCTATGGAAACAGGTGTTCCAATCGATTCAACCGATAATCAGCTCGCCGACTGGATATTCTGTACCCGTACTGTTAACCCGAATGTTCAGGCATGTATTAAAGGTGATGTAAAAACAGGTTTTGAGGTAGTAAAGAGAGTTCTTGATATTATGGCCGACAAGAATGTGTTCAAGTTTAACCTGATCACAACTCTTGAATCAGCTAAAATTAACCTCGCAGAAATACAAAAGTGATATGGCAGAAATAATTCAAGAGGAAAAAGCAGGCGGTAAAAAGAAAGCGAAGAAACACGCTCCGCATATCGACATGACACCGATGGTTGACCTGATGTGTCTGCTGATCACATTCTTTATGCTCACAACAGCCTTCAGTAAGGCTAAAATTATGGAGATTAACCTTCCCGAGAAAATCAAGGATAAAAACGTTGAACCTCCAAAGATTTCAGCGAGTCGTACTCTGAATATCGTTCTTGGTCCTAATAACAAACTGTATTATTACCCGGGAACTGTAAAACCAGAAGATTTTAATAGTCTTCCTCCTCTTCAGGAAACTGATTATAGTGCGACAGGTATCCGTACGTTACTGCTTGAAAGAAACAGAGCTCTTTTCAAAAAGATCGACGATTTCAAGAATCAGGTTGTTACCGGAAAAATTGTTATGGTACCGGATTCTGTTCAGAAATCAATCAGTAAACTTAAGACTGATGATGATACTGGCCCAATTGTTCTTATAAAAGCTTATAAGAAAGCAACCTACGGAAATTTTGTAGATATACTCGATGAGATGAATATCTGCGGAATCGCCCGTTATACGTTTGTTGATATTGCATGGTACGAAGAGAAGATGGTGGAAACCGCAGCCGGTATTGCATCAACTATTACTACTCCTACTGCCAAGAAATAAACCGTAAACCTGTAAAAATATGGCAAAAGAAAAGATAAATGCTCCTGCCTTTGATGATATAGTATTTGAGGTTCGGAACAAGGAATACGGAGCTTATAAACTACGTAAAAAGTATAATCGTACTGTATTGATTGCTTTGCTTGTAGGTATAATTATATTAGCAACCGCTGTTATTACTCCTTACCTTAATGCGAAAGCATTAGTAAACAGGTCAAAACGTGCTGAAAGGCAGGTAGTGGTTAAGATGGAGAATCTCGATCAGCCAAACCAACAGGTTGCTCCTCCTCCTCCTCCACCGCCGCCGCCGACTGATGTTGTTCAGCAGCAGAGATATGTTCCACCCCAGGTTGTTGACTCAATCAAACCCGAAGATGTTAAACAGCTTATGACAGCTGATCAGGCTCAGACTGAAGTTACCAATAAAGAGGTAGTTGAGGTTGTTCAGCAGGTAAAAGAAGAGGTACAGGAAGCAGAAACTGAACAACAACCGTTTGTTGTTGTAGAAGAGATGCCTATGTTCCCTGGAGGAGATCCCGCACTTCTCGCTTACATTGCAGCCAATACACAATATCCTGAGATTGCTAAGGAAAACAATATACAGGGGAAAGTTATCGTGAGGTTCTGTGTGACCTCAAAAGGAGGTGTAAACCAGGTAAGTGTATTGAAGGGTGTTGACCCGGAGCTTGATAAGGAAGCAATGAGGGTTGTGACCACACTGCCAACATTTAAACCAGGTAAACAGGGTGGAAAACCCGTTCCTGTATGGTATATGGTTCCAATTGCCTTTACTCTCAAGTAAAATCCTAGTTTACTGATTATATTAAAAAGGCTGTATCGAAAGATTCAGCCTTTTTTAATTACCCCCTCGCCCCCGCTTTGCGGGGCAGGCTCTTCGGGCACTCCCCCCAAGGGGTGAGAAAAACACCTAAATTGATGAGTATTTTCTCCCCTTCCAGGGGAGATCCCGCAAAGCGGGAGAGGGGTCATTATAGTTAATGAATTTCAATTTTTTCAATGGCCACTTTGCGCGTTCAACGGGACAACGGGCTCAACTCCCTTTTAAGCAGAGTTATAAAATCTTCAATATCCTCCTCTTTCGTATCCCAGCTGGCCATTAACCGCCACTCCGATCTCTTCTCGTCCCAGGGATAAAAAAAGTAATGATCCCTCATTTTTTCAGCAATATCGACCGGCATTATTACAAAAACACCATTTGACTGAACCTCCTGGGTGATTTTAACTTCCGGGATCAGCTTAAGTTTGTCAGCAAGCATTCTGGCCATAGCATTGGAATTTGACGCACATTTTTTCCAAAGGTCATTGCGAAAATATCCAATGTACTGCGCTGATATAAATCTCATTTTTGAAGCAAGCTGCATCCCCTGTTTCCTGATATATTTAAAATCATTCGATAAACCCGGTTTCAGGAAACAGACCGATTCCCCGGACATCATGCCATTTTTTGTACCTCCGAATGAGAGAACATCAACTCCTGCATCAGTTGTGAATGCCTTAAACGGAAGATTGAGTGATACAGCGGCATTTGCAAGCCGTGCACCATCCATATGAAGCAACATCCCCCTGGCATGAGCAAAAGTGGCAATTCCGGTTATTTCATCAACAGTGTAGACGGTTCCCATTTCTGTTGATTGTGTAATTGAAACTACATTAGGTTGAGAATGATGCTCGAAATCAATTCCATGCATGTGTTTCTCAATAAGTTCAGGACTAATTTTCCCGTCGGGAGTATCCACAACAAGGACCTTACATCCGATAAACTTTTCAGGTGCTCCACATTCATCACCTTCCAGATGTGCTGTGGACGCAGTAATGATTGAATTCCATGATTTCATTATACCGGAAAGGCCAAGCACATTGGCCGCAGTACCGGTAAAGACAAAATAGGTCTCAGCAGAATTGCCAAAATGTTCCTTGAAAAGCCTAATGGCCTGTTCTGTGTAAACATCTGAGCCATATCCTGTTACATGACCAATATTTGAGTTAATTATTTCTTTTAAAACATCAGGATGAACGCCTGCATTGTTATCACTGGCAAATCCTCTCTTCTCAAAATTGTTTTTCACGCTGAGTAAATTGACACTTATTAAAAAAGTGTGTTAAATCACAAAATCATTTTATTGATTAATTCTTAACCCTTCCCCTACCATTTATGCCCCCCTCCCCCCCTAAAGGGGGGCTAATACTTTGCATGCCAGTATAATTTTTCTGAATGATACTGAATTAATCCCCCTTTAGGGGGAAGTTCCATCCGCCAGCTGGCGGATGGAACAAGGGGCCCGTGTTCTTGTCAGACCTTCTTCTTCCTGAAAGCGAAAAAAAGCATTATCAATCCAAAAATTAGCATCAATACTCCCATAATAATATTTACATTGATGCCAAGTGATTTATGATACATTTCGGTGTTTGATATTGTGAACAAACCGAATCCTGTAATTAATACTCCTACGATCGAAAACATCAGACCAATAGGTATTCTTATATCTACCATTTTAATTTCCTCCTACCAAAACATTATTGTTAATATTACAAAGATTACGCCGACAAGAATTGCAAGCCCGGTAGGCCTCTGATACCATGCCAAACCTTTCTCTTCAATTGTACGTGGAGTGAGAGAATAAACCAATCCGGTTAATTCTTCATCAGATTTTTTCTGCTTTGTCAGCAAGGTCAGTCCGATAGTAACGGTCGAACTTACTACAAAAGCTATCATTGCAGTCCAGAAATTCTGAGCCATTTCAACCGGATAAGTGTGGAGTGTAGCAATCCAGCCACCTTTTACCAGAGATGTTGCACCTGCCGGTATTGTTAAGCCATGATGCAGCAAAGCCAAAAGAAAGCCTAAGAGCAATCCCCAGAATGCTGCATGGCCGGTTGTACGTTTCCAAAACATCCCAAGGAAGATAACAGCAAACAGAGGTGCATTGATCAATGAGAAAATTGTCTGGAGGAAATCCATAATGTTGCCAAACTTACCGGCGATATATGCTGAAGCTATGCTTAAAAGAATACCGACAACAGTAGTGATACGTCCAACTTTCAGATAATGTTTTCCATCCGCTTCTTCATCACCTGTACGAGGTCTCATATAACTTTGATAAATATCATAAGTCCAGACGGTATTAAAAGCTGATACATTACCTGCCATTCCCGACATAAAAGAGGCCAGTAAGGCAGTAATTCCAAGACCCAGGACACCTGCCGGAAGGTATTGTTTCAACAGCATAATAATCGTTAAATTATAATTTAATCCTCCACCCGCATCCGCCGGGATTACGAAACCTTTACCGGGATCATGAGAGAGAGCCAGTGCAATTATACCCGGAATAATTATAAGAAAGGGAATGAACATTTTAGGCAATGCGCCAATAAGAGGGACTTTCCTTGCTGCGGCTTTAGATTCAGCAGCGAATGCCCTCTGAACAATCAGAAAGTTTGTACACCAGTAACCAAACGACAACACAAAACCAAGACCAAAAAGGATGCCATACCATTCAATCCCATATGGATTGGTGGCAGCTTGACCTGAATGGCTCCATGTTGTTGTAAATGCGTCAGCTGGATATCCCCTGGATATTGCTATTGGAGCTAACTGTGCTTTTAGGCCAACCCAGCCGCCAACATCTTTCAGAGCTAAAAACACAAGAGGCAATAGTCCAATAACGATTATGAAAAATTGAAGAACTTCATTATAGATTGCAGATGATAGTCCTCCAAGATAGGTATAACCGAGAACTATCAATGCTGATATCCAAAGACTAAGGTTGAAATTCCATCCAAGGACATTTTCCATGAGAAGAGCCAGTGCATACATCGATATCCCGGATGCAAGAACGGTCATAACAGCAAAAAGAATTGCATTCAATGCACGGGTCTTCTCATCATATCTTAATTTAAGGAATTCTGGCACCGATCTTGCTTTTGAGCCATAATAGAATGGCATCATGAACAAGGCAAGGAAGATCATTGCAGGAATTGCACCGATCCAGTAAAAGTGGGTTGTTACCATACCATACTTCATACCTGAACCTGTCATGCCCATCACCTCAAGGGCTCCAAGGTTGGTAGAAATAAAGGCTAATCCTGCTACCCAGGCAGGCATAGACCTTCCGGCTTCAAGAAATGCATTGGCATTTTTCATGTATTTTCTCAGGAACCAACCAATACCAAGTACAAATAAGAAATAGATTATCATTATCAGATAATCTATCCAACTCAGATCAACTCTCATAGTTAAAGGATTTTAGATTTTTATTCATTATTAATGCTCTGTTATCTCTAAATGATCAGATGATATTCAGTACTGAAAGTAAAAATACATTTTAAGATCGATTTTTAAATAATAATCAGAAATAATTTTGCTGGTATTTGCCCCCCTTTTCCCCTAAAGGGGGTTAATTCTCTATCTTTGAGCCAATTCAACATATTTGCGCCGAATTAGTCCCCCTTCAGGGGGATGGCCGCGAAGCGGCCAGGGGGACACTAACTGCATGTCCAGTGTGATTAAAAAATTCTTGCAGTAAAACATTATATTTGAGGAAACATTCCAGGTGAAAACACGATACTTCATATTTATCTCATACAAAGGTACTTCCTATCATGGCTGGCAGATACAACCTAATTCAGTTACTGTTCAGAAGATCCTGGATGAAGCATTGAGCGTTGTTCTAAACGAAAAAATATCCACAATAGGTGCTGGAAGGACGGATGCCGGAGTTCACGCTATTTTTTTCTGCGCCCATTTTGACTG
>PMNJ01000323.1 GCA_003162595.1 Bacteroidales bacterium | reverse complement strand
TTCTCCGTGGCTCTCTGTGTAACAAAAAAATAAGAACTGACACTGAGGTTCACAGAGAAGCACAACTTGTCCCGATCTATCGGGAGAGATTCACAGAGAAAGGCCAATGAATTCTAACTCACCCTGATAAGGTAATAATTTTTCTTCCCTTTCTGTAGCAGCAGATATTTTTTGTTAAGAAGTGATTCCTGATTAACGACTAATTCAGGATTATCAACCTTTGCCTTATTCATGCTGAATCCTCCTCCCTGAATAAGCCTTCTTAATTCACCCTTTGAAGCAAATACCTGCGAGTGTTCAGTACAAAGGTCTGCAATTGTGACTCCTTTCTGCAGGACTTCCATTTTAACATCAAAAACCGGCACTCCTTCAAAAACAGACAAAAATGTATTTTCACTCATCTTCCTAAGTGATTCCGTGGTTCCTTTCCCGAAAAGAATTTGCGATGCCTCAACTGCACTATCATATTCTTCTCTTGAATGGACCATTACAGTTACCTCTTCCGCAAGTCTTTTCTGAAGTATACGTTCATGAGGTGCTTTTGCATGTTCAGAAACGATGTTTCCAATTTCCTTTTGAGGCAGAATGGTAAAGATTTTGATATATTTTGCTGCATCTTCATCGGAAACATTAAGCCAAAACTGATAAAACTGATAAGGTGATGTTTTTTCAGGGTCGAGCCAGACATTTCCTGATTCTGTTTTACCAAATTTAGTACCATCGGACTTAGTTATCAATGGACAGGTTAATGCAAAAGCTTCTCCCCCTGTTTTCCGGCGTATCAGCTCAGTACCTGTTACAATATTCCCCCATTGATCGGATCCACCCATCTGGAGCTTACAGTTGAATCTATTATATAAATGAAGAAAATCTGTCCCCTGAACAAGTTGGTAAGAAAACTCTGTAAATGACATACCCTCTTTAGCTTCCGACCCGATTCTTTTCTTAACCGAGTCTTTCGACATCATATAGTTAACAGTAATATGTTTCCCGATATCTCTTATAAAACCCAGGAAAGAATATTCCTTCATCCAGTCATAATTATTTACCATAACAGCCCTGTTTTCAGTATCAGACTGAAAATCGAGAAATTTAGAAAGCTGCTTTTTAATAGCTTCCTCATTTTTTCTCAGAGATACTTCATCAAGCAGGTTCCGTTCTTCAGATTTTCCGGATGGATCTCCGATCATACCGGTTGCTCCTCCAACAAGGGCAATAGGGGTATGTCCGCTGCGTTGGAAATGAACCAGCAACATAACCTGAACCATATGACCTATATGCAACGAGTCGGCAGTAGGGTCGAATCCTATATATCCGCTGATTTTTTCTTTTTCTAATAACTTTTCAGTACCAGGCATAATATCATGTATCATGCCTCTCCATTTCAGTTCGTCGACAAAATTCATAAAAGCATTTTTTGAGATTGCAAATATAACAAACAGGATCAGACTGTAGGCTCTGCTGGCTTCTTTTTAAACCGGTCGAAACTTCGATAAAATCCTCCCTCTCCTATTATCGGGAAGATAGCCGGGGCGATATCGGAAATTGGATTATAAAACTTTGACTCTTCTATTGTCTTCTTCGGAAGGAATGGTCTTCTGGCATCAATTGCATTTAATACCACGAAAAAAACACTCATTATCAGCATTGATTTAATTAATCCGAATACAATCCCGAGAATCCTGTTAATAAAGCCCAGAGAAGCTGCGCTAACAACTTTGTCAGCCAGGATGCCTATAAAATGAATAATTACTACAATTATTCCGAATGTAATAAGGAAGGCTATTACTCCGACATAACGCCCTGTCATATCAAAATAATCATAAAGTTTTTCGGCAGTAAAAGTCGAAAATTTGATAGCGCCCCATATTCCCAGAATCAANNAATATAAGGATAACGACTATTATTGCATCTAACCAGTTCATGATACTTATGGTTTATAGTATCAAAGATAATTTTAATTTTCAAAACGGCATATGAAGGGCTCAAGACTCACGACGCATGACAAACGGATTTCTTTTTCCCTTCAGTTGTATGTCTTGTGCCTTGTGTCAATATTGTTAATTCTCCGGATTTGCATTGACAAAAAAATAGTATACTTTTGCGACTGAAATTGGCCCCATAGTTCAATGGATAGAATGGAGGTTTCCTAAACCTTAGATTCAGGTTCGATTCCTGGTGGGGCTACAAGAAAATAAGCGCAGACAGACATTTATTGACTGAATGCGCTTTTCCCTTTTAGGTGTTACTGAAACTATACTGAAACAATTCTGGAGTTTGCCCTTAGTTATTCAATTGTCCTGGTTGGGGAAGGCAATTAATTAAACCGTCCGTGTTAGTGGTTCGTTCTTATTTTGAATATTCTAAAAATATTAGATTACAAAGTCACATTCTTAATAATGTTACTTTCGATAGTATCTCTGAGTTTCTCCCAATCATTAGATCCAATTAGAATTACTTTTTTTTTATTCTTAAACTTTATCTCAACGGCATGTCTTCCGCTTACATTAAATAGTAGACCGTTTGAAACAATCCTAATACCATACCCACAATAAAAAGGATAGGTCATCGTATTCACTGAACTTATGGTTGATAGGTCAATTTTTTTTGTATAAAAACCAACACCAAGCTTTATCTTAATTTGTTTGTCTGTTACAATAATTGTCATACCATAAAACCCTAATAAAATTCCTCCAAAAAGGATCATAAAGAATATATAGCCATATTTATCTACTGGATTGTTGCCCCATTGATAGACATAGGCAAATGTCATCCAGACAATGACGATTAGAAAAATTATGGTTATTACCCATCCGAATTGAAATTTTCTATATTTTATCATGGTGTTGTTAAGCTAAATATTTGATTTGTTAGTGGTTCGGATTATTTTTTAAGTCATCCCATTTTTTCTTGACATCTGTTTCTCCCTCAAAATATTTTGCTTGGTCCTCCTTTTTAAAAATCTCGTTTGAGGGAGCGATTAGGATCTTTCCGGAGTCTGGGTAATCACAAATATCGAATCCTACAAAGGATCTAATATCTAGATATGTGCAAGGTTCTGAAGTGTGATTGTAAAACTGATGTGCGCCAGAATCACCCATTTCGAAAAATACTAAATCACCTGAAGAAACAATGTCTAATCCATTAGGAGTTCTTAACGTCAACGATCCTGAGATAATCATGAACAATTCTTCTGCAAACCTGTGAGAATGATATGGAGCAGAATACTGTCCAGGATTAAGTAGCCTCAAATCGAAGTTTAAATTTTTGGGATTCAGACCTTTTTTCTTCCTTGAAACATCTGAAAATAACTTGAAATTTTCAACCTTGTTTGGGTCTTCTTGAAAATTTCTGTCTTCACATTTTAAAATTGTTGCCATTTTTATAGTAATTGAAAAACTTGAATATACCACTTTATATTAATTACCGAGGATGTAATTCTGGGTAAAAACTGACCACTAACGGCCCGGCGGTTTAATTAAATGCCGTCCGTGTCAGGGTTGGCGTGGTTTTTGCCAGTCCTGGTAGATGGACGAGCACCCACTGGTCACAATGAAGCTGTCTTGACGGTACCAAGTCCAGATAGATGGACGAAAGTTGTCTGGTCACGATAAAGCTGTCAAGATGGAATAGCAAAAACCATGACACACGAGTGTCGGCCGGCAGCCCTATAGACTTTGTCTCGGTAGCAGGAACAGTCCGGGTGGCACAAAATTTGAAAAGTGGGTTAAATTCTTCTCTCATAGACTTTTGGGGCTGATTGAAAAGTAGTCCGGGCTGCCGAAGNNATTAATTAAACCGTCCGTGTTAGTGGCTGCATTTTAATAATATAATACTTATTTGCTAATTAGCTGTTGACTTATAATGTAAATTGAAAATATAATAAGTATATAAGAATTATAGTATTTCGGTCCAAATATTTTTGTTTTTTAACAATTTTTCTCGCATAATTTGAATTGGTGGCATACCATTATCCAATAGTAAGTCATGGAATTTTTGTAATGAGAAATTGTCTCCTTCTTGTTTTTTATAGTCCTCTCGAAGCTTAAGAATCTGCAATTTCCCAAGAGAGTAATAAAGATATTCGGGATCAAATGTACCACGAATAGCTTCTTGTCGTGAAGGTTTTTCTCCCTGATACCAGTTATCCATAAAGAACTTCGTTGCATCATCAACTGACATGCCTTCACAGTGCATTTTAATAGATACACATAACCGGCAAATGCGTAGCAACGCTTCACCGGATTGAGCCAGACGATATTTAGCGGCTTTGATCGGATCACCAGTATTTCCATATCCCTCATCAATCATCATCTTCTCAGCATAATGCGCCCATCCTTCAACGAAAGCGTAACTTTGAGAGATCTTTTCAATCTTCGTTGCAGAAGATGCATTAAGGTGTGCAAATTGAATGTAATGACCAGGATAAACTTCATGGATTGTAGTGATATCAGTTGTGTAATAATCAAACATAGAAAGCCAATCTTCTTTTTGTTTCGCTGTCCACTTCGGATCAACTGGTGTAATGTAATAATATGCTTCAGTTGCTTTCTTTTCAAAAGGGCCGGGTGAGTCCATTGAGGCTGTTCCGGTGGATCTAGCATATTTAGGTGTTTCTTCAACCTTCACATGTGCTTCAGACGGAATCGTAACTATTTTTTTATCAATAAGAAATTGTCGAATAGCTTCAACATTTTTCTTAACGTCAGAAAGAAGATTATCAGAAGTTGGATGTCCTTTTTGCAGATCATGATAAACTTCTACTGGCTTTTTCTTAGGGTCAATAATCTTTGCCATAGCATTAAATACATCTTTTTCCCGAGATAGTTCTGAAAGTCCAATCTCCAGTATTTTTTCTGGAGGCAACGAAATGTCCTCGTCATAAAATAGCATTTTCCGGTATTTCTCTCTCCCAAGTGCATAATTATTATGGGCTTTCGGAAGTTTCTCTTTCTCAAGATATTCAACAAACGATTTCAATTCAAAAATAGCCTTATTATTGGCTGTTTTGAAAACAGCCATTAACGAATCGTTCTTCACTTCTTTTAGTGCAATAATTAAATCGTTTTCCAAAAATTCTGCAGAACCATTAGCTATTTGAATAGCAGTCTCAATAAACGGTTTGGCAAGAGAATCATCCAGATTAGATTTTGCCACAGAAAAGAATGCAGGAATTGCGTTCTCAATATCAATGATTGATTTCAGTCTCTCCTCAACTGGCGCAAAATTCCGCTTAATATAAATATTTAAATCCAAGGCACCAGCATAGGTCATTGGATTCTTGGTGTAAGGTTCCATCTCTTCAATTTGGAAGATTGTATTCTGGATGCCCTGTCGTAAAATGCGAAAATCATAATACATTCTAGAACTAAGCGAGGTTGTATCAAAACCGTTAAGTATTTGATTAAAAGATTTAAGTCGGGCAAGCTCATTTTTTATTGATTCCTTGCTTAAGTCTGAGGTTTTTCCATCGAATTCATGAAATCCGTTCCAGACAGCCCATTCAGGTCGCCATGCAAGAGTCCCAGCTATAAAATCTTCTGATATTTGTTGAATTTTCGCATCACCCTTTAGTGTTGAGATTACTTTTCCGTTATCCCTGCAGCTTATGAATGCAGTAATTACTACTGCTAAAAGAAAAATTAACTTTTTCAAATTTAAAAAGTGTTGATTTGTCTCCTAAGTGTTTCTAAAATTCTGGCTAAAAGCAAATTTAAGCCAAATTAGTCAAAAGCATAGCAGAATCTGTAGGGAAATTCTAGTAGGTTTTCTCTGGTAGAAATGATTTGAGTATTCAAGAGTGTCGCCACTACTGGCCCGGCGGTTTAATTAGGTG
>PMNJ01000173.1 GCA_003162595.1 Bacteroidales bacterium | reverse complement strand
GAATTATCGAAAATAACCTCTCCGGCCGTTTATAAACCTTCTTTGGCAAAGGATCTTCGGGATAAGTTATGGTGCTCGATCGATAATACTGATTCACTTGATCTTGATCAGTTATCCTATGCTGAACAGCTGGCTGATAATAAAGTAAGGGTATTTGTTGCAATAGCTGATGTGGATTCACTTGTGTCTTCGAAATCAGGTATTGATAATCATGCAAGTAAGAATACAACATCTGTGTATACAGTAGCCCGGACATTTCCCATGCTTCCGGAAAAATTATCAACCGATCTTACTTCGCTGAGCTTTAATACTGACCGTTGTGCTATTGTAGTTGAAATGGTCGTGGGTGATGATGGTTCAGTTGAACAATCCGATATTTATCCTGCAATTGTACACAATCGTGCAAAACTCAACTATATGAGCCTTGGTTCCTGGCTCGAAGGAACCGGCCCAATTCCGGAAGAAATTAGCAGGGTCGCAGGATTAGCTGATAATATTAAACTGCAGGACAATATAGCACAGAAAATGAAAGAGTTGCGTTATGAGCATGGGGCCTTAAATCTTGAAACGATTGAAGCCGTCCCGGTTTTTGACGGTGATACTTTGAGCGAAATGAAGGTGGAGAAGAAAAACAAAGCTAAAGATCTGATTGAAGATTTTATGATTGCATCAAATGGATCAACAGCCCGATTCTTAACCGGGAAAAACTTTCCTTCACTTAGGAGAGTGGTACGGGTTCCAAAACAGTGGGACAGAATCGTTGAACTGGCTTCAGAGAATGGGTTTTCGCTGCCGGCAAAAGCTGATTCCAAATCACTTTCTGAATACCTTAAGTTTTTCAAACAAAAAGATCAGGATCATTTTACGGATATGTCGCTTAGTGTGCTTAAACTTTTAGGGTCGGGCGAATATATTCTTGAAAAACCCGGTGACAGCGAGGAAGGTCATTTTGGTCTGGCTGTAAAAGATTATACACATTCTACTGCTCCCAACAGACGGTATCCCGATCTTGTCACACAACGTCTGCTTAAAACAGCTATCACAGGTAAACCGGTTCCTTACTCCCTGGAACAGCTGGAACAGATTGCGAAACAGTGTACAGTGAAAGAAGATGATGTTAAAAAAGTAGAGCGTCAGGTCGAAAAATCAGCCAATGCAATACTTATGGAATCGAAGATTGGTGAAGAATTTGATGCCATCGTCAGTGGCGCCTCACCAAAGGGTACATGGATTCGTCTTTTCAACCCGCACGTTGAAGGGAAACTGGTGAAAGGATATGCTGGATTAAAAGTGGGTCAGAAATTAAAAGCACGTTTGATACAAGTCAATATTGAAGAGGGGTTCATCGATTTTGAACTGGTTGTATGATAAAAATCGGCTTAATTTAAGCAACACATTTCATTATAAACACATTAGCTTTTAAATTGTTAATATTAATAACATTATCTAAAAGAAAATAAGCATGGCTAAATATTCCCAAAAAGCTCAGGACAAAATTGAAACTGTAATGAATGAATATAAGCATGGCAAATTGAAATCGGGCAAAGGAGGCAAAGGCGGAGTTGTCAAAAGTCGTAAACAGGCAATAGCTATTGGTCTGAGTGAAGCACGACATGAAGGAGACAAAGTCCCGAAGAAAAAAAGTTGATATTATAATTTATGCCTGCTGCACGGAAGACCTTGAATTCTTTGCATCTGATCTTTTATTATAGAAATGAAAGAGTATTTTCCATTTTTTCGAAACTATNNGCCAATGTTGGTAATATTTACTATTCATCACATGCTTCAGTTGGATTTGCCGCTGAGCTTCGGAAGGGTATGTTCAATAAAATTCAGAAATTGTCTGTTTCAAGCATAGAGAGTCTGAGTTCTGCATCCCTGGTTACACGGCTGACAAATGATGTGAATATCCTGCAGGAGGTAATCATGATGTCGCTGCGTTTAATGATACGAGCTCCATTAATGTTATTATTCGCCGTTGTCATCGCCATAAACATCAATGCCGGATTAGCATCGATCATCGCCATAGCTATACCGGTTCTGGCTGTCAGTATTTATTTTATTCTCCGCCGGGGTCTTCCTTTTTTTGAGAAAGTACAGCGAAAACTCGATAAGATTAATGCAACAATTCAGGAAAACCTAATCAATGTGCGTGTTGTGAAATCTTTTGTGAGGGAGGATTTTGAAAAGAAAAAGTTTGGCCTTTCAAACAATGAACTAAGGGAAATATCTGTAAAAGCATCCGGTACTGTGGTGCTCATTCTGCCGGTTATGCAATTGGTAATGAATATTTCTATTGTAGCAATAGTCTGGTTTGGTGGCAATAAGATCATTTCCGGCACATTTCAGGTTGGTCAGCTGATGTCATTCATTACTTACATAACTCAGATTCTGATGTCGCTGATGATGCTCTCAATGACCCTCATGACTTTAGCCAGAGCCGGTGCATCTTCTGAGCGTATTCTGGAAGTGTTAAATAACAAAGTGGATATCTTCGATTCTCCTTCTGCAAAAGAAAAGAACCTGACAGTAAAACTTGGAAAGGTGGAATTTGAAAATGTCTATTTTAAATATCATGCTGATGGAAGCGAGTATGTTTTGAAAGACATCAGTTTTACTATTCTTCCGGGCGAAACTATTGCCCTCATCGGCGCTACCGGTTCTGCAAAAACCACCCTGGTTCAGCTGATCCCGCGATTATATGAAGTATCAAAGGGCCGTGTATTGGTCGATGATACTGATGTTCGTGATTATACGATGCAAAACCTGAGGAAAAGCGTTCAACTGGTGCTTCAGCAAAATGAATTATTTTCAGGTACAATCAAACAAAACCTGAAATGGGGTAATCCTGACGCTTCGGAAGAAGAGATTGTGTCAGCAGCCAAAGATTCTCAGGCTCATGATTTCATTGAATCACTCCCAAAACAATATGAAACAGTTCTTGGACAAAGCGGAGTTAATATTTCAGGCGGTCAAAAACAAAGGCTTTGCATAGCCCGGGCACTTTTAAGAAAACCATCTGTTTTAATCCTTGATGACAGCACAAGCGCTGTGGATACGACAACAGAAGCTAAAATAAGGGAAGCATTCAATGGACATCTTAAGGCTACAACCAAAATTATCATTGCCCAACGTATCAGCTCCATCCAGTCTGCCGATAAAATCATACTTCTCGATAATGGTGAAATAATCGGGCAAGGCACTCATGACGATTTGATGAAGAACAATCCGGTTTATCAGGAAATCTACAATTCACAACTGCTTCAGAAGGAGAACGAGATATGATAAACCAGGGAAGCCAAAGCAGCAAAATAAACTTATCCGGTCTCCCCGGGAAGCGTGCCGGTATTAAAGTTGAAAAGCCAAAAAACACAAAACAGGTAATTTTACGTCTATGGAAATACCTGATTCGTGAAAAATCGTTATTGTTTTTTATAGTTATTCTTTTGCTGATTAATACCGGCGCTACTTTGGCTGGATCTTATTTATTGCGCCCGATAATCAATAATTATATCCTTCCCCATAATATACCCGGATTGATCCGTATGATCTTACTGTTGCTGAGTATTTATGTTATTGGCTCACTTGCTGCAATCTGGCAAAACAGGCTGATGATATCGGCAGCTCAGAAAACAGTCAGTCTGATCCGGTCTGATCTTTTCAGCAAGCTGCAGACATTGACTCTTAAGTTTTTTGACAGTAACAGCCATGGTGAACTGATGAGCCGATTCACAAATGATGTCGACAATGTGAGTGATTCTTTGAATACCAGTATTTTGCAATTATTAGCCAGCAGCATAACCCTGACCGGTATTTTTACTTTGATGGTCTATATCAGCCCAATGCTAACATTGGTTACTCTATTTATAGTTCCATTCATGCTGTGGGTGGCATCGGGGATAATAAAAAAGAGTAAAAGTTTTTTTACATCACAGCAGACTTCCCTCGGCATTGTGAATGGTTATGCAGAAGAAATGATCACAGGTCAGAAGGTAATCAAGCTGTTCAGCTATGAAGAAAATGCATCAGCAGATTTTGAAAAGATCAATTACGAACTACGCGACAAAGCCACTAAAGCACAGTATTATTCGGGTGTTATGATGCCTGTGATCCAGAATTTAAATACCATAAATTTTGCTCTCACTGCTACGGTTGGCGGCTTACTTGCAATTTTCAGGGGTCTCGATCTGGGTGGTCTGGCTGCATTTCTACAGTATTCCAGACAGTTTGGAAGACCGGTTAATGAAATCTCAAGTCAGTATAATACTTTACAATCGGCTCTAGCCGGAGCAGAACGTATTTTCCAGATCATGGATGAAAATCCTGAAATACCCGATATTCCTGATGCGGTTTCTCTGACAAATGTAAAAGGGGATGTCAGTTTCAACTCAGTGACCTTCGGATATGATCCAGGTAAAGTTATTCTGAAAAATATTTCATTCGGAGCTAAAGCAGGGCAGAAGATAGCACTGGTTGGTTCTACAGGAGCCGGGAAAACGACAATTATCAATTTACTTCCAAGGTTTTACGATATTCAATCGGGTCAGATCACAATAGATGGACATGAAATACAAAAAATACAACGTAATAGTTTGCGCCGGTCGCTGGCCATGGTTTTGCAGGACACACACCTTTTTACTGCTTCGGTTATGGAGAATATTCGGTATGGAAGGCTTGAAGCCACTGATAATGAGGTTATAGATGCTTCCACTCTTGCAGGAGCTCATTCATTTATTCAGCGATTGCCAAAAGGTTACCAGACAATATTGCATAACGACGGAGATAATCTGAGTCAGGGCCAGCGTCAGTTGCTGAACATCGCGAGGGCAACGGTGGCAAAGCCGCCTGTACTGATATTGGATGAAGCAACAAGCTCGATTGATACCCGTACAGAGCAGATCATTCAAAAAGGCATGGATCAGCTGATGCAAGGCAGAACCAGTTTTGTAATTGCTCATCGATTGTCAACAGTCCGGAATGCAGATGAAATTCTGGTCATGGAAAATGGCGAAATCGTGGAAAGGGGCAGTCACGAAGTTTTGTTGAAACTGAAAGGGCACTATTATGAATTATATACCGGACAGTTTGATTGATTCAGGAGCTTTCTTTTCAGATTCAATTAATACTATATTCCATGAGATCCCTCACATTCTTGTCATTCCTATTTGAACAAGAAAAATTGCTCACATTATTTCTAAAATAATGTCATTTTTTTACCACCCGGAGAATAGGATATTCCTCTCCGGCCTTCAGCAAATAGGCAAACTGCTTATATGTCACCAGTCCCAGCATTGACTTTGGTTCAAGAGCAATAACAAGCATATTTCCTTTTAACTGGGCAGCAGGGACATAGATATAATCAGCTGACGAAATCTGAGACGGGTAATCTTTAGAGATCACAGACGGATTTACAATGTTGTCTCCTTCAAAATCTATTGAATCAATAACTTCTATCTTATACTGTTCAATTCTGTCAGATGAAGTTAAATTTACGGATGTCTTCTTAAGCGCCTGACGATCAACCCAGTCTGTGACATCCTTCAACTTTTTTGGAATAAGATAACCTTCCGGTTTTATAATATCAGTGAGTGACTTAACCACCGGACGATAATCAACAACAGTATATATGGAATCAGTATCGGAATAATATGAATGAACAGGAAGGTCCAGTTTTTCACCGTTACTGACATGCTCACACTGGATTGAGATTATACTGCCCGGAGTATTTTGAGTTAATTCTTTCCGGTCATTGGCAACCATAGTTTTTATTTTCTCCTTATTCAGGTATGCATACTCTAACAATCCTCGCATGCCTGTCATCTGGCCTTCTGCCCTATGCCTTATATTATCGGCAAAGGAATCTTTTCCGTTTATTCCCTCCTGAATAAAGGAAAATGAATTAAGAATTCCAAAACTCTGGCGTCCATCGTTGATATCAAAGGTACTGTGACGAATATAATTTATACCTGGAGGTCCACCGGGGCTATATATAAAATTTGTAAAATGTTTGTCAGCCATGTATTTTTTCAGGAATGGAAGAAAACTCTGATTTGCCAGGTCTTTAATATTCTCCGAAATATTCGGATTGTTAACGGGACCAATGAACTCATCCGTATTATCCCGGTATCCGAATTTCTTCCATGCATCACCAAATGGAAAATATTCGTGCACATCCATTGTAACCTCAAAAAGATATTTATCGAAGAGATGATGCAGGGCAACCGTTTCAGGTTCAGTAAGTGTCAGGTGATTACGGTTCAGATCTGCCTCATTCCCGTTCAATCGTTTGTTTATTTCAGAACCATCCGGATTCATTTGCGGAACAATTACAAGATCAATGCGGTCAAACAGGTATTGATTTTCCGGTTTTAAAAGTTCCTGTGCGAGAAGCAATGCGCCTTCTTTTCCTGATTGTTCGTTTCCATGTTGTTGAGCAAACAGTAGGATTTTTATCTTCGACTTATCCTTCCCGAATTCTGAAGAAGAAAACTTCAATGCATATAAATTACGGCCCTTAGCTGATTGTCCGATTGTTTCCACATTTAATAATTTTGAGCTCAGGGCTAGCTGGTGTACATAAGCGCTCAATTCTTCGTATGAAGAAGGTTTGGAATAACTGTTCTTCTGCAAGGGTGTCTGGATGTTCTGTGCAATACCCGGTAAACTTGATATAATCAGGAAAAGGGAAAATATTTTTTTCATCTGGCTATAATTGGATAAAAAGTTGATCTCATATTGATCTTAAAACATATCCAATAAAGATGCGGAAAATTTGGTTTGTATCCAAACCCGGTGTTCCAATTTTATCTGTAGATTTGGAATTAATTTGAATCCCCGCGATCGCATTCTCCGTAGCTTGCTGCGAAGAGCTTCAATTTTTGAATGATTAAATTT
>PMNJ01000362.1 GCA_003162595.1 Bacteroidales bacterium | reverse complement strand
TTGTAAAACGAGTTGCAAAATTAACCTAATTTTTAACTCCGCAAAATTATTTTTGAAAATATTATCGGTCAGTTTCTCACTGGAGATTTTGTAGATTGAAATGTAATAAACTATTATTCAAGTACATAAACCATGGAAGAAACTAAAATTCACACCTCCGTAATTCCTGTGCTCAAAAAATAACTTATGACCGGAAAAACTCAGATCCCTGGGATGTTCAAGTATGAAAAATCCTTCATTTTTAATAATATCAGCCTGTGAAACAAGGTCAGGCAACTCTTCGAGCCATTTAAGCTCATATGGAGGATCGGCAAAGATAATGTCATATTTAACAGAACATGTCTTTAAATATGCTCTCACATCAATATGGATCGGCCTGACATTCTGAAGGTTCAGCTCCGTTAATATTTTTTTAATACCAGAAATATGATTCATGTCTTTCTCAACAAGATGAACCGCCAGGGCTCCCCGCGACGCAAATTCATAACTTATACTTCCTGTTCCGGAAAAAAGATCCAAAATGCTGATAGACTCAAAATCAACCCTGTTATTCAGGATATTAAATAAACCCTCACGGGCAAAGTCAGTGGTTGGCCTGGCCTTAAAATTCGCGGGAGGATTGATCCTCCGGCCTTTATATCTGCCCCCTATTATTCGCAATTTACAACTGTAAAGAGATTAATAAACCGATGAAGTTCCGTATCATTAAAGACATAACTGAATGTGAAATTCCCTGAAGGTTCTGAAAATTTTATATTCCTTATGTACAATGAGAAACTGGATGAGAGATCATCATACTTTTCTGTCAAACCACTGAAATAAACTGTCTCTTCCTGTTTGATATCCAGGTTTTTGAAGACATTAAGAACATAATATAGAATGTCTGAGATATTTCGGTAAGCGAATGAATTACAGAATTTTAGTATATTGTTATTAAATATAATCAGATTAAAAAAATCCCTTTCAACATGAACATGTATGTAATTACCTATTACACTTTTTCTGGTTGAAGAAGTATGGTCCAATAATAGTTTTATATGATGATGTGGGTATACTCCGGGATAAAAACTATTCATTACTTCACTGATTGATTTAGATGCTGAGAACACAAGAAATGCATCAGGATCATTAGTCTTATCTGCCAGTACAATGCTGTCCTCTTTCAGGTTATGATTGAACATGAAATATTCAACTTTTTTACCCGGGTCATAGAGTGGCGCTGGTACGAGGGTAAACTTAGATGAAACTATTACATAATTCACTTTCTTGTATCTTTTACTCAGAAAATCATCATTCCGGATCAACTCACTTATTTTATCTGCATTATAGTACTTATTTTCTTCCGCCTCGAATGACCTGATCATGATGAACTTATTTCTTATTGAATCAAGAAGACAAAATGATAATCCATCGGGACTTACCTGAATGGATAACTCATAATTTTCAGTAGAGTTTATATCGAGGGTCTCGTCAAAAAGTTCAAGAAACGGCATTTCTTAATGTTATCAAGATTGGTTAAGTTTACAAACAAAAATAGGAAAAATATTCCAGCAGCAGTTTGGGATTTTCTAAATACTCATGCGAGATACCATTATATATAATAATCTGTGTAAAAATCTTGGGAATACACCTACTGATGATCAGTCTGATGCGTTGAAGAAAATTGCCGGATATATCTGCGATAACAATAATGATGTGATCTTTCTGATGACCGGGTATGCCGGAACAGGTAAAACAAGCGTAATAAGTTCCATTGTTAAAACACTAGATATGTTAAGGATACGGTCGGTTCTTCTTGCTCCGACCGGTAGAGCTGCGAAAGTTCTTGCATCATATTCGGGACGACAGGCATTTACTATTCATAAGAAGATATACCGGCAAAAATCATCAAAAGACGGGGTTGGAAACTTTTCACTGGATAGAAACCTTCATAAGGACACTTTTTTTATTGTCGATGAAGCATCAATGGTATCAAATAGTTCAGGAGATTCATCATTGTTTGGCAGCGGCAGACTTCTTGACGACCTGATTGAATTTGTCTACTCGGGTGCTGAATGCAAACTAATTCTTGTAGGTGATACCGCCCAGCTTCCTCCGGTAGGATCCATTTTGAGTCCGGCTCTCGATCCAGCCTCCCTTGGAGGTTACGGATTCGGACTGATTACCTGTGAACTGAAACAGGTTGTCCGGCAAAGTGAAACATCAGGGGTTCTTATGAATGCGACCCGTGTTCGTTTACAGGTGGCTGAAACCAACCTGGTTCATCCTTCAATCGATTGTATTAACTACAAGGATACAATCAGAATAACCGGGGAAGAGCTGATAGATGAGATCTCTTCGGCATATGGAACATGCGGGATGGAAGGAACGGTAATTGTTGTTAATTCAAATAAACAGGCAAACCGTTATAATCAGGGGATCCGTAATAGGATCTTCTTCAGGGAGGAAGAGATAAGTCCGGGCGATATAGTTATGGTTGTAAAGAATAACTATTTTATCATAGATGAGGACGAGGAAGGCACAGGATTTATTGCAAATGGAGATATTGCCGAAGTAAGAAAGATAAGGAAATATGAGGAAAGATATGGTTTCCGTTTTGCCGATATGGTATTGAAGTTTCCTGACTATAATCTGGAAATTGAGGCCAAGGTAATGATGGATGTGCTACACCTTGATACACCTGCATTGCCGTCAGACAGAAATAAAGAACTATACCAGAGTATTTTGGCAGATTATCTGAATATTAAAACCAGGAGAAAACAATTTGAGGCTGTAAAAAATAATCCCTATTTTAATGCTCTACAGATAAAATTTGCCTATGCCGTTACTTGTCACAAGGCACAGGGTGGACAATGGGAGAGGGTATTTATCGATCAGGGTATGTTCAATAGGAACGAAATAACTATCGATTACCTTAGATGGTTTTATACTGCTCTGACAAGGTCAACGGATAAAGTATATCTGGTGAACTTCTCCGAAGATTTTTTTGTTACTCCCTGAACTTTTTTTAGAGAACCTCCAGGGTTCTTCAGTGTCTTCTGTCAGAGGACAAATTTTAATATCTGGAAATTACCCCTCTTCACATATTAAAACTGTCTTTTTTTTCAGTACAAATATATTTTTGTATTCCGGAAAAATATGGTTTAAATTTGGTAAGCGGCTGAGGAACAGATGAGAATAGATTTATACACTTTTTCATAAAAGTTTACTTCTGGATATGACTAAGCTATTATCAAAGCTGGAATCACTGGGACGAAATATTCTTCTTTCAGATGCTTCGAAACAGAAAGAATATGATTTTGTCTGGAAACACTTATCACCATGTGATAAAATTCTGGATGTAGGTTGCGGAGTTGGATTATTCCTTCATTATGCGCCTGAACGAATTTTCGGAGTTGATATTAACCCTCACAATATTGACTTATGTAAATCCAATGGTTTCCGGGTATCCGTTGGAAATGCACTCAATCTTGATTTCCCCGACAATTCATTTGATGGGGTACATTCATCGCACGTTATGCACGTGTTTTCACCCGATCATGCAATGACTTTTGTTAAGGAAATGTGCCGGGTTTGCAAGCCTGGTGGTAAGATTGTCGTTTCCCTGAAGCATGACCATGAATACTTCTGGCAGAATCCGGAAAACAGCCGCCCTTATCCGCCTTCCGTTTTTTACTCAATGTCTTCACAGCAACCTTCAGCGGAAAAGCCGCGGCTTAATCCCATGTGGGAAGATCTTCCACAATTCGAACCAGTTGACATCAATTACCGTCGGCCTCCACTTTATTACTTAATGATGTACGGATCCCGTAACCGGATGCGTATTTCAGCGGCGCTCAATGTTATTCAATGTAAGTTTGGACTAAGAAAATTCTGGACATTCGATGCCTATACTATTGTCCTGGAAAACCGTAAATAAACATCAGTGTGACTTTCTGATAAGAGATAGAATGCTCTCCTAAAGAGAGAATATATGCCATTAAATCATGATGTTGATATTGTATTTCAGAATAATCATATAACTTTCTGAACAAAAACATGAAATCATATCGTAAAGAACTCTGGTTCGAAACACCTACCCGCAGGGCTTTTTTAAACATTACAGGACAAGTGGAAAAATGCCTTGATGAGAGTGGTGTTCAGGAAGGTTTGGTACTGGTTAATGCAATGCACATAACAGCAAGTATTTTCATCAATGATGATGAATCAGGACTACATCATGATTTTGAGGTATGGTTAGAGAAGCTGGCACCTGAAAAGCCTTATTCACAATATAAGCACAATGGTTTTGAGGATAATGCCGATGCCCATATCAAACGTTCAGTAATGGGAAGGGAAGTAGTGGTTGCCGTAACAGAAGGAAAACTCGATTTTGGCCCGTGGGAGCAGATTTTTTATGGGGAGTTTGACGGGAAAAGAAGAAAACGGGTGCTTGTTAAGATAATTGGGGAATAAAAAAATTCAAATAAAATATTTCGGTGCGCTGCACCTTTTATTTTATCCAGGGGTTTTCTATTCTACAAATTTTACGGTGCTATGTACCTATAAATCTTCAGTGCAAACAGGTTTCTAAAATTGAGTTAATGCTACACCCTTTTTGCCTGATCTAAAGCGACAGAGCCGCGTAATATTTGTAGATTAGTGTATTCATTAATAGTAGAATCTATCCACTTTTGCAGGAGACGCTTAAATATCGTATCTTTGCATTTATCAAAGCGACTGTCTTCTTTAATAAAAATTATTCTCGGGTAAGTTTGATTTAGACAAAAACTAAAAGGGTATTGACGCATACAGTAATGTAGCATATGCCTGATAAAGGTTACAGAATGATAATCAGATTTACAAATAGCCGTTCTGAACGTAAATTTATTTTAAAAACAAGTAATTATGAAACAGTTATTTCTTTTCTGTATTACAATATTCCTTATAGTAATAGGGTGTAAAAAAAATGATGATCAGACTTTCAGAAAATCATCAGATAACATAGGATCAAAAGGTATGTTAATCAACAACAACCTTAATACCTTAAATGAAAGAATTTCTTTAACTGATAATACACCTGCGTATATTTTTGGAGATACCGCAAAAAAAACAATAAAAAGTAGTAAAGGAACACCGAGCTCTTCAGTAACTATTCAGCTGATTGCACGTTTATCACCCCCGGAATATAACGGTGAAGTTTTACAAGCCTCTCATGTGCGGATAGTTGATCATTATGCTTACGTAACATACAACACCCAAGGTCCAAGATATTTGGGTGGAGTTGATATTGTTGATATAAGCTCTCCAGCCGAACCTAAATTGGTATCTAGTGTTATTTTCATTAATAAGGAAACTAATAAGGGTAAAGATGTAAGTTCAGTGGATGTTAAATATTCACCTTCTGCAAAGTGTAATACTTTTCTATGGATTACCGGAGCAGATGAAACTCGTGATAGCGCCTATGCAGAAAGATATGAACTGAATTCATCCAATCAATTTGAATCAGGCCAATCTGTAAATTTCTCCCTGAAAGGCTATGTCGGTACCGATGTGAGATTTTACAATGACAAAGTTTATGTTACATCCGGCACTGGCGGAGGATTGACAATATTAGACAATCAAATGAAAGAAGTGAGTTTTATGGATATGGAAAATGCCCGTTCAGTTGATGTTAATAAAGATTTTGAAATAGCGCTTGGTGGAAATCCTGGTCATTTATATAATCCTGGTATTTGGGATAAAGAAATTGGTGGTTCTACTGATCCTGAAGCCAAATCCATATTAAGATTATACAA
>PMNJ01000245.1 GCA_003162595.1 Bacteroidales bacterium | reverse complement strand
ACTGTTGGGTTCCCTCTTGAATCGAGGATTTCCAGTGCAGATACATTTACAATTTTCATAATTATTATAGTTTATTTATAATTAGTTTTTGTTTGAAACCGGATGTTGCAAAAATATTTTTATTGATCATTAAAAACTCTTATAAAATTTCCATAAGAAAAGAGTTACCAACTTTTCGTTGAAATAAATAATGAACTCCATCACAAAAGTTTAAAAGTAACAAATTTTCAAATCAGATCGGATAGAATGAAGAATCTTTTTCTTTTATCAGGTTGAAATTATACTAGCGCTAAAAGGAAAACCAATCATCCGGAATACGACTAATGGCTTGCTACACAGCTATATTTTCTAACTATCCTCATAAGCACCTTTAATCGTCAGACCTTTTGTACTATGAGTTCCTTCGGTAGCATATCCGTCAGTTTTCCAGGATACAATTCCTCCAAACAACTCTTTAACCTTAAAACCAAGTTTTGACATATTCAAAGCGCCTCTTGTTGAAGCATTACATCCGATTCCGTTGCAGTAACAAGCATAAATTTTTGTTTTATCGAGGTGACTGGTGCTCTTTTCATCAATCTCCCTGTGAGGAAGACTTACTGCACCCGGAATATGCTCTTTTTCATATGCAAATATCTTTCTTGTATCTAACGGAACAATGTCTTCACCGTTTTCAAGAGCAGTAAACAGGTCATAAGGATCCAGCTCATAATCAAGCTTGTTCTGGAAATATTCGATTTGTTTATTCATAGTTTCATCGATCAATTATATATTGACAAACAATAATTCCTGTAATAATGTTCTCCGGTTCTTAATAATGTGTTATGCATTAATAAATTCCGGCTCCAAACTATTTAATCCGGAATTTTTAAAAGTTAATATTTGCACACCTTTCCTGACCAGTGATGTCTAAACAAAAAATCAGTCTAAATTTAAAAGTAAATTTTGACAAAAACCAGAAACGTGTAAAGCTGGGCATCACCTGAAAAACTATCTGAAGAAATAAGTTCAACAAAATACGAATACGGCCGCTCCATGGCTTTGGATCATTCAATACCCCGTATTAACTCAGTTTGCGCTAAAAAGCATCAGGGTTATTATAGTTGATAATATAGTTGCAAAGATTTTCATTCTCGGTATTAAAAAGTTCATTTGTAGACTTGAGTAAAATTAATTTTGAATTCCAGTCAGAAGGGTTTTTCAGGATTACCGGGTAAATTTGATTTATACCCAGAGTTACAGTTTTTTCAGGTATCCAATTATCATTTGAATAATATCCTTCAATGAACATTTGATAACCGATATTTGTAATTTCTACCATCACTTTCTCATTTTTTATTGAAATTACAGCTGCATAATTACATGAATTTGCAGAGGAAAGATTTAGACTGTTCCTGATAATTATTTTCCCGTCTTCCAGACTAGAATATATGTATTGCGGAAACAATCCATAACTTATTGATAGCCATTCAAGGGTACGGGTGAAAAGTTTTTCTTTATTCAAACCTGTAAATTTATTGAGAAATGAATAGTGGACCTGTCCGCTTTGATCTAAAGGCACATCGGGATATTTTTTTATTTCTTTCATTGTCTGGTTCCATCTTGTGCCTATTCTTGCGAATTCAGACTGCTCTATCTCTTTGGATAACATTTTATTATATAGAATAGCCTTTTCAGTTGAATCTGATTGCCCATAAAGATTTAATCCGAATATAAGAATTAAAAAAATTAGTGAATTTTTCATAATTTATTTGTTTTTGTAGAAAATGAGCCTAACTGTCCGAAGTCGAAGTCAAGGTACATAATTAAAATAATATTTAGGGGTTCACCCATATTTTCTCCTGGTATGACCGCAAAAATTGCGCCAGATTGTATTATAATTCTATCCGGGCAGGTTGCCGGAGTCAGTAATGACTACTCAATATATATCATGAGTATCAGGGCTGGTTAGAATTTTTGCCGGGCCCGGGTATATTAAAACAAAATACCGACCCCTTACCGGGCTCCGAAGTAAACCATATTTCACCACCCAGCAACTCAATATAAGCCCTCGCTATTGATAATCCCAAACCCGTACCCTCATACCTCTTTGTACTGCTGCTCTCAGCCTGGTAGAACGGTTTAAAGATATTTGGCTGATGTTCCACCCCTATGCCGATTCCGGTATCAGAAACATAAAATTCAATCTTATCATCTTTAAAAGAGCAGCCGAATTCAACTTTTCCATCAAAGGTAAATTTAACTGCATTGCTTAACAGGTTGTTAAGAGACTGGAATAGCTTATACCCGTCTGTTGTAATGATGATCTCCTTTTCATCCATAGGGGCATCATATCTCAGAAGAATATTCTTCTCAGCTGCTTCAGGTTTGAATCTGTCATAGACTCTCTGGAGCATCTGGTTGAGATTTACTTCCTTATTTATGATCCTTATGATCTTTGCTTCTATTTTTGAGATCTCAACAATATCGTCCACTATCTCAAGGAGATGGTCTGAGCTATGGGTTATAATCTCCTGAAACTCAAGACGGCTCTGCATTAGTTGTCCCGGTTCGTTCACCAGAGTTGAGAATCCGACGATTGCATTCAAAGGTGTCCTTATCTCATGAGGTATATTATTCAGGAATGCCGTTTTTAAACGATCGCTCTCAGTTGCCCTGTCCATGGCTTTTCCAAGCTCAAGAAGAGTCTGCTTGTGTTCACTGATATCGAAAAATATCCCCAGTAAACCCGTAGCCTTACCCGTCTTATCGTCAATCACAGGTACGGAACTGTCCCTTATCCATTTTTTCTCACCATCCTGAGTCCTCACTAATAGCTCTGCGTTGTATTTGTGAATTACCCCGCTGATAATTTTTTCACGCGTTTCGAAAGGGTCGGACGGGATATCCTCACTTACAGGGATAATCTCTTCAATCATCTGTTGAAAAAGCTTCTCGGTGAACTCACCTGGCGAGATACCAAAAAGTTGTTTTGCTCCAAATCCCATGTTCAAAAAATATCCATCACCGATACCAGTACCGAAGATGAGCTGGTACGGTACTCCATCTGCATTTTCTATTGCCTGGCTCAGTAGGTCTGCTGAAATGTTGAATTGTTCTTCCACCTCTTTGTTAAAGCGGTTATTCAGATAGTCGGGAGAAGCTTCAGTTCTCATAATTATCGTATTTGTTTTTATTTTTTTTTCTTTCACTGTATCAAAATAATAGAAAACAACTCTGTCAATCCCGTTTTAAGGAATCAGCAAAGCACACATTATCTGCTCCTTACAATTTTAATTCTTGCATAGTAAGGATTTAAACATAGTTTAATAGGAACAGGTGGCAAATTGTTACCTGTGAGTCCGTACTTTTCTATGATTGAGAACAAGTAAATTCTTTTATTGTATTGATTTTCCAACAATTCAGTATTATTTATTTATGATTATCTTAAGTCAATTTTTATTAAACAGTTGTGAATTAAAAAAATGAGTATATTTGAATTATTAATGAAAGAATCTGCAGAAATTATCAATTACTGTGAAAGAGTACACTGATAATGAGATCATAGAATGCCTTAGAAATCGTCAAAGCTATGTGGTTCACTGGCTGTCGGACAGGTATATGCCAATGATAAGGCTGATGATTTACCAGAAGGGTGGTACAAATGAAGATGCACGCGATATCTTCCAGGACGGTCTTATCATTATGCTCGAGAAACTAGATGATAAAAAATTTAACCTTACCTGCAAATTCAAGACATTCCTCTATTGTGTATGTGAGCATCTCTGGAAAACTGCCCTCGATAAACGTCAGGCTGCAGCTAATTACCTTAATAGGAGAAGTGAGTCGGAAAGTGAGAAAGATTTTACGGATATGATAGATTATCAACTGTATGAACAGATAATACAGGATGTTTTTAAAACGCTCGATCCGATCAGTAAAAAGATACTCACACTTTACTGGCAGGAGAAATCGCCCCGGGAAATAGCAGATAAGCTAGGTTATACTTATGGCTATGTGAGGAAGAAAAAATGTGAGGCTCAGAGTGAACTTACGGAAAGGGTAAAGAGACATCCGGATTATATACAGATTAAAAGGACTGAGATTGCAGCCAGGGAGGTTGTTCATTAGAGGCGTGAGGCATGAGGGAAAAAGACAAAAGACAAAAGACAA
>PMNJ01000333.1 GCA_003162595.1 Bacteroidales bacterium | reverse complement strand
TTTCCGCTAAGATAATACTTTAGGGGAAGCAAAAAAGCCATGGAAAGAATAAATTTTAAATTTTCACCGCCCTGATCATTTGTCTTTTCCCTGGAGGACCAGGAAGCAAAGTTACTTCAAACCCACATGCTTTTAGACTTCTTTTCACTTCTCCTTTAGCTGAATAAGTGACAAGGATGCCCTTTTTATTCGTAACATCTGAAATTCCTGAGAACATTTTCCTCGTCCACATTTCCGGTTGTTTATCTGGTCCGAAAGCATCAAAATAAATAAGATCATACTTCCCCGGAAGTTTTTCCTTTGTAAAATCTGCTTCCATTTTATGAAGATTGAAATTTTTGCAGATATTCACTCTTGTATTCCATGGTGATAAATGAATCAGATGAAAGATCTCCCTGCCATTTTCTCCTGCAAACTCATTATAATTCAGGGAGCTGATGGTTTTATTATCAAGAGGATAATTTTCGATTGAAGTATAATTTACTTCTCGTGTTCCTTCTATACTTTTGATAGCAGTCAGAAGTGCATTCAACCCTGTTCCGAAACCGACTTCAAGAATAGAAATGGGATCAGCTTTACAAAAATCAAATCCGCTGTTAATGAATATAACCGTAGATTCCTGTACGGCGCCGTGTACTGAATGATAGTGCTCATCTATTTCAGGAACATAAATAGTGTGCGAACCGTCGGAAGTTTTTATTATCTGATTCAATTATCTTTTTATAAATGTTATTTGTTTCTCGTTCCGTGTTTCGACCTTCATCTTTCGAGTTTTCAGTCTAATCTATCTAACTTACAGAGTCATTGTGAGCCCGAGGCAGAAGGACGCGGCAATCTTTCCGGTAAAGGGAATTTCTCAAAGTTACTTTTATCTTTTTACTTTTGTCTTTTGTCTTCTGTTTTTTGCCTTTTTATATTACTTTTATTTTCTGATTTTTTAAAGTTTTAAAATCTATGATTTCATTTTTTTAAATACTTATTGCCATGAAAACAAAACAATCAAGAAGGGAGTTTCTAAGATTATCTGCCACAGGTGCATTAGGAGCAATTGTTATCTCAAAGAGTGACTGGAAAATGGTTGGAAAACCCACCTCAGAAGTAACTGTTGCCGATCCCAAAACTTTCGGAATAGGATTACAGTTATACACTATACGCGATGCAATGGGAAAAGATGTTCCAGGCTCATTGAAAATGGTATCTGATATCGGTTACAAATATCTGGAATTGGCCAGCTATTCAAATGGGAAATTTTATGGTTATCTGCCCGGCGATTTTAAAAAGATGGCAAATGATCTTGGTATGGATATAATAAGCAGTCATGCCGGCGTGAATCCCAAGGGAATAACTTCCGACGAGGCAAAGAAGATGGCTGAAGATCATGCAAAAGTCGGGGCTAAATATTGTATGCAGCCTTATATTGCCGATGAAGACCGAAAATCTATTGCAGGGTTTCAGAAAATGGTTGCCGATTGGAACAAAGTTGGCAGGATTATGAAGGATAACGGTGTTCAGTTCGGATATCATAATCATAATTTTGAATTTGGTACAGTAGAGGGCAAGGTTCCCTATTTCGATGTCTTCCTGTCCGAAATGGATAAAGATCTCATGACCATGGAAATAGATTTATTCTGGGCAACTAAAGCAGGGATCAATCCGGTGGAGCTCTTTAAGAAATATCCCGGAAGGTTTCAGCTTTTCCATATGAAAGACATGTATACAAAGGAAGTTCCATTCTTCAAAACTCAGAGTAGTGATTTTGCACCTGTCGGCGCCGGTGTGATAAATTTCAAGGAGATTCTTGCTGCTAAAAATATTGCCGGTATGAAGTACATGTTTGTTGAACAGGACAGCACTAAGGATGGAAAACCATTTGATGCTATCAAAACAAGCATAACTAATTTAACGACAAAGATTCTNNAAGTGGCTCAATGGCGCAAGGGTGCAATGGCTCAAAGGGGACTTAATTATTAACTCTGTGCCATTTGCTCTGTGCTTTTACCAGCTCGAATCATACCACGATCTTACGTCTGTGGCAGACATTCCTGCGGTTAATGCAGCTTCGATGCCCAGATCTCCGTCCTCAAAGACCTCAATGAATTGTGGCTCAATTTTCATAAGGGCTGCACATTTCAGAAAGGTTTCAGGATGTGGTTTGAAATTATCTACATCGTTAGCCGTAATAATAATATCAAAAAACTTACGAAGATCTGTAATCTCAAGCGTCCGTTCAACAGCTTCCCTGTGACCGCCTGTCCCGATAGCCATTGGCAGTTTACCGTAATATTTCTTTACTATTTCCACGACCGGGATAATAGGTTTGACCAGATGTTGTTCCTTATAGAATTCGATAAGTTTTTCAGCCATTATCTGATCAATAGTAACACTTCCGTCTAGTTTACATTTCTTTATAATCTCATCAGCGATTATCCATCCGGGTGTTCCCGTGTGTTTTCTTAGAAAAGCGGTATCGATGTCGCCTCCAAATTTCTGACAGGCCATTCGCCACCCTTTAAAATGGTATGGCATTGTGTCGGCAAGTGTCCCGTCGAGATCAAAAATCAGGCCTCTGATACCGGGTTTTATATCGTATTGCATTTTTTTTTTGCTGCGGCAAATGTAGTAAGAAAACTGAAATAGAGGAAATGTTGAAATATTGAATTTCAACCTCAACCTCAACCTCAACCTCAACCCTCCAAGCCTTCAGCTCTGACCCCATCTTAACACCCGGGAAATCAAATAATGTGGCTAAAACTTCGTATCTTGTGTTTTATCGCAAAAAATAAAAATTTGTATGAAGAGTGGGGAAAAAGCATAGGAAGAACTTATTTTAGTGAAACAAAATGAAGAAAAACATGAAAACGACAGATCACATCCAGTTTTCCGATATATTCGATTTAGATGATATTCAACATATTCAGGACCTTTTTTCGGATGCAACAGGGGTTGCATCAATTATAACTCATCCTGACGGCAGACCTATAACACGTCCCAGTAATTTCTGCAGATTATGCAATGAAATCATCAGGAAAACAGATTCAGGACTTACAAACTGTTTCAAATCCGATGCTGAAATTGGCAAGCCTAATCCTTCCGGTCCGGTTATACTACCATGTTTAAGCGGTGGATTGTGGGACGCAGGGTCAAGTATTATAGTTGGTGGTAAGCATATAGCCAACTGGTTAATTGGTCAGGTAAAAAATGAGGAACAGGATTATAAAAGGATGATTCGATATGCGGAAGAAATAGGAGCTGATAAGCAAGATTTCATGAATGCCTTGGACGAAGTGCCTGTAATGTCAAGAGATAAGTTTGAAAACGTAGCTAAGATGTTATTTGCCTTTGCCACTGAAATTTCCTCAAAAGCATATCAGAACAGACAACTTATAGAATCCGTGAAGGAGCGGAAGCAGACTGAAAAAGAGCTGGTACAGGAACAATATCTGATCGACGCTCTTTTAAATAACCTTCCCGATCATGTCTATTTTAAAGATCGCGAAAGTCGATTCATCAGGATAAATAAGGCACAGGCTCAATTCTTAGGTTTGAACGACACTACCCAGGCAGTTGGAAAAACAGACTTTGATTTCTTTACAGGGGAACATGCGCAGCAGGCATATGATGATGAGCAGGATATTATCAGGACCGGGCAAATGTTGAGTCTTGAAGAAAAAGAGACACATCATGATCATTCCGACACGTGGGTTTCAACGGTTAAACTGCCCCTGTGCGACAAAGAGGGAACAATTATTGGTACCTTCGGAATATCCAGGGATATAACCAATCACAAGCTGGCCGAGGAAGAAATAAAACTAAAAAATGAGATGCTTCAGATTGTCAATGCAGAAAAGGATAAGTTCTTTTCAATCATTGCGCACGATCTGCGAGGTCCTTTAAGTGCCTTCCTGAGCGCAACAGAAATACTCTCGGAAGCTATTCAGGCAATGACTATAGACGAGATTAAGGAGATTACTGTCAGCATGAAGGAGTCTGCCCAGAATATTTACAGTCTCCTTGAAAACCTTCTTGAATGGTCACGACTGAGACGGGGTGGTCTCGATTTTATCCCTGAGAAACTCAAACTGAATGAAAAGGTAAGTGACTGTATTGATGTGTTGTCGGAAGCGGCAAAGAAAAAAGGGGTGGAAATAGTGATTTCTATTCCGGATGAAATTGAGGTTAATGTCGATAATCATATGTTTGATTCTATTATACGGAATCTTGTTTCAAATGCAATTAAGTTTACACGGGCTGGAGGGAAAGTCAGGGTGGAAGCTGTATGCAATAATGAACATTTCATCGAGGTGAGGGTCCGCGATTCAGGTATTGGGATGAATCAGGAATTGAAAGACAAACTGTTCCTTTTAAGTGAAAAGACCAGCAGACCTGGCACAGAAGGTGAACTGAGTACAGGACTTGGATTATTATTATGCAAAGAATTCATTGAAAAGCATGGGGGTAAAATCTGGGTGGAAAGTGAAGTTGGAAAGGGAAGCACCTTCTCTTTTACAATTTGCAAATTTGAAAATTAAAGAGTTATGAATTACCAGGCTAAAACTAAAGGCCAGCTAATAAAGGAGTTAGAGAAGGGGCAATTTGAGTATGATTCATTAAAAGCATCATTTGAGAAAGACCTCACCGAAAGCAAGCTGGCTGAGGAAGCTTTACAGATAAACCAGGCGAAGTATCAGGCTATTTTTGAATCTACGGGCACGGCAACGTTGATAGTTGAGGAGGATACAACTATCTCTATGGCAAACCACGAGTGTTTTTCTCTGACAGGATATTCTCAGGCAGAACTTATCGGGCAGAAATGGACTAATTATGTTGAAACGGAGAGTTTGCAAAATATGATCAGGAATCATAATCTAAGACGCGAAAACCCTTCTCTCGCCCCTAAAAAGTATGAGGTGAAACTTATTAATAAGAAGGGTGAAGTCCGACATGCCATATTGGATATCGGACTGGTTCGGGGAACCAGTCAAAGTATTGTTTCTATTCTTGATATTACTGATCGTATTATAGTAGAACAGGCTCTTGGAGAAAGAACTAAAGATTTACAAAATGAGCTTGAGGAAAAGAAAATTGCTGAAAAAAAGCTTAAAGAATCACACAAGCAATTGGAATCCAGTAAATTAGCAACTCTTAACCTACTTGAAGAAGTCAGGCTCGAAATGGAACAACGCAAGAAAGTGGAGAAAGAAGTTAAAAAGTTAAATGCTGAGCTTGAAAAAAGGGTGATTGAACGCACTTCTCAACTTGAAGCTGCAAATAAAGAACTTCAGGCATTTGCTTATTCGGTTTCTCACGACCTCAGGGCCCCTTTACGTGCTATAAGCGGATTCTCTGAGTTTATAGTGGAAGATTATGGACCAAAACTTAATGACGAAGGTAGGAGACTGCTTGGTCTTATTCGCAGCAATACTCAGAAAATGGACCAACTCATTACCGACATTCTTTCCTTTTCGAGAGTTACCCGTGGTGAACATAAAGTATCAAAAGTCGACATGACAAAGATGGCATTGTCAATGCTCAATGAAGTCGTATCGCCTGAAACTCAGGAAAAAATTAGCTTAATTATAGAGGTATTACCAGAAGCTTTTGCTGACTCTACATTTATAAAACTGGTTTGGATAAATCTTATTTCCAATGCTGTAAAGTTTTCTTCAGGGAAAAAGAGACCTGAGATAAAAATAGGTGGCTATACTGAAGATGAATTCAATATTTATTATGTAAAAGACAATGGTGTGGGATTTAATCCGCAATATACTCATAAATTGTTTGGAGTTTTTCAACGTCTTCATCAAGCCGATGAATTTGAAGGCACCGGTGTAGGGTTAGCCATTGTGCAGAGAATTATTCACAGGCACGGAGGAAAAGTATGGGCAGAGGGGAAAGTAGAAAAAGGAGCAACATTTTATTTTAGTCTGCCTGTAAAGAAGAGTGGCTGACAGTTTGAACCCGTGGTTGGAGTGCAGTATTTTTGATGTAAGCAGTATACATTTCATATATTTGAGAAGACAATAATTACATTAGTATTTTGAATTATGTAAAGATCAGATTGTTTGGAAGATGGCTTGTGTATAGCAATAAATCACAAGTCACAGCCACTAATCATCATAAAAACCAGATAAAATGATTCAAAAGAATCTGTTGANNGTGGATCTTATCAAAGCGCTTAATGAGTTCAAACCTGATCTGATTATTTCTGATTATATGATGCCTGCATTTAACGGCCTTCAGGCTCTTAAGGAAGTAACAAAGTTCGACCCTGAATTACCATTCATACTCTTAACCGGATCGGTTAATGAAGAGATAGCAGTTGAATGCATCAAGTCAGGCGCCCAGGATTATGTTATCAAAGAACATATGAAAAGGTTGCCTTTTGCAGTAAAAGAGGCGCTTGAGCAGGTACAGATTAATAAGGAGAAAAGAGCATCAGAATTGCTTCTGACAGAAAACGAGGAGAAACTCCAGAGCATTTTTAGTGTCGCTCCTGTCGGAATTGGACTTGTGGTTAACAGGATACTGATTGAAGTAAATGATGCTCTCTGCAACATGACCGGATATCTCAGAAATGAATTAATTGGAAAATCTTCTGAGATTTTGTATTCATCCACCGAGGAATTCTTAAATGCAGGAAAAGAAAAATACCAGCAGATTGCAGAGAAAGGCACAGGAACAGTTGAAACAAAATTAAAATGCAAAGACGATAAAATTCTCAATGTTATCATAAGTTCGGCTCCTCTTGATAAGAATGATCATACGAAGGGAGTTTCATTTATTGTTCTTGACATAACCGAGAGGAAAAGGTCGGAGGAAGCCTTAACGGCTAGTCAGCACTTATTTCAGACTTTGGCTCAGGTTTCTCCGGTTGGGATTTTCAGAACTAAACCGGATGGTTATACAACTTATGTAAATCCCAAATGGATGGAATTATCGGGCCTGACATATGAAGAAGCCCTTGGTTTTGGATGGCTTAAGGCAGTGCATCCTGATGACAGGGAACATTTGGAAGGAAAATGGAAAACGGATATTCAATTGAAGGAATCTTCTAAA
>PMNJ01000132.1 GCA_003162595.1 Bacteroidales bacterium | reverse complement strand
TACCTTAAAGCAAATGGTGCAGAAGTAGTTGAAATTGAGTTTCCAAAAGGGTTGAATTATGAAGATGCATCATTTCAGGTGTTGCTGTATGAATTTAAGGACGGACTTAATAATTACTTTGCCGGACATAGTGGTTCATCTGTTAAAAACATTAAAGACCTGATTCAGTTCAATAAATCAGATAGCGTCGAACTCAGATATTTCGATCAGAATCTGCTTGAACAGGCTGATCAGAAAGGAGATTTGAATTCGACAGAGTACAAAAAGGCACTGGCTACCATGATAAAAGCAACAAGGGAAGATGGAATAGATAAAGTAATGAATACTTACAGGCTTGACGCGATTATGGCGCCGACCGGCTCCCCGGCATGGAAGACGGATATGCTGTTAGGTGATCATTTTGTTGGTGGAAGTTCATCCCTGGCAGCAATATCAGGCTATCCTGCAATCACTGTTCCAATGGGATTTATTGATGATTTACCGGTTGGAGTTACTTTCTTTGGCAGGGCATGGAATGAACCCAAACTACTCGAAATAGCATATAGCTATGAACAGGTAACTAAACACAGAAAAACTCCAAAATATATTGTTTCAGATTGATTAACAATATGTTAAGCAACAAGGATTGTCTGATAAAGTACTCTTCAGACAACTTTTTATTTTTTTTCTTCTTCTTTTTTTGGTTCAGCGCTCATCTTTTCGTTCTCATCATCCAAACGGGAAGCTTTTTTGAATTCTTTCATTCCCTGTCCGATACCCTTCATCAGTTCAGGAATCTTCTTGCCACCAAATAGAAGTACTACAACAACCAGAATCAGTAATATCTCAGTAGCTCCTAAATTTCCCATCTTATTTATTTATTAAAATTAATGGCCAAAGATATTAATAGAATTAATTAATACCAAAGGAATTTTCATACAATTGAAGATCCTCGCAGCAAGCAGCGAGGAATCTTCGATCCCCTAAGGTAAATTCTTAATGCTCGCTGACTCCGCAGCTAGCAACGGAGAACCGATCCCGCCTAAGCGGGAGAGCTCGGCGAAGCCAATGCGCTTGAGGGGATTCAACCTCACTAAAATTAAGCCAATAAAACATGCCAATATTTCGAATTACGAATTACGAGTAATAAATGAGCCAGCACTTCATAAATTTCTCTAAGCTCTGGTTCGTAATTTCAAAGTCCTAATTCGCAATTTCTTTTTATCTTGTGCCAAATTTTAAATCCTCAATGTTCAGATTCTCCCTCTTACTAAGCGCCGTTATTATTCTGTGCTTTAATACAATACTTTCTGGTCAGTCGAAAGGAATTAATCGTGAGAAATACCGGATAAACACGACTGAAACAAATAATACAATAAATGTCGATGGAATTCTGGATGAACCTGCATGGGCAACAGCAGATATAGCCACTCACTTCCAACGAGTATTGCCTACCGATACAGGTTTTGCCATTGCACAGACTTTGGTGAGAGTAATCCACAACGAATCGACTCTTTATATAGGAATTGTCTGTTACGATTCAACACCGGGGAAGCGTCCCGTGGAGTCATTGCGGCGCGACTTCAATTTTCTGAAGAATGATAATTTCGTGGTATTCCTTGACACCTACAATGACCAGACCAATGGCTTTGCCTTTGGAGTCTCTGCTGCAGGGGCACAGTGGGACGGGATACAGGCTAACGGTGGTACAGTTAATCTGAACTGGGATATAAAATGGAGATCTGCTGTAAAAAATTATAAAGACCGCTGGGTAGCTGAATTTGCAATTCCATTCCGTAGCATACGATATAATGGTGGAGAAAAAGAGTGGGGAATAAATTTCAGCAGGCTGGATCTCAAAACAAATGAAAAATCAAGCTGGGCACCGATGCCAAGACAATTTGCAACGGCAACTCTTGCCTTTACCGGTTCACTCGTATGGGATAAGCCCCTGCCCCCATCAGGTCTGAGATTTTCCTTAATACCTTATATATCAGTAAAGACCACGCAAAATAAGGAGGCTGGAGAAGGGTTCAAACCTGTTGCCAATGCAGGTATTGATTCAAAGGTCATATTATCTACCTCAATGAATCTTGACCTGACCGTCAATCCTGATTATTCCCAGGTCGAAGTCGACAATCAGGTGACAAACCTTGATCGTTTTGAACTATTCTTCCCTGAGAAGAGACAATTTTACCTTGAAAACAGCGATCTTTTTGCACAGCTGGGTAATGATAACCTGAGGCCATTTTTCTCACGTCGTATAGGACTCGAAAGTCAGGTTCTGGCAGGAGCAAGACTAAGCGGCAAGATTGGAAATAACTGGAGGATAGGTCTTATGGACATTCAGACTGATCGGAATGATACAGTAGATGCCGGAAATTTTACAGTTGCAGCTATTCAGCGTAATGTGTTCAGTCATTCCAATATAACAGCATTTTTTATCAATAAACAGGAGATGAATCTGCAAACTGACACTTCATCTACTAAATACAGGTTCAACCGGGTTGCAGGCCTCGAATATAACCTTGCAAGCGCTGATAATCACTGGCTAGGAAAAGCATTTTACCATCAGTCATTTTACCCCGGAGCCACACATGATGCGGCAGCATTGTCTGCCAATATTGCGTACAACACTCAATATTTAACAGCAACTCTGAATCAATCGTGGGTAGGAGCTGATTATCTTGCAGAGGTTGGATATATAAGAAGAAAAGGGTACTATGAGATAAATCCGCTTTTTCAATACAAGTTTTTTCCGGCCAACAGCACGGTTGCTGATCATGGCCCGGCTTTTAAAATGGACCTGTATTATGATCCTTCAATGAATCTCACCGACCGGGTAACCCAGATTCTTTACCAGGTTGAATGGATGAATAAAAGTATATTTGTGGTTGATGGAATGAGGACATTTATTAAGCTTCAGACACCGTTCGATCCCACCAATACCGGCAGCTTACCTCTTGCTGCAAATGATAAATTTAACTGGAATGAAATGGGTATTTCTTTCACTTCAGACATACGCAAATCATTCAACTGGCTTGTCAGCAGCAGGTACGGCGGATATTATAATGGGAAAAAGTGGATGTTAGATGGAGAATTGTATTACCGCGTTCAACCTTATGGTAGTCTGGCAATAATAACAACATATAATAATATTTCAATGCCTTCTCCCTATAAGAGTGCTCAATTTATACTAATCGGACCCAAAATTGATCTTACTTTTACTGACAAGCTCTTTTTAACAAGTTTTGTACAATATAATAATCAGATCGACAATATAAATTTGAACCTTCGCTTCCAGTGGCGTTTTGCACCGGTATCTGACCTGTTCATTGTTTATACGGAGAATTCATCCACAACCGATTCCAGGATAAAGAACCGAGGAATTGTATTGAAATTATCGTACTGGTTTAATTGACTTTAAATTTCATTTAATCAGAAAGTCAAGAACCGATTCTTCACTAAGATATGCAACCAGGTTGTCATTTCTATGGAGCTTGCCTACTCCGGGCGGAGTTCCTGTGAAGATAAGGTCACCGGTTTTAAGGGTGAAAAACTTTGAGACATATTCTATAATCTCATTAAAGCCGAATATCATATCGGAAGTGTTGCTTTTCTGTACAACTTTATCATTGATCTCAAGCCGGAAATCGAGATCTGCAAGATCTTTTATACCGGTTATGGGAATAAACCGTCCCAGAGGTGCAGCGCCGTCGAAGCATTTTGACAATTCCCATGGCATACCGGCCGATTTCAGACTGGCCTGCAGATCGCGTGCTGTTATATCTATGCCTAAAGTGACTTCATCAAAATACCGCGGAGCAAATTTTGCAGAGATCCCCTTTCCCAGCTTGCTGATCTTTATTACAACTTCAACTTCAAATTGGATATCTGACGAAAAATCAGGCAGGAAAAATGGTTTATTATTTTTCAGTATCGAGGAATCGGGTTTCAGGAATACAACCGGCTCACTCGGAACAGACCACCCCAGTTCAATGGCGTGTTTCCTGTAATTGAGTCCGATGCAGATGATCTTCATTTTATCCCTGGTTTTTTCCGAAAGATCTAAGTTTTATCTCTGTAAGAACTTTTTTTGTGTAAAGAGGAAATTCACCGTTCATCATCCAGGAATAATATGCCGGTTCCTCATTAAAAACAACTT
>PMNJ01000101.1 GCA_003162595.1 Bacteroidales bacterium | reverse complement strand
ACTTATTAACCCTCTTGAACAGAGAGTTGATAACCAGGTATTGAAACCGTCAGGAAGCAACCTGCTCGTCTTCATCTCAAAAACATCACCTGATGCAATTACCGGTAACTACAGAGCTCAATTCAGGATCGGAGGAGCCACATTTACAAAACGGATAAGGATTGAAACTGTCAAACCGAACAGATTAAAAATTAACCTGAATTTCCCGGGTGGAATACTGGGTGGGTCCAATCCTGTTTCAAGAGGAAGCCTCAATGTGAAATGGCTTAATGGCGCTGTTGCAAAGAATCTTCAGTCGTCTGTTGAGTATATCCTGAAACATACAAAAACCGAATTTGAAAAGTACGGACAATATGATTTCGATGATCCTGTCAGTGAATTTCATTCCGAGACTGTTAATATTTTCAAAAGTGCCATTGATGACAATGGAAATGCTTCGGTTGTTTTTGATCCCGGAAAAGAGATCAATGCCCCTGGCATGCTGAATGCCGTTTTTACTGCTAAAGCTTCGGAACCCGGTGGCGATGAAAGTATTACACAAACGACCTATAAATATGCTCCTTACCCGGTGTTCGTCGGGATTAATCTTCCTGGGTTAAAAGGGAAAAGCAGGATGCTTTTTACAGATGCCGAGAATGAGGTTAAGCTTGTCACTCTCGATGAAAAAGGCAAACCGGTGAGATCGGAAGTTGAAATAACCGTATATAAAATTTCCTACAGATGGTGGTGGGAATCAGACGAGGAAAATCTCGCTTCTTTTATCTCCAACAAAAATTACAAACCGGTAATAAGAAAGACAATAACTACCTCAGGCGGTGAAGGTTCTTTCTCATTCAATATTGATAAAAAAGACTGGGGTCGTTACCTGATCAGGGCAACAACACCAACCGGTCATTCAACCGGAAAAATACTTCTGGTGGACTGGCCGTGGGAATATGGGTCAAAAGGAAATTCTGAAGGCGCTACCCTGCTCGCTATTAATACAGATAAAGAAAAGTATAATCCGGGAGACGAAATTAAACTCACTTTCCCGGCTCCCGAAAACGCAAGAGCCATTGTGACTCTTGAAAACGCCACAGGCGTTCTTGACGAGCTAAGGATCAATACTGAAAAAGGCAACACTATCGTCTCCTTCAAAGCCAGGCCCGAAATGGCTCCTAATGTCTACGCGTACGTTACTGTGATTCAGCCTCACGCCCAGACAGTTAACGACATGCCTATGAGGCTGTATGGAGTTGTACCGGTAATGGTTGAGGATCCTCAGACACGGCTTACACCCAGAATTGAGATGGCTGATGAGATACGGTCACAAAAACCATTTACAATTAAAGTCAGCGAAGCTAACAGGAAATCAATGACCTATACGGTGGCAGTCGTGGATGAAGGACTGCTCGATATTACAGGTTTCAAGACTCCCGATCCCTGGAAATATTTTTATGCCCGTGAAGCTCTCGGGGTCCAGACCTGGGATCTTTATGATTTTGTCCTGGGAGCTTTTGGCGGAACTCTTGAGAGAGTCTTTGCAATCGGAGGTGATGAAGCTGTCATTGATAAATCGGCAAACAAAGCGAGGAGATTTTTACCTGTAGTAAAATTCCTGGGACCGTTCACTCTTGGTTCAGGGAAAACCAATACTCACACAATAACCCTTCCTCAGTATACCGGTTCCGTACGGACAATGATTGTCGCAGGAAGCGACAGGGCGTTTGGAATTGCAGAGAAATCTGTCCTGGTTAAAGATCCACTGATGTTACTGGTTACTGCCCCAAGAGTCGTCAGTCCGGGTGAAAAAGTGGCCCTTCCTGTTTCCCTGTTCATTCAGAAAGACGGGATCAGAGATATCACCATAAAAGCCGAAGGCAATGATCTTGTAAGCTTTGAGGAGAAAACGAAAAGTATATCAGTGCCGGGTACAGGTGAAAAAGATTCCGAATTTTCATTTACAGCCGGTGGAAAAACAGGCGTGGCAAAAATAAGTGTCACGGCGACCGGAGGAGGAGAGAGTGCAACATATAATATGGCGATTGAAGTAAGAAGTCCGAACCCTCCTGAGATACGAGCCGAAGTAAAAGTGATCAGACAGGGTGAAAAATTTGAAACAAACTTCAAACCATTTGGTATTGAAGGATCCAACTCAACTCTCCTTGAAGTCTCATCCCTTCCTTCAATAAACATGGAGAAAAGGTTGGATTATCTGCTCGATTATCCATATGGCTGTTCAGAGCAAATCACATCAGCGGCTTTCCCACAACTTTGGCTCAGTGAACTCACATCAAATGATCCGTCAATTACCCGCTCAGCAGCTGCAAATATCTCAGAAGCCATCAATAAACTAATTTCGAGGCAGATGATCAACGGAGGTATAGCTTTGTGGCCGGGTTCCTCGCAGCCAGACAACTGGGTGACATCCTATGCCGGACATTTCATGACGGAAGCGGAAAGAAAAGGATACAGCATTCCGTCGGGATTCAAACAGAAGTGGATTAGTTTCCAGAAGAAGAGTGCACAGGATTGGCGTTTTGATACAAGGTACAAACAGTCAGCCAACGATCAGGCATACAGACTCTTTACTCTAGCTCTAGCCGGTCAGCCCGAGAAAGGGGCAATGAACCGACTCAGGGAATCGACAGGAATTCCGCAATTATCCAAATGGCTTCTTGCGGCAGCATTTGCTACTTCCGGACGTCCGGAGGTTGCAGCCGGTTTGCTGGATGTAAGGAACACCCAGACAGAACCGGAATACAATAATTTTTATTATGGCAGCGAATTACGGGATAAGGCGATTATATTATATACATTGACTCTGCTGAAAAATGATGAACAAGCTCTTCCTCTGTTGAAAACGATCTGTGAAAATTTTAATAATGACAGTTGGTTCAGCACACAATCAGTTGCATGGGGCCTCTATGCCTATATGAAATGGACTGAATCGCTTCCGGGCGATAAAAACAGTCCTTCAAAAATAAAAATCACTTTTAACGGGACCAAATCGGAACAGACCATCCTTTCAAAAGAGGTCTGGTCGAAGGATCTCAGGCAGAACAACGAAAATAATTCACTTGTGGTCGAGAACAATTCCGATAAACCGCTCTATGTTACACTCACCAGGAAAGGTGTCCCGATGGTATCCGATATAGCCCGTGAAGATAAAGGATTAAGCATGAAGATCGATTATATGGATATGAGCCTGAAACCGGTGGATCAGAAAAACCTTAAACAGGGGTCTGATTTCATGATGATCGTGAAAGTCACAAATAATACATTCACATTAGTCGACAATATTGCCCTCACGGAAATGGTTCCTTCCGGATGGGAGATCCAAAACACCCGGTTGTTTGAAGCAGATTATGGCATCAAGGAGAGCGCTTATGATTACCGCGACTTCAGGGATGACAGGGTGAATACCTATTTCAGTTTGACACAGGGACAAACCAAAACATTCGTTTTGATTCTGAATGCTGCTTATAAAGGTGAATTTTATCAGCCGTCGGTATGGTGCGAAGCGATGTATATTGCAAATTGTTATTCAAGGTATCCCGGAAATCCTGTAAAAGTAACAGGACAGAAAATTGAATAGAAATCTCAAAATATTTGTGATTGCAGCCGGAGTACTAATTACTCCGGTTTTGCTTTCTCCTTTTCCGGGATTCAGGGCTCCGCTTTCGACTGTCGTCGAGGC
>PMNJ01000106.1 GCA_003162595.1 Bacteroidales bacterium | reverse complement strand
GTTTTCAATGAACCTTTTATTGATGAATCGGGAATAAGCATCCAGAGCGGTATTCTAAACGCCAGACTGCACAATTGTGCAATCGGATCTAATGTTATAATCAATAATATTGGTGATTATATTGCAAATTATAACATTGAAGATAAGGTCGTTATTAAGAATTGCGGAAAAATACGTACTGAGGGTATTTCGACTTTTGGAAACGGAACCACGGTAAATGTTCTGAATGAAACCGGGGGGAGAGCAGTTAAGATCTGGGACAGACTTTCGGCACATGAGGCATATATTATTGCTTTATACAGGCACAGGCATGAAGCTGTCAGAATAATTGAGAAGATGGTTGATGATTATTCTTTAGCTCATTCATCCGGAACAGGAACCATAGGACAAAACTCAAAAATTTTCAACTCAAGCAATATCCGTAATATAAAATTCGGCCCCTCCAGCTATGTTGAAGGAGCTATACTACTTAATGAAGGATCGGTAAACAGCTCGGAGGCAGACCCTGTTTTTATTGGTCCGGGTGTAATCATGGAACATTTTATAGTTTGTTCAGGATCAAAAGTTACTGAATCGACAATTATAGATAAGTGTTTCATCGGGCAGGGATGCGTGCTTGCAAAACATTATTCAGCAGAAAATTCCCTGTTTTTTGCCAACTGTGGAGGATACCACGGAGAAGCTTGTTCAATATTTGCCGGACCATATACAGTTACCCACCACAAATCAACATTGCTGATCGCCGGTATCTTTTCCTTTATGAATGCGGGCAGCGGTTCAAACCAGAGCAATCATATGTACAAGCTTGGACCCATTCATCAGGGAATAATGGAAAGGGGTTCCAAAACAACAAGCGACTCTTATCTTCTCTGGCCGGCACGCATCGGACCTTATACGCTTATAATGGGACGTCATTATAAGAATATGGATACTTCATCTCTTCCTTTTTCTTATCTCATAGAAAGCAATGATGAGAGCATACTTGTCCCGGGAATTAATCTCAGAAGTGTGGGTACTATAAGAGATGCACAGAAATGGCCCCTCCGCGACATAAGGAAAGATACTTTCAAGATCGACCAGGTAAACTTTAATCTCCTGAGCCCTTATACAATCAGAAAGATGTTTGAAGGAAGGGAAATCTTACAAAACCTTAAATCTGAATCCCCTCCCGGAACAGCTTCATTTTCATTCAACAACATGATAATATCCGGACCATCTCTGGAGCGGGGGATCCAACTATATCAGACCGGCATAAATAAGTTTCTTGGGAACTCATTAATTAAACGACTTGAAAAGTTTGAATTCAAAACTAATGAAGAGCTTCAGCATAGGCTCGCTCCTGACCTCTCCCATGGTAGAGGAGAATGGGTTGATCTGGCAGGATTGATAACCCCAAAGAGTGATGTAGACAAACTGCTGGAAGATGTTGAATCCGGGAAGATATCATCAATTGAAGAACTGGCACAATCATTTATTGTATTGCACAATGCATACTACCAATGGGAATGGACATGGGTTTGTGAAAGAATGGAGGAAGAATCCGGAATATCTGTTATGAAATTAACGGCTAATGACATCATAAGAATAATTGAAAATTGGGAAAAAAGTGTTATTGATCTGGATAACCTTCTCTATGAGGATGCAAGGAAAGAATTTACCCTGTCGTCGATGACAGGATTTGGGATTGACGGGAGCGCTGAGGATAAAAAGCTTGACTTTGAGCAGGTGAGAGGAGAGTTTGAATCAAATAGTGTTGTAGTAGCCATTCAGGAACATATAAAACTAAAAAAGGCTCTTGGAGACGAGTTAATAAAACGGATGAAAAAGATTCTTTAATCTGAAGCGTTATCTTCCTGAATACATGAGGTCATAATATTTACTATAATCACCTGATAATACCCTGTCGAGCCATTTTGTATTTGTAAGATACCATTCGACAGTTTTTTCGAGACCATCAGCAAATTCAGGAATAGGGAACCAACCCAGTTCTTTCTGTAATTTTGAGGAGTCTATTGCATATCTCAGATCATGTCCGGGTCTGTCTTTCACATAGGTAATAAGCTTTTCGGATGTTCCCTTAACCCGATTAAGCTTTTCATCCATTATTCTGCAAAGAAGAATAATCAGATCAAGATTTTTCCATTCATTATTACCGCCGATGTTATAGGTTTCCCCAACCCTCCCGCCATGAAAAATGAGATCAATAGCTGAGGCATGATCTTCAACATATAACCAGTCGCGGACATTCTCTCCTTTTCCGTAAACAGGGATAGGCTTATTATTTTTAATATTATTTATTGCAAGAGGTATAAGCTTTTCAGGAAACTGGTTTGGCCCGTAGTTATTTGAACAATTGGAGATCACTGCCGGAACTCCGAATGTATGATTATAAGCTCTAACCATATGGTCGGAGCTAGCCTTAGAGGCAGAATAAGGGCTTTTGGGATCGTATGCAGTTTCTTCTGTGAAAAACCCTTCTTTGCCGAGCGAGCCATAAACCTCATCTGTCGAAATATGATAGAAAAGTTTTCCTTCAAAAGCATTCTTCCATTTGTTAAGAGCCGCATTAAGCAGATTTACAGTTCCGACGATATTTGTAAAAACAAATTCATCGGGACCTGTTATTGAACGGTCAACATGCGATTCTGCTGCAAGATGGATTACCCCATCGAAGTCATACTTCTCAAAAAGATCCAGAACGGATTGTTTTTCAACGATATCAGTTTTTTCAAATTTATAATTCTTTTCGTTTTCGATATCAGTGAGGTTTTCAAGGTTCCCTGCATAAGTCAGCTTATCGGCATTAACAATAAGGTATTCCGGATATTTGGTAACGAATCTTCTGACAACGTGTGAGCCTATAAAACCTGCTCCACCGGTAATAAGAATAGTTCGTTTCATAATTATAATTTATTATTTCTGAACATCTTCTCCCAATCCCAGGCTGTTTTCATAGCTTCATCCAGGGAACTAAGAGTTTTCCAGCCAAGTTCTTTATTCGCATAAGATGGATTGGCCCATATTTTTTCTATATCTCCGGCTCTTCTTCCTACAATCTTATATTTCAATTTGATTCCTGAAACACGCTCGAATGATTTTATCGCCTCGAGTACTGAAACTCCTTTTCCGGTACCGAGGTTAAAGACTTCATAATTTGTTTTGTTTTTACCTTCAATAAGTCTTTTTATGGCAAACACATGAGCTTTTGCAAGATCTACAACGTGAAGGTAATCCCTTATACATGACCCGTCCGGGGTGTTATAATCATTCCCGAAAACTTTAAGTTCTTCCCTTATGCCATATCCTGTTTGCGTTAAAAATGGCACAAGATTTTCCGGGACACCTCTAGGCAGTTCACCTATTAAAGCGGAAGGATGTGCCCCTATCGGATTAAAATATCTTAAAGAAATTGCTTTAATATTCTTATCACTTACAGTAGTATCTCTTATTATTGATTCACATATCTGTTTAGTATTTCCATAAGGTGAAGTGGCAGATTGCAGAGGGGCATCCTCAGTAACCGGGAGCTTTTCAGGTTGTCCGTAAACAGTGCAGGAGGAAGAGAATACCAGGTCAGGAATGCCATAGCGTTTCATAACCTCCAGAAGATTTATCAATGATAAAAGATTATTCCGGTAATACTCAAGAGGTTTATTGACTGATTCGCCTACAGCTTTATAGGCTGCAACGTGGATAACGGCTGAGATATCATTATGCTTCTGAATAAATCTGTCAAGTTTTTCCCGGTCACACAGATCGAATACTTCCAAATGAGGTTTAACTCCGGTTATCTTTTGTATTCTGTCGACTACAACTGCTTCGGAGTTGTAAAGGTTATCAACTATTATTGGTTCGAAGCCCTCCTCAATTAGTTCAACTGTCGTATGGGAACCTATATATCCGGTTCCCCCGGTAACCAGGATTTTCTTTTTCATTTACAGACTCCAGTATGTTTGATTTTTAATTTTTCCGCGAAGAACACCCTTAACATCAACAACGATTCCATCTTTACTAAGCAGAGGAGTAAAGAATGATTCATCAAGTTTTAAATATTCTTTATGACTTACTGCCAGGATTATGGCATCATACTTTCCTGAGGGTTGTGCTTTAAGATCAATCTGATATTCTTCTTTTACCTCATGTTTCCCTGCTCCCGGATCTATTACATCAACTGATATTCCAAAATCATCGAGTTCATTAATAATATCCATCACTTTCGAATTGCGGATATCTGTAACATCTTCTTTAAAGGTTATCCCCATGATGAGAACACGGGAACCCTTAAGATTCTTACCGGCAGCAATTATTTTCTTTACAGTTTGCTTTCCTATGTATCTGCCCATGCTATCGTTGATAAACCTGCCCGAATCGATCATCTGGGGGTGATATCCCAGAGCTTTGGCTTTGAATGACAGATAATAAGGATCGACTCCTATACAATGACCACCAACCAGTCCGGGATAAAATTTAAGGAAGTTCCATTTTGTTCCTGCTGCTTCGAGTACTTCAAATGTATTAACGCCCAGTCTGTTAAAAATAATTGAAAGTTCATTCATAAAAGCGATATTAATATCGCGTTGGGTGTTTTCAATGATCTTTGCCGACTCTGCAACCTTTATTGAGCTGGCCCGGTGTACACCTGCTTTGATGATAAGTTCATAGGTTTTTGCGATGTTTTCAGCTGATTCAGCATCGCAGCCGCTTGTTACTTTTACAATTTTGGTCAGAGTATGATTATTGTCACCCGGATTTATTCTCTCAGGGGAGAAGCCAACTTTAAAATCAATACCGCATTTTAATTCAGAATATCTCTCCAGAACAGGGATACAATCATCTTCGGTACAACCAGGATATACTGTTGATTCATAGACTACATAATCTCCTTTTTTTAAAACTTTACCGACTGTTTCAGACGCTTTAAGAACAGGTGTAAGGTCAGGCAGATTTGTCCTTGTTGTGGGTGTGGGAACTGCAATAATATGAAATGAAGCAGTTTTTAAATCTGAAGGATCGCTTGTAAGAACGATATCAGTATTTTTAAATGCATCAGATGTAAGTTCATTGCTGGGATCTATTCCCTTTTTCATTAGCTCAACCCTTTCAGGTTTGATATCAAAGCCGACAACTCTGATTTGCTTTGCAAATTCAAGAGCGATTGGGAGACCGACATAACCAAGGCCGATTACTGAAAGCTTAGCCTCCTTATTAATTAGTTTATTGTACATAGATTATATCGTTTTTAAAATTGGATGATAGTCCCCCTGAAGTCCGACAGGTTTTGAATTTCTGATNNCTGAATTCTATCTCTTCACCATCTACTGTGATAGATCTGTAAGTCCTTTTACCGGACTCTTTAAATTTTATTGGAATATCACTATAGTCGAGGCTAAGGAACCATCTGACTCTTGCGTTTTCAAGTTCGAGGTATCCTGCAGCTTTATGTGGTTCTGAGATATGAACAATATTTTTCCGTGTATCGCCGAAGATCCAGCTTAACATGTCGAAAAAGTGAATACCGATATTGGTTGCCACACCTCCTGATTTCTGAATATCTCCTTTCCATGATATTGAATACCAGTTTCCCCTGCTGGTTATATATGTCATGTCAATATCATAAATTTTCCCTTTAGGCCCATTCCTTATCTTTTCCCGAAGTTCCAGTATTTTCGGATGAAGACGAAGTTGAAGAACAGTGTAGATTTTACGATTGGTCTCATTTTCAATCTCCTGCAGTGCGTCGATATTCCATGGATTTAGTACTATCGGTTTTTCACAGATTGCTTCAGCCTGATGGCGCAAAGCAAACCTGATATGAGAATCGTGAAGATAATTCGGAGAACAAATACTTACATAATCAATTTTAGTCCCCGTTCGTTTAAGTTTGTCAAAATGCCTGTCGAACCTCTCAAATTCTACAAAAAAATCACTTTCAGGAAAATAACTATCAATTCGTCCGACACTGTCGAACTTATCCAGACTGGCAAGGAGGTTATTTCCTGTTTCTTTTATTGCGTGAAGATGTCTGACAGCGATATAACCTGCCACACCTATTATTCCGAAATTTTTTGGAGAATCTGTCATGGTCAAATGCTTAAAAGGCGCATAAAAATACTAAAATATTTTAGAAACTTTGCCATCTTCAAGCTTGTATCTCTCTCCACTTTCAGGACAGGAGGCAAATCCTGCAGTATCAAAATTAAGTTTGTGACCATATTCACTCATCCAGCCGGTCTGTCTGGCAGGATTGCCAACGACAAGAGCATAAGGCTTAACGTCTTTTGTAACTACTGCGCCCGCCCCGATAAATGAATAGGTCCCGATTTTATTTCCGCATACAATCGTGGAATTGGCTCCTATCGAGGCGCCTTTTTCCACAAGTGTCGTATAGTAGCTGTCTTTCCGGATTATTGCACTTCGGGGATTTATAACATTTGTAAATACCATTGAAGGACCCAGGAATACGTCATCTTCGCACGTGACACCGGTATAGATTGAGACATTATTCTGAACTTTGACATTCTTTCCCAGTTTTACACCGGGTGAGATGACTACGTTCTGTCCTATATTACAGTTTTCGCCAATTTCAGATCCTGTCATTACATGGGTGAAGTGCCATATCTTAGTTCCTTTTCCAATTTTGCAGCCATCATCAATGACAGCTGTTTGGTGGGCAAAATATTCCTTCTCCATTATGATTATTTATCGAAGAATTCCAAAACCTTAGTTGTTATATAATCAATCTGATCCTTCTCCATATCGGGGTGCATCGGTAAGGAGAGAACCTCTTTACACAGTGAGGTTGTTACGGGGAAATCATTCTCATTATAGCCAAGGTAGCCATAAGCTTTTTGTACATGAAGAGGAGCAGGGTAATAAACCATTGAGGGGATTTTTTTTGATTCCAGAAATTTTTTCAGTTCATCTCTTTTTCCGTTTTTTACCTTTAACGTATATTGATGAAAAATATGGGAAGAATAACTTGCTCTTTCCGGAACCGAAATTGAACGACATCCGGCAAATGCTCCATCATAGGAATTTGCAACCTCTATTCTTGCCTTATTGAATTTCGAAAGGTGTTTAAGTTTTACCCTGAGTAATGCAGCCTGAATTGTATCTAGTCTTGAATTAACACCAATATTGTCATATTGATATCTTACTTTCATCCCATGGTTAGCGATGCTCCTGAGTTTCCTGGCAAGAGCCTCGTCATTAGTATAGAGAGCTCCTCCGTCACCATAACAACCCAGATTTTTAGACGGGAAGAAGGATGTCGTGCCTATGTGCCCTATAGTTCCTGCTTTTTTGGTGGTTCCGTTTTTAAAGAGATAATCAGCGCCGGTCGCCTGAGCGGCATCTTCGATAACAAAAAGATCGTGTTTATTAGCAAGCTCCATAATGCTCTCCATATAAGCACATTGACCAAATAAATGAACAGGAACAATTGCTTTAGTTTTAGGAGTAATAGCTTTTCGGACCGCTTCCACAGAGATATTAAAAGTAGCGGGTTCCGGATCAACAATAACAGGTTTAAGACCAAGCAAAGCAACAACCTCAACCGTTGCTATAAAAGTGAAATTTGTTGTAATCACTTCATCTCCGGGTTTCAGACCGAGAACCATCATAGCGAGATACAGTGCATCAGTTCCGTTTGCACAGGAAACCACGTGTTTTACACCCATATATTCCTGGAGCTCTTCTTCAAATAGCTTAACATCCGGACCTTTGATAAAAGCTGTTGACAATAGGACCTCTTTAATTGCATGATCTATTTCCAACCCGATCTTCTCATACTGCGCCCTAAGGTCTACCATCTGTATCTCTCTCATTTCACGCGAAAATTTGGAAATACGAAGATAATATTTTTTATTGAATAACCCCCCAAGGCCTCTTTCCTCGGCATACTATGAAAGAGGGCTACTATCAACTACAAATACCCCCTTTGTATTCCCCCCAAGGGGGAAAAAATACTCATTGTTTTAGCAATATAGGCCTAAATGTAAGAGTATTATCGCCCCCTCGGGGGAGATATCCTGTCCGCCATGTGGCGGACGGGGCAGAGGGGTTTTACATCCCGTCCTGAATATTTATTGCAATTAACTTTTTTTAATTAAATTTGTAATGATTAAAACAATTATTGAAAGTGGATATTACAGCTTTTATAAGGGAATTATTATTCGGACACGATTGTGTGATTGTCCCCGGGTTTGGTGGCTTTATAGGAAACTATACACCAGCCAGGATTGACAAAAGTACCGGGACTTTTTATCCTCCTGTAAAGCAGATATCCTTTAACAGGAACCTGAATCATAATGATGGCCTACTGATAGGGAGGATCTCCATGTCATCGAAAATTAATTATGGTGATGCGAGGAATTTAGTTGAAGAATTTGTTACAGGGCTTCGAAAGAAACTTGAAAAAGGAGAGAAAGTTATTTTTGATAATATAGGAAGTTTTATCAACAACCAGGAAGGAAATGTTCAGTTTGAACCGGACAGGAATGCAAATTATCATCTTGATTCTTATGGTCTTGAGCCTTTCCAGTGTTTACCACTTGAAGGATATGATGTAAGAAAGCGAATCATCAGACATACAGAAAAGGATCCTGTAAAACAGGCATCATTGAGAAAGGCACTCTGGAGGGCAGCTGTGATTATTCCTCTTCTTTCGCTTTTAGTTGTGGTTCCGTTGAAAACAGATATATTCAAGGCAAAAGTGGAAACAACAACTATGAATCCTCTTGTGACGGCTGAATTTGAAAATAATAAAAAAGCTGTGGATGAGGGCAATAACACTGAATCTCCAAAGGCAGAAGAAAAAGCTATACAAATCTCTGATGAAACTACTCCTGTTGAAGCTGTTATTCCTGTTGTATCAGAAAAAAATCCTTATTATGTAATAACCGGTAGTTTCAGATTAAAAGATAATGCTGTTTCGCAAGTAAATATATTGAAAGAAGAAGGTTTTTCACCAGAGATTATTGCAGTTGATAACGGTTTTTACAGAGTCTGTGCTATGACGTGCAGCAATCTGAATACCGCTGATATCAAAAAAGACAGCATCCTGAAAAAATTCCCCGGAACCTGGGTTTCGAGGAAGAAATAGTATACACCCCAAGCCCCCCATATGGGGGTTTAGGGGTTTAATTTTACCTTATCATGCTCCCATTATTAACCTTATCAGCGGGAGTGACCATAACCAGCTTCCCACCTTTATCTTCAGCCATAAGAATCATACCTTTAGATTCTATTCCTTTAATCTTACGTGGTTCAAGATTAGCGACAATCGAAATTTGTTTACCTATGATGGATGCCGGATCATAAAACTCTGCTATACCTGATACTATGACTCGGATGTCAATACCTGTGTCGATTTTAAGCTTAAGAAGTTTAGTGGTTTTGGGGACTTTTTCTGCTTCAAGTATAGTTGCTGTTCTGATATCTATTTTTGTAAAATCATCAAAAGTTACAGGTTCTTTTCCCTGAGTGGCTTTTGTATTTATCCCCTCATTAGCTTTTTTTGTAGCAAGAAGTTTATCTACCTGCCGCGTGATTTCTTCATCTTCAATCTTTTCAAAGAGCAGTTCGGGTTTGTTAATCACATGTCCTGCAGCAAGCAGGTCCGATTTACCGGCATCTTCCCATTTCAACTCTTTCAGATTAATCAGCACACGCAATTTTTCCATAGAAAAAGGAAGAAAAGGTTCACAGATAATTGTCAGATTTGCCGTTATCTGGAGAGCTATATTCATGATGGTTTTTACACGTTCGGGATCGGTTTTGATAACCTTCCATGGCTCAGCATCAGCCAGATACTTATTGCCAAGTCGTGCCAGATTCATCGCCTCCTTCAGGGCCTCACGGAATCTGTAGGTTTCAATACAGGTTTCCACATTTTCCCTGAACTTTGTTATCTCATTCAACACGGAATCATCATTTGAATCAGTTTTACCTCTCTCAGGGACTTTCCCTCCATAATAATTATTGGTAAGTACAAGTGTGCGATTGACGAAGTTTCCAAGAATAGCGACTAGCTCGTTGTTATTGCGGGCCTGAAAATCTTTCCATGTGAAATCATTATCTTTTGTCTCGGGTGCATTGGCACAAAGCGAATATCTCAGAACATCCTGTTTTCCAGGAAAATCCTCGAGGTATTCATGTAGCCATACTGCCCAGTTTCTTGACGTTGATATTTTTTCGTTTTCCAGATTCAGAAACTCATTGGCCGGGACATTTTCGGGGAGTATATAAGTGCCCTCGGCCTTTAGCATTACGGGGAAGATAATGCAATGAAACACAATATTATCTTTCCCGATGAAATGAACCATTTTTGTCTCTTTATCCTTCCAGTATTTTTCCCAGTTGGGCGTAAGTTCTTTAGTAGCTGAAATATAACCAATAGGGGCATCGAACCATACATAGAGTACTTTGCCTTTTGCACCTTCAACAGGTACCGGAACACCCCAGTCGAGATCGCGGCTGACTGCCCTTGGCAGCAAACCCTGATCGAGCCACGATTTACATTGTCCGTATACATTCACCTTCCATTCTTTATGATCTTCGAGGATCCATTTTCTAAGCCACGGTTCATATTTGTCTAAAGGGAGATACCAGTGAAGTGTCTCACGAAGTACCGGTTTACTGCCACTTACTGTAGAATGAGGATTTATGAGCTCGTTGGGACTGAGTGAAGTTCCGCACTTTTCACACTGATCACCATATGCATTTTCATTTCCGCAATGCGGACAAGTACCCATTATATATCTGTCGGCAAGGAAACATCCTGCTTCCTCATCATAATATTGTTCAGATGTTTTCTCAGTGAATTCACCTTTATCATATAAAGTTTTGAAGAACCCCGATGCAGTATCGTAATGAACTTTGTTCGATGTGCGTGAGTAGATATCGAATGAAATCCCAAAATCTTCAAATGCTTTTTTATTCATTGTATGATATCTGTCGACGATCTCCTGTGGAGATACCCCTTCTTTACGTGCTTTTAGAGTAATCGGAACTCCGTGTTCATCCGATCCGCAAATAGATATCACGTCCACTCCCTTCATTCTCATGTACCTGGTATAAATATCTGATGGGATATAAACACCTGCAAGATGACCAATATGTATCGGGCCATTTGCATAAGGAAGGGCTGATGTGACAAGATATCTTTTNNATTCTTCATGATATTGATAGTGAATATTTATCGTTAATTAAGTTGCACAAATATAATAATTTTAGGCTCTGATCCGTAAGATTTATAGCATATTGACTTGGTGTTTCTTAGTGCCTTGAAGTCTTGGTGGCTCTGAATTTATTTTTTTCCTCCACCAAGGCACCAGGACACAAAGTTTCACCAGGAAAGTTTACTTCTGCACTTGATAATGCTTATATGACTCCACACAAAACACAACTCCCTATTCTGAAGCCTGGAGATGAGGTTGAGATAGTCTGAATGTCTGATAATCAGAAGGCTGAAATCAGAAGATCGAGGTCCTTGGATATTATTCCGAACTTTTCGCCTAACGTTTCATTTGTGAGCATCCCGTTATATAAATAAGCGCTGTTCCGTACACCCTGATCATTTTTGAGCAATTGGGTGATTCCCCCTGAATCTGCCATACTTTGAAGCAGAGGAGTAAAAATATTACTTAGAGCTATAGATGCCGTGCGTGCAACACGCGACGGGAGATTCCAGGCAGAAAAATGAATAACTCCATGTTTTTCGTAAACAGGATCCTTCAATGCACGGCATTCAGTTGTTTCAATACAACCGCCACGGTCGATGCTCAGGTCGATAATCACCGCACCTTTTTTCATGTTCCGTACCATATCTTCTGTTATGTAATACCAGGGTCTGAGATCTTTCAGTTCAATAGCACCAATCAGAACATCGGCCGATTTAAGAGCTTTCTTTAGAACCTGGGGATGAAATACTGAAGTCTGAAGCCGTTGTCCCAGAAGATTCTGAAATCTTCTCAGCCGGGGAAGCGAATTGTCGAAAATTTTTACAGTAGATCCGAGTCCGATAGCTGCCCGTGCAGCAAATTCACCGGCAGTATTTGCACCTAAGATGACAACTTCCGTTGGAGTGACTCCTGTAATACCACCGAGCATCACTCCTTTGCCTCCATGCATATTACTGAGATATTCCGATGCGATCAGAAGAGATGTTATTCCCGATATTTCACTCATCGATTCCACAACAGGTAATTCACCGTTAGCATCGCGTATCTTTTCAAAAGCGATTGCTGTGACTTTTTTTCGTATGAGTTTTCCAAGAGTTTCTTCACTAAGTTTTAGAACATTGAGGTATGATAATATTACCTGATTTCCTTTCAGAAATTCAGTTTCTTTCTCAGAAAAAGGCGCCACCTTGATTACTACATCGGCACTGAAGACCCTGGCAGGGGAGTCACTTATTATTGCTCCGTTCTCGCTGTAATCCTTATCAGTATAATTTGCTCCCAGTCCTGCACCTTTCTGAACAATAACTTCATTGTCACTTTCAACAAGCAGACAAACCGATTCCGGGGTCAGCGCAACTCTTTTCTCGTCATCTTTTTCGTCATTGGGAATACCGATCGAAATTCTGCGGTTTTTAACGGCAGTCTCAAGGTGTTCCTCTTTTGGCATGAAAACAGTATTTTCAAAACTGACTTTTCCATTCTTAGCTTTGCCATTCATCATTGTGAGGATGTTATTTCCTCAAAGGTAAATAATTTGGGATAGAGAGCAAAATCGGATCATTTTAAGTTATTGAAAGTGTCCTTTGTTCGTTGTTATCCACTGAAATTCTCACAATTACTGTTTCCGGGGGGAGCAATTCTTCTATAAGTTCAGGCCACTCCATGAAGCAATACGAATCGCCGGTAAGGTACTCCTCAAGGCCAAAGTCGTATACCTCTTCCTGTTTCTTTATTCTATAGAAATCGATATGAAATAATGAATCTCCAGAAGATGTTTTGTATTCATTTACCAGGGTAAAAGTAGGGCTGCTAACAATATCAATAGCGTCCAGAGATTCACATATAGCTTTGATAATTGTTGTTTTGCCAGCGCCCATTGATCCATAAAAGGCAAATATTTTCTTTTCTCCGGAATATTTCAGAAGTTGTCTGGCAGCAACCGGTAAATGTCTCTTGTCTTTTATTATTATTTTCATCGGGTCGAAAAGCTGATACTTAAACAGGTTCAAGCCAGGCTACAGGAATCATTATCTCCTGCATAGAAATCCCTCCATGTTGAAAGGTATCCTTATAATATCCGGCATAATGATTATAGTTGTTTTGATAGACCAGAAAGTCCTGATTCATCGCAAAAATGTATCTTGAACTTAAATTGGTTTTGGGAAGCATTGCTTTTTCAGGATTGATCAGCTCAAAAACTTTTTTCGGATCGTAATCGAGGTTTCTGCCCATTTTATACCTAAGATTTGGGGATGTTTTTCTGTCTCCGATAATTTTTATCGGGTTCTGTACTCTTATTGTACCGTGATCTGTGCTGAAGATTACTCTGACAGGATGCGAGGCCAGTGTCTTTAGTAATTCGAACAATGATGAATGCATGAACCATGAACGCGTAAGACTCCTGTAAGCGGGCTCGTCGTTAGCCAGGTCGCGGATCATACTTATCTCTGTTCTTGCATGTGATAACATATCTACAAAATTGAAAACAAGTATATTTAAGTCATTTTCAAGCATCGACCTTACTTTCTCATTTACTTTTTTACCTTCAAGGCTGCTGCTTATTTTAGTATACGACCATTTGTATTTAAGCCCTTTACGCTTTAACTGGTCTCTGAATAACTCTTCTTCAGAATTATTTTTACCCACTTCCTCATCATCGTTTATCCATAAATCAGGCCTAAGTTCTGCAATTGCAGACGGCATTAAACCTGAGAAAATAGAATTCCTGCTGAATTGTGTTGAAGTTGGCAAAATGCTGTAATACAGATCCTCTTCAATGATCCTGTACAATCCCGATAACTCTGCGGAGATCGTTTTCCATTGGTCATATCTCAGGTTATCTATAAGGATAAAGAACAGGGGTTTATTTTGATCTATCAGGGGGAAAATTTTCTGTGAAAAAAGCGCAGGTGAGAGCAACGGCTTATTTGTGCTTCCAGGTTTCAGCCAATTAAGATAATTACAGGCAATGAATTTCGAAAATGATATATTTGCTTCGTTTTGTTGCAGCTTAAGGATGTCAGTCATACCGGGGTCCGTAGATTTTTCCAGTTCAGATTCCCAGAATACTATTTTCTTATATAACTCTGTCCAGTCTGAAAAAGTTGATGCCGAAGAGATCATACTGCTGATCCGGTTGAATTCCTGTCTGTAATCGGTGGTTGTTTTTTCAGTTACCAGGCGCCGTTGATCGAGAATCTTTTTTATTGCAAGAAGCACCTGCTTTGGCTTGACCGGTTTAATCAGATAATCAGCAATTTCTGATCCTATGGCAGTTTCCATTAAATCTTCTTCTTCACTTTTTGTGATCATCACCACAGGAATATCGGTCCTTAATTCCTTTATCAGTTTTAATGTCTCAATCCCGCTTAACCCGGGCATATTTTCATCCAGAAAAATCAGATCATAACGGTTCTGCCTGACCAGGTCAATAGTATCGTTGCCGTTTGAGCAGGTGTCAATCTCATAACCTTTCTCTTCAAGGAACAAAATATGAGGTTTGAGCGACTCAATCTCGTCATCGGTCCAGAGTATTTTTATTTTTCTCATTTTAAATATTTATCCCTGAAGAAAAGCTGATAACGTCCAGGATCTTTATCGTTTTGCAGGACTTTAAGATTGCTTTCGCTTATTATAAATGTCATCATCTTTGCACCACTCGGATTTCTGACAATCTTTTCTGTTTTAAACGCATTGAAATAATTGAGAGCCTGAGCAAAATCTGGAAACCCTGAAACAATTATCTGTATAAATTTATTGTCAATCAGTGTTCCGACTGTCTTGTAATTCTTATTCGTAAAATTATCAATATTATAGCTGATTACATCAAATGATGTCTGGTTCAGATTAAAGGAAGGATCGGTGATAATCAATACAAAAACATGATTTAAAGTTGTATCGGCAGTGTAAATTTCAGCGGCAATTTTTTTATCTTCTTCAACTTTAAGTTCAGGTGATTTCTGGTTGAGGTATGCAATTATCTCAGCAGCTTTTTTACTCTCAGCAGTTCCAGGCCATTGTTTAATGAGGTTGCTGAGTTCTTCCTTGAAAGTTCTTTCATCATTTATTTTGCCAACCGAATAAGCCCTGATAAGTAAAAATTTAGGAGCGAGCTGATCCTGAGGATATTTTTTCAACGCATCATTACTTATAGAAATTGCATCATTGAATTTTTCACCGGAATATGCTGCATATGCAGCCTCATAAGTTTTTTCTGCCAATTTCAGTTCAGCATTTTTTTTCTCGTAATAAGCAGGATCTGAGAGTATTCTGGCAAACTCATTATCAGGATACTTTTGAAGCAGCCGTTCTCTGTAAGTTTCTGATTTTGCGCTATTTCTCTCTTTATTGATATTGTACAGATTATATAATGTTTCAGGAACAAGCTCACTGGAAGAAAATCGGTTAATAAGTAAATCGAAGGTTTCAATTGCTTTTGTAGTGTCAGGAATTCGCTCTGCGTAAGCTTTGCCGGCATTTAGCATTGCAGTGGCAATTTTATCGTTAGAAATATTAATTAACGAGTCCTTTAGTGGCAGGTTTTTCAAATAGAACTGAGGCTTTTTATAATCGGTTTCGGCTGCCAGCGTGTCAGATACATGCTGAACAGTCTCATTAGGATTATTGGAAGCTTGTACATTATTTACCCTCGTTTTATTAGATCTTCTCCAATTGTCTTCAAGTTTTCTGTCACCCCAACGTTTATGGAATTCAGTCCGGCCAAAAGTCAATGCTGTCTGATTATAAAAATACCATTTGCCTTCCTGATCAATATTCCCCTGAAAACGTCTTTCGTTCTCATAATACTGTCCAAGATTGTACCTGTCGGAATTGTCTGCGGTCTTTCCTTCAATTTTGTCTTTAATTGTCTTTGCTATTATTGATGCAATAAGAGCAGTCCTTTCAGGCTCAGTCATTTTTGCAACCTTTTGCAGACTGTCCTCACGATGTATTATTTTCAATTGGGAGACCAGAGCATCCAGATTTTGTGATTTGGTTTTTATCAGAAGATAATCGGGATATTTCTGATTCAGAAAATAGACAGCACTATCATAATAGGTACCTGCCTTCATATAATCAGGTTTCTTGAAGTAATAACCTGCAAGAGCGAGGTAAGATCTGCCTTTCTGATTCTGATTCTGTGATTTTGCAATGGCAGATTTTCTAAAGTATCCGAGGGCTTCAGACTCCTTTCCCTCCTTCATCGAGATATTACCAAGTGCAAAGTAAATCTGATCCTGATAATCTTTGTTCTTGGAATCGTTAAGCATTTTTTCAAGTTCCTTTCGGATTTCCCTGGGATTCCCTGAGTTAACATCAAAAACACCGGCAATGTTTATTCTGGCATTAAATTCAACTTCGTAAGGAGGATTCATATTAACAACATTACGATAAAGAGCCGTGGCTCTTGCTCCATCGCCAGTTTTTTCATATAACTGAGCCAGAAGATATGTAAGCCGGTACCGGGTTCTTTTGCCGGAAACAATGGCAATTGATTTTTTCATCGGATCTATTGCTTCAGAATACCTTTTTTGTTTAATGTAAAGATCGGCAATGGTGGTATAGTACATTGATATTAAAGACTTAGGATAGTCCAATGTAACATCCAGACCATTAATTAATCTGAGGGATTCGCTATAATTTCCGGTTTCATTATATATTCTGGCCAGCCAGATAACAGCTTCATTTTTTATGGCCTGATCGTTTGCATCGGTTATGCAATAGTTAAATATTGAGCTGGCTTCCTTATACTCGTGTTTATAAAACCTGGCTTTCCCGATTAGCAGATAGCTGTCATCTACCCACTCATTATATTCTTTCTTTTCAAGAAGTTTTTTATCCTTTTCGGAGAGATCATGAGCATCCTTAAATTCTGGTTTTGCAGTAATTGACTTTAATGAAATGAGTTTTGAGGCTTTCTGTATTGCCCGTTCCATATCAGAGGAACAAAGAGAAGCCGTGGAAGGATCACTGTACTCAAACACTCTTAATAATTCTGCATAATCATCCTGATAACCCCTGGATATCTTTACCAAACCTGACTTAAAGCTCTCATAACCATTAAAATAGATGTTATATCTGGCGGTCATGCCCTGGTAAAACCTGCTTGCGCCCGTGTTTTTTTCAACCGAACAGTATGCCACTACCATGGATAATCCCAATAGCACCAGACATTTATATAATGTTTTATTTGAAGCCAATAATAGACTTTTAATACTATAACTAACTAATTTTGTGTATAGTATATCAAAGGTAAATAAAATTGAGCTAAAGTGGTTTCTCAGGCTGAAATAACTCTCTTTATTTCGGGCACTTCCTTCATTATAGCCTGCTCAACTCCTGCTTTTAAAGTCTGCATACTATAAGGACAGCCATGACATGCTCCTGTAAGTTTAACTTTGACAGTCATATCATCGGTAACATCAATAAATTCTATATCACCTCCATCAGACTGAAGATAAGGTCTCACTCTTTCAAGGGCTTTCAGAACGCGGTCTTTAATACTAGTAGTTTCTGTCATTTTTTATATAATTTTATTTATTAATCTCAAGTTTAACAGTTGGTCCCTGCTCTTTGTTTCTTTGACTGACTCTTTTAACAAGTTCCTCCGCAAGAGACATAAAGGCATTTCCAGTGATTGAATCGCCCAGGGCTACCGGCTGACCATAATCGCTGCCTTCACAGATACTCTGAACAAGAGGAATCTGCCCTAGTAGAGGGACATCCATTTTTTCAGCCAGTTTCCTGCAGCCCTCTTTTCCGAAAATGTAGTATTTGTTTCCTGGAAGTTCTTCAGGCGTAAACCACGACATGTTTTCGACCAATCCGAGGACCGGCACATTAATTTTAGTGCTCCTGAACATTGAAATCCCTTTTATTGCATCGGCAAGAGCCACCTCCTGAGGTGTACTGATTACAATGGCTCCTGTAACAGGAACCTCCTGTACAAGAGTCAGATGGATATCGCTTGTTCCCGGAGGTAAATCAACAAGAAGATAATCGAGTTTTCCCCATTCCCCCTGCATTATCAGTTGTTTAAGGAAGTTGGAAGCCATTGGGCCCCGCCAGATTACAGCTTCTGCCGGATCAACAAAAAACCCCGTTGAGAGAACTTTAACCCCGAATTTTGTCAGCGGGACTATATGATCACCATGTTCATCACGTGTTACTTCGGGTTTGAATTTTTCTTCATTGAACATTTTTGGAACCGATGGCCCGAATATGTCTGCATCAAGGAGCCCGACCTTATATCCCATTCTTGCAAGTGAGATAGCCAGGTTTACAGCGATTGTCGTTTTTCCAACGCCCCCCTTGCCAGATGCGATAGCGATTATATTTGATACTCCGGGTAAAACATCCTGATGTTTTTCCTGAAGTTTACCGACTATAACCCGTGGCTGAACTCTTATTTCGTTTATTATTGCATTTGGTCCAAGAACATCCTTTATCGTTCTAACAATTGTGCTCTTAATTGATGAAATGAAAGGGTCGTTAGACTTTTCCGGAGTAAGTGTGATAGTTATACCGTTTTCTCCTGAATCTATTTCTGTGATCATTCCCAGACTAACAATATCTTTCTTTTTTTCTGGGTGAATGACTCTGGAAAGGGCTTTTAGTATCTGGTCTTTTGAAAACATAATTTTAATCTGTTGACAACCAGCTTAAGATCGCTATTTTTATTTAATTTAAATATAAACAAGGTGCAAGTTTACCGGTTTTTTACGTAAATACAAAATTTTAAAAACCAATTGAAGATCTTTTTACGATTTAGACCCCCTCT
>PMNJ01000151.1:6743-16100 GCA_003162595.1 Bacteroidales bacterium | reverse complement strand
TGCATATCTTCATAAAAGTCATTAAGATATGGATTGTCATCAACATCTTCATAATGAGCGGTCCATCCGTATTGTTTTGCAAGCAGCCCTGCGAGTGTTGTCTTGCCCGATCCTATATTTCCTGCAATAGCTATATGCATAATTCAGACTATTTTGTTTTACAGTTTATAAAATTACTAAAAAATGAGAAAGCTTTAACTGTTGTTAAGAAATAAGTGCATGGAGTGAGCTAGAGTGCCTAAAGTACTTAGAGTTTTAACTTTTATATTGCATCTCATCTTTTAAAATATAAGTATTCCGAACTCTAACCCGATCAAAACTTTTCTTCATAACTTTAGGCATTCCAAACTCTAGGCACTCCAACCTTTATTTACTTTTAATACCTGCTATTATGTATAGATCCTCAATATATTCACGTGAATTGGAAAGCCGCGGTACTTTGTTTTGTCCTCCCAATTTATTTTTTGCCTTCAGCCATCTGTTAAAGGTACCCCTGGGAACCGGTTTTATTATGGGTAAGACCAGATTCAGGTCTTTAAATCGTTTAGCCTCATAATCTGAATTTACAGATTTAAGCGAGTTATCAAGTGTATTAATAAATAAGGTAAGATCTGACGGTTCTTTTTCAAATTCAATGATCCATTCATGTGAGCCCTTTGATACAGTATTCATGAACACAGGACCTGCAGTATATTCTGCGATTACTGCATTTGTTGCCTTACAGGCTGAATCAAGAGCATTATCGGCATTCTCAATAATAACCTCTTCGCCGAATACATTAATAAAATGTTTTGTTCGGCCCGATATCCTGAAACGATAAGGATCAAGGCAGGTGAAAACAAGTGTATCTCCCATCATATATCTCCAGAGGCCACCGTTAGTTGAGATTATGATTGCATAATTAATCCCTGTTTTCACTTCCGAGATAGTACAGACCGGAGGATTATCTGTATCAATTTTATCGGCAGGAATGAATTCGTAGAAAATTCCGTAATCGAGCATAAGGAGCATATCGGTTCTGAGTGGATCATCCTGGATACCGAAAAATCCTTCCGATGCATTATACGTCTCCATATAATTCATCTGATCACCAATAATAAGTTTTTTATACTGTTCGCGATAAGGAGTAAAACTTATTCCCCCATGAAAAAAGACCTCAAGATTTGGCCAGACGTCGAGCAGGTTATTTTTCCCGGTAAAAGCGAGGATCTGTTTTATTAATACAAGATACCACGACGGAACTCCCGAAATACTTGTGACATTCTCATTAACAGTAGATTTTGTGATAAGGTTAAGCTTTTCTTCAAAATCTTCAAGAAGGGCAATCTTCTGTTTTGGCGTTCTGATAATGTCAACCCAGAATGGAGCGTTTTCTATAAGAATTGCAGAAAGATCTCCATATAAGGAGTCATTACTGAACTGATTCATCCGATGACTCCCTCCAAGTGTAAGACTTTTGCCTGAGAATATCCGTGTATCGGGTCTTTGCATTGCATAAATAACGAGAATATCCTTTGCCGCCCTGTAATGACAATCTTCAAGAGCTTCGCGACTCATTGGTATAAATTTGCTTTTTGTGGAGGTGGTGCCTGATGACTTTGCGAACCACTTAATTTCTCCCGGCCATAAAAGATTGGGCTCTCCTTTCCTGAGTCTTTCAACATAAGGAATTATATCCTCGTATGTCTGGATGGGAAACCTGGATTGATAATCTTTTATGGAAACAATNNTTTTGGCAGCTTTTGCAAGGAGCTTGTAAAGTGTTTCCTGTTGAGTTTCGAAAGGGTATTTTTTAAATATTTCTATCTGATTTATGCGCTTGACATTCAGCCAGTTTATTATTGAAGGAATAATCGCCATTATAGAATCAGTTTGACGCTTAAAGATAGATAAAAAACTTATGGGTTATGATCTGAAATTCAACCGAAAACCTCTTTAAGTACCTCAAGTGATTTTATTTTTTTAAGACCCGGAAGATGAAGTGAATAGAATCTGACCAGTGTTTCAAGAACATCATTCCGCATTTTCCCGGTAAGTGATATATTGCTGATGGAGTCATAAGATGCCACAAAAAAATCAGCCAGAATATTTGTAATTTCCGCGTTAGCATAATTACCATGAACTGGTGGTATCGGAACAAAAATACCATTCACCATATCAAAGTAGGCATTCTCCTTATCTAACCTTGTTTCGGGTTCGAATCCGAGGAAACTGCTAAGTCCTGCCAGAAATGCAATATGGAAGTTTGCAAATCCCACTTTGCATTTTTCGAAGTATATGATTGATTCTTCAATATAGTCAAAAAGCTCATCATGAGGACTTTCTTCTCTAAGAACAGATGTTAATACTTCTCCAAGGAAAATTGCAACACAGCTTTTCTTAATATTTGAATAGATATCATACGGAGTAAAAGAAACAGAAAACTCTTTAATGATCTGCATTTCCCGTCTCGCCTTATAGTACAACTCCAGTTCAAGGATGAACATTGGTTGAAACAGGATATTGTGTTTTCCTGTTTTCCTGTTTCTCATTCCTTTTATCAGGAAGGATTGTCTTCCGAATTTTCGAGTATATATCTGGGTAACAATACCTGAGTCGGTGTATTTAATCTGATGAAGTATTATCCCCCTGGTTTTCTCCAGCATGTTTAAAATGAGTTATTCAGTAAATTAATGATAAGTGCCTAGAGTGCCTAAAGTACTACGAGTTTCTATAAATATACTTTACTTCAACCCATTCAACACATTAAACTCTTTCAACTTTAAGTACTCCAAACTTTAGGCCCTCCAAACTTCTGTTTCTTTAGTCACTTATTCATTACAAAATTATTATATTTACTGATCAATCAACTCTATTATGCCAGTAGCTAATAATGAAGAGCTTGTAAAGAGAATTGCCCGGCTTGCCAAACAGAACCAGGAGCTTGAAGAGCATATCAAGAAACTGGAAAAGATGAATGAAGAGCTGATCAGGGACAATAATAAGATTAAAGTTCTTTATGAAAGGATATCTCCGGAAGGCCCTAAGGAATTTGGTGAAGGCGAAAAGAGAGAGAGATCACTTAAATTCAATATGGCGACGGTTCTGTTCGCAGATATCCATGGATTTTCCCGGCTTGTTGAAGGAATGGATTCATCATCTGTCATGGATGAACTTGATGAGATAAATGTGGAATTTGAAGCCATAGTCACCAGATTTAAAATTGAAAAAATCAAAACCATAGGTGATACCTATATGTGTGCAGGAGGAATACCGGTTAAAAATATAACAAACCCGGTCGATGTGGTTATGGCTGCAATAGAGATGAGGAATTTTCTTGAAAAATATGAAATAGAAAAGAGAAGAATGAATAGCCGGATATGGGATCTTAAAATTGGTATTCATTCAGGCCCGGTGACTGCAGCAATTTCCGGGAGGAAGAAAATAAATTATGACATTAAAGGAGATACCGTAAACATCGCAAGCCGTATAGGAGCTGTTTCTGACAGCGGAATGATTCTGATTTCAGTTATGACTTATGAACTTGTAAAGGAATTTTTTAATTGTGAGTATTTTGGTAAGCTCCCGGTAAAATATACAGACGCTCTCCAGATGTATAAAGTGAAAGGATTAAAACCTGAATTCTCTGTTAACGGGGAAGGAGTCGTTTCTAATGAATCATTCAGGGTTAAATTCGGACTTATCCAGTTTACTGATATCCAGGAGATTATTTTAGATAAGCTCGAAATGGATTTGCCTGGTTATCTGTTTTATCACAATGTAAAGCATACAGTTGATGTTGTAACGGAAGTGGAGCTTATCGGCTGGGCGGAGGGTTGTTCTGATGAGGAGATATTGTTGTTAAAGACAGCCGCTTTATTTCACGATGCCGGGCATATAGTTGCCTATGATAACCATGAGTTCTACAGTACACAAATCGCGAAAGAAATGCTTCCCGAATTCAATTATACTCCTGACCAGATCGAACAAATATGTTCAATAATAATGTCAACCAAATTGCCTCCAAAACCAACAAACCTTCTGGAAAATATAATTTGTGATTCTGATCTCGATTACCTGGGAAGGAGCGATTTTATTCCGGTTTCAAACACTCTTTATGAAGAGCTAAAGGCTCAGAATAAAATGGGTTCCCTTAATGACTGGAATAAGATACAGGTGAAATTCATTTCAGGTCATCAGTATTTTACCAAGACTGCCAGAAGTCTCAGGGAGGTAAATAAAAAACTCCAGATCGAGAGAATACAAAGCATGATAACTGAGTAGAAATTAATCGATGTAGAGAAGCCCAACCTTGGCGTCTCTATTATTATTTTATTACCAGCATCTTTGTTACACACGATTGTGAACCATCTTTGCTTGCACAAAAAACCAGATAGACTCCGGTTGCTACACGCCGTCCGGTATAAGTTTTCAGATCCCACGTTGCCTCGCCCCCGTCAGATACCGTTTCGTAAACAAGATTACCACTGATATCTGTAATCCTGATCTCTGTATCCCTGACGAGTCCTGTAATTGTAACATTTCCCTTAAAATCCTCTCTTACGGGATTTGGAAAAGTATAGATTTTTTTAAATTTTTCTTCCCCGGCAGTGGCGTCACCTCTGAAAGACTGGACCCCTTTTGAAGTTCCAAACCAGACATCTCCTGTTTTATTATCAACAGCGAGGGTCACAATTGAATTTGAAAGAAGAGGGCTATTCTGTTCATTAAAGTTTTTTATCTGGGTTGTACCGTCAGGAGAAAGAAGGTAGGCCCCTGAACTTGCTGTTCCCAGCCATTTCCTGTTGGCGCCGTCGATAGCTATCGATGTAATTGTTTCAGTTTTAAGCATATAATCGGCAAGGTTTGTCCCGTCGTTCCTGGGAATTTTAATCCGGCTGGCCTTCAGATCACTATCGAACACTTTTTCAGGATTGAAATAGATAACAGGTCCCTGATCAGTTCCGACCCATATGTTGCCATCAAGATCCTCTGCAATTGAATACACAAAAGAGATTATCTGATTCTCTGAATCCTGTACAAGCATCTTCTTTGATCTGTCATCGTCAAAATTTTCAGGGGTCTTATTATCATCATAAATAAATAGTCCATATCCCTGGGGCAATATAATCCATTTTTGTCCTAAAGCGGTAGTAATGATATCTCCGATAGTCGGGGCATTAATAGTCAGCGGATTTACAATCCAGCTTCCATCGGATTTAAGTACTTTGATATTTCCTGGTACCCCTGTCTGAGTAAGCCAGAGATTTTTGGATTTATCCATAGCCAGACCGCATATTCTTACATAGGGTCGTCCGGGGATAATTGTCTGTAATGGTGAATTTGATTCTGTATACTGTTTAATCAGGTTATTATTTTCGTATTCAAGTAATCCTCCGCCCCAGGTTGATACAAATACATGATTTACATTACCGGGATCGATAAGGGCTCTTAAAGGATCAATAATGGTACCGGATGTGAGGGATGTCCAGTTATTATTTTCATAAACTGAAATCTGAAGTGGCCTTCCCAGGTTATTCCATGAATTATCGGTGGCTCCCCCGCAAATTATAGTTTTTCCGTTGGAGGATGTTATACTAAAAGCACTATTGGAGACTGGTCCGGGAAGAGTTAATGCCGTAAACTCCGACATGTTTTGACCTTTGACAAGTCCTGAATTAATGTCTGCAATCCAGATATCCGCGTTATCAACTACTGCCTGGGAAATGTCTGGTACTGCCCATCCAAATGAAGAAATTGTCTTAATAAGAGAGCCATTTAAATCATAATATTTCACGGTAGCACCGGAAGAGAATGTAAAGCCTGCCGGTGCATTATCGAATGATTTGTTAAAAATACCGCTTGTGAATGAGAACAGTGAACCGATATCACCGACAACGTATACCTGATCGCCTGCCAAAAGAGTATCTGACAGGTTTGCGTATAGTTTATCCCCGGAAAATGTCAATAAGGTATATCTTGCAATGGGATTGGGAAGAAGGGTGACCAGATCCCAGTTTCCAAAGTAAGCTAATCCCTGATTAGAAAGGTCGGCAGAGAATACTCCCATATCTGTTGCAGCATAAATTTTACCTTTTCCGAATGCAATATCCCATACCTTTTCATCTTCAGAGCCATTTCCTGGCTTCCAAGTATCGTGAATCTCCCTCTTATCGAGATCAATGACAACAATTCCAAAGCTGCATGCCAGGTAAGCATACTTGCCATTTGTCCTTATTTTGTTTATCTTTTTCTCCCCGGGAATATACTTTCTGCTGATATCCGGGATGTTATAAATTATGTTATTCTTCAGCAGGTCAATATTTGTACTCGTATAAGCTATAACAAGTGTTTTGTTCTCTTCTGACCATGATATCGTACTTATGCCGGTTTCAGAAAGTCCATCTATACGCGACATCTTCTTAAGCTCAGCAAACACTTTGTCGTAAATAATTATTGATGAGCCTGTTGAAGCAAATACTTTATCCGCAGCGACAGTAACACTATTCGCAGTGTTATAAACAAGGTGATCCGACCATGAACCAACAGGTGTTTGCCCCTGAAGAATCAATGACGCAAAAAGCAGTAGCGATATAGGCAGAACCCTTCTCATTAGTAATGAACCAGAAACTTTTGTAGTTTTTCAAATGCCAAAGCCCTGTGCGAAATNNAAGTTCCATCTCTGCAAAAGTGCACGTTTTTCCATCAGGCAGAAAAACAGGGTCATAACCGAACCCTTCCATTCCCCTCTTTTCTTTGATAATAGCCCCGTTAACTATTCCCTCAAAGAGATACTCTTTTTTATCCAGGATAAGGGCAATAACTGTTCTGAACCTGGCTCTCCTGTTTTCTGTATCTCCAAGCAACGACAAAACTTTCTCAATATTTGCCGATGGATCCTTATTCTCCCCTGCAAACCTGGCTGAATGAACTCCGGGCAATCCATTTAATGCAGCAATCTCCAGACCCGTGTCGTCTGCAAAAACGTTCAATCCCGAAACATTAGATACATACCTGGCTTTCGCGAGCGCATTTCCTTCAATCTGAGGTTCTTCTTCCGGAATATCTTCTCTGATATTAATATCATGAAGACTTAAAAGCGTAAAACTATTTCCCAGAAGACTTTTTATTTCCTTTATTTTGTGTTCATTATTTGAAGCAAATACTAATGTCATATTGACTGTTTCGTTTAAAATTCAAAAGTACTCAAAATTGAGCTTTCCTTTTGACCTGATTTTTATAAGTGCTACATTTGGAATAATAAAAAGCAAGATAATTGTTTATGTCTTATTTCGTAAGGTTGAATTTTCTTTTCGGGATAATTTTATTTTTAATCCTTCCAAATGCTTCTGCAACTCAAATTTCTTATGATTCAGATGTAACGCCTTCAATTAAGCGTATTCTGATTAACGGGGATTCTGTAATTTCTATTTCAGACAGCTCTAAATTTCAACATAAGGAATTCGGACAAAATATTACTTTAAGCTACAGGAATAATAATATCATATTCGAGTTACAACCCTCAGATAGTATCAATTATCAGTTTTTTCTTGAAGGATTTGACAAGGAATGGAGTAGCTGGAAACAGATCAGTTTTAAAGAGTATACAAACCTTCCTGCCGGAAGATACCACTTTAAAATAAGGTATATAAGTTCGGGAAACAGCGGTGGTGAGATCTCTTTACTCTCTTTGAGAGTTTTGCCTTTGTGGTATTTTTCACGACTCGCTCTTATCTTTTATTTAATATTATTTTCATTGATAATCTGGACATTATTCGATCTGCTTAATTTGCGATTTGCCCGTAAACTTTATACCCTCGAACAGATAATCAATAAGAGGACCGAGGATCTGATTATTGAAAAGGAAAAAACAGAAGCATTGCTGGCGAATGTTTTGCCAAAAAATACGGCAAGTGAGATAATGGAAAAGGGAAAAGCAACCAAGATCAAATATAATTTTGTAACAGTACTATTCTCTGATATTCAGGGTTTCACTAAAATAGCTGAAGAGATGAATCCTGAAGTTTTGATAGATGAACTTGATAAATTCTTTTTTTATTTTGATTCAGTCGTTGAAAAGTTCGGCATAGAAAAAATTAAGACTATAGGGGATGCCTATATGTGCGCTGGAGGAATTCCGGAGAAGAACAGGACCAATCCTGTTGAGGTCATTCTTGCTGCTCTTGAAATGAAAGGATATATGAAAAGGCTCAAGGAAACTTCAGAACTTGAAGGGATGAAATACTGGGATATAAGAATTGGGATTCATACAGGGACTGTAGTTGCGGGAGTCGTCGGTCAGAAAAAGCTTTCATACGACATCTGGGGTGATACTGTCAATACTGCAAGCAGGATGGAATCCTCGGGAGAAGCCGGGAAAATAAACATTTCAGGTACAACATATGAATTTGTGAAAGAATTTTTCACATGTGAGTACCGTGGGAAAATGCCTGTTAAGTATAAAGGGGAACTTGAGATGTATTTTGTTAATGGAATCGTTCCTGAATTAAGTGATGATAATGGTGGTCCAAACAGGAAATTTGTGGTTAAGATGCAGATGATCAAACTGCAGGATATTGAGGAAATGATAATTAAAATGTTTGATGATGAAGCTCCACCGAACCTTTATTTTCACAATTCATCCATGTTAAAAAATATCAGCAATCAGGTGGAATTGATTTCCAGGGCTGAGAATCTTCCGGATGAGGAGTTTATTAACCTTAAACTGGCGTCGGTCTTTCTTCTTACAGGATACATATCAGACTACGAAAAGCCAATGGAAGCATCCTTGCGTCTGGTTGAAGAGATCCTGCCCGGTTATGGGTTTAATCAGGAAAATGTCGAATCTACCAAAAAGATTATTAGAAACTGTTTTGCTGATCATCAGGAATCTTTATCAGATAATATTCTTCATGATGCTACATATGATTATCTCGGTCGTGTTGATTATATGAAGCTTACAGATAAATTATTAAGAGAGAGAACGGAGTATGGTAAACATCCTGATAATAAAACATGGATTGAGTTCCAGCGGAAACAGTTATCCGATCATCAATTCATTACAAAAACAGCAAAGCTTCTCAGAAGTGTTACGATGGAGGATCAGATTGCGGGACTTCAACTGAACAGCGAATAATCCAAATTCCTGGCGAAAAGTGCATAAAATAAGTTTTTAAAATGTACTTTTACAGACGTATTTTAATAGGCGCTATTTATGGAAAAGTTCGATTGGGGATGTCTGCCGTTCGGTTATATAAAGACAGATTTTAATATCCGTTGTATTTATAAAAATGGGAAATGGGGTAAACTGGAAGTTTCTTCTTCAGAATACATTGATATTCATATAGCTGCAACAGGATTGCATTATGGACAGGAGGC
>PMNJ01000151.1:0-6720 GCA_003162595.1 Bacteroidales bacterium | reverse complement strand
CCCCTGTTATATGGAAGTGGTGCCGAGGTTGGCGTTAAACCGGCATCAGAATATACGTTCCTGGTGTTTGTAACACCGGTAGGCCCCTATTTCAAGGATGGAGTAAAGCCTGTCAACATGCTGATATGCAGAGATGTGGATAGGGCGGCCCCAATGGGTACAGGTATCTACAAAGTAGGAGGAAATTATGCCGCAAGTATGAGGGCCATAATAGCCGCACATGATGGAGGTTATTCCAATACCATCTTCCTTGATGCAAAAGAAAAGAAATATGTCGATGAATGCGGACCCGCAAATTTCTTTGGAATTAAAGATAACACATATGTGACCCCAAAATCAGAATCAATATTGAATTCAATTACTAATATGAGTCTGCTCGAAATTGCTAAAAGCCTGGGGATGAAAACTGAACGGCGGCAGGTTCCGGTTAGCGAGCTTTCTTCCTTTGTTGAAGCAGGAGCCTGTGGTACGGCGGCAGTAATCAGTCCGATTGCTAAGATATTCGATCCTGAAGAAAACAAGATTTATGAATATTGCAAAGATGGACAACCAGGTTCAGAAACAATGAAACTCTATAAAAAACTTACATCCATTCAGAATGGTGACGAGCCGGATCCATTTGGCTGGGTGACTATAGTGGAATAAGATAAAAGATAAAAGATAAAAGTCAAAAGTCAAAAGATAAAATTAAAAAGGTTGAAGAATAAAGAACAGGGATATTCCAAAACAAAACTGAGAAGTTCATACCTGACGCTTGTTGTAAGCATCTCGTTGGTGCTTTTTCTTCTCGGGGTTCTTGGACTTGTTCTTATAAATGCAAAAGAACTATCGGATTATCTGCGTGAAAGTATTTCCTTCTGGATAATGCTGGATGATGAAGCAAAAGAACCCGATATAAGAATGCTACAGAAGGACCTTGATGCCAAACTGTATGTGAAATCGACTGAATATGTTTCAAAGGATGCGGCTGCTGCAAAAATGAAAAAAGAGCTTGGGGAAGACTTTGTCAGTTTTCTTGGTGACAATCCCTTACCGCCTACCATCGATGTATATCTTCATGCGAGCTTCACTAGTCCCGATAGTGTGGCAAAAATTGAAAAATATGTACGCGAATATCCTTTTGTGAAAGAGGTTTATGTTCAGGAATCATTACTTTTTCTCATCAATGAAAATGTTAAGAAGATCAGTTTGTTTCTACTGGTAATAAGCACATTCCTGTTTCTCATAGCACTTACAATAATCAGCAATACAATCAGATTATCGATCTATTCCAGGAGGTTCCTTATACGAACGATGCAGCTTGTGGGTGCTACCCGGGCATTCATACGAAGGCCCTTTCTTATTCAGAGCGCAATCCACGGACTTCTGGCAGCATTGATTGCCATGAGTTTATTAATGGGACTACTTTATCTTTTTGAAAAAGAGTTTTTTCTGATGTTTAGCTTCGAAAGCACCTATCTTCTTATTCTTCTGGGGGCCTCAATTATAATAACCGGGGTATTAATAAATATTATTTCTACATTTTTTTCCGTTAACAGGTATCTTAGTATTTCTGAAGACAAACTTTATTATTGATATATTATGAGCACAAAGAACGACAATAAAGAGAAATTGAATTTTGCTCTTGGCCGCGAAAACTACAAGTTGCTGGCTATTGGATTCTGTATTATAGTGATTGGATTTTTATTGATGCTTGGTGGCAAATCCCCAAGTCCAGATAAATTCAGCGACAACATTTTTAGTTTCAGGAGAATTACACTCGCTCCGATTGTAGTTTTAGCAGGCTTTATATTCGAAATATGGGCTATTATGAAAAAGCCCAAAGAGTCTGATAAAGAATAGTTTAATAATTAAACAAAATATATTGGTTTGAAGCATTGGTTCCCTGACTTATCCGGGGACTTACAGAGTTTTTACCGGTAAGAAGTTCGCTGAATTCATATGAATGACAAGCAAAAAAGCATTTTTGAGGATGGCCAGATTCTATTATTTGATAAACCGGTTTACTGGACATCATTTGATCTTATAAATAAAGTAAGAATTATTATCCGGAGCACTTTTGGCATAAAAAAAATAAAAGTTGGTCATGCAGGGACACTCGATCCACTGGCAAGCGGATTAATGATCGTTTGTACAGGTAAGGCAACCAAGAAGATTGATGAGTTCCGGGATCTGGATAAAGAATATATTGCTACAATTCACCTTGGAGAAACAACACCCTCGTTCGATCTCGAAACAGAGACCGATAACAGTTATCCCACAGATCATATAACTGAAGAAATGGTGAAAGATGTACTGGCTGGATTCTTAGGTGAACAGAATCAACTGCCTCCAATGTATTCCGCTAAATTGATATCAGGAAAGAGAGCGTACGAATTTGCCCGGAAAGGGATTGAAATAAAACTTGATCCGGTTACGGTTTTTTTCAGGGAAATAGAATTACTCTCTTTTGAAATTCCTGAAATAAAAATCAGATTGTTATGCAGTAAAGGGACCTATGTAAGATCATTCGCCAGGGATTTTGGAACTGCATTAAAAAGCGGAGGCTATTTATCTTCTCTTGAGAGGACTGCAATAGGAGCATATCATGTGCAAAATGCTTATAGTTTGGATAAATTTAAGGAATATATCGAACAAATGAACTCCCCATGCTGTTCTGAGACGATCAGTAATGTGTAAAAATCTTTAGCATCGGGCAGTTATAAATATTTAAAAAAATATACATTCTGATGTAACAAAATTGAATTTTTTACGTATAAAGGACTTCTTTAATTTACAATGATTATTTATTTATTATGAAACTATCGCAATTCAGGTACAATTTGCCACAGGAGCTCATTGCGCTTTATCCTTCTGAAAACAGGGATGAATCAAGATTATTGGTTGTTAACAAAAAAAGCGGAGAGCTTCAACACAAAATATTTAAGGATATTACAGAATATTTCAATGCGAATGATGTTCTGGTTTTTAATAATACAAAAGTTTTCCCTGCAAGATTATATGGTAATAAAGAAAAAACCGGTGCTGAAATTGAAGTTTTTCTGTTAAGAGAGTTAAACAGGGAACAGCGTTTATGGGATGTATTGGTTGACCCGGCAAGAAAAATCAGAATCGGGAATAAATTATATTTCGGGGAAGATGACCTGTTAGTTGCAGAAGTTATAGATAATACAACCTCGAGGGGAAGAACACTGAGGTTTTTATTTGACGGAACCTATGATGAATTTAAGAAAACATTATACAGTCTGGGAGAGACCCCTCTGCCAAAGTTCATCAATAGGAAGGTTGAACCTGAGGACAGTGAGAGGTACCAGACAATTTTTGCGAAATATGAAGGTGCTGTTGCAGCCCCGACAGCCGGCTTGCATTTCAGCAGAGAGTTGCTGAAGAAACTTGAAATAATTGGCGTCGAATTTGCCGAGATAACCCTTCATGTTGGTTTAGGAAATTTCAGGAGTGTTGATGTGGAAGACCTTACCAAACACAAAGTTGATTCAGAGAGGATTATAATCACCGATGATTCTGTAGAAATTGTTAATAAAGCAAAAGATAATAAGTATAAGATTTGTGCTGTCGGCACTACTGTTGTAAGAACACTCGAGAGTTCAGTCTCGACCGATGGTTACCTGAAACCGTTTGATGGCTGGACAAATAAATTTATTTTNNGATATGATGATCAGTAATTTTCATCTGCCATATTCCACGCTTTTAATGATGGTATCGGCCTTTGCCGGCTATGACCTTCTTTTTGATGCCTATAAAACGGCAGTTAAGGAGAAGTACCGCTTTGGTACTTATGGCGATGCAATGCTGATTATTTAGGAATCAGTCCTTTTGAACTTTAACTTTTAAGCTTGCAGTCATGCAATTATGGGGTCTTGAGGTCCATTAATTTTAGGACTTCAGGTATCTTATAATGCTGCTGTCAAAGAATTTTTCCGGTTAGTCAAAAAAAACCGCTAACTTTTCAAATAATTTTTATCTTTAACTTATTATTAAATGGTTAGAGCAGTGCAACCATGATTAATAATTATTAGTCTAGAAATTAGGTAATAATTGAATCCGCTTTATCTGATAGAACGGATACAAAATATAGTATTTAATATTGATCGGCTTTAAAAAAAAAGAATTTAGAGTCGGACAGTAATTTTTTTATTATACCTAACCTGACAGTTTGATTTCTGACAGTGTATATATTGTTTCTTATGTTAATTCAGTCTACTCGAGACTGAAGGGACATGTTATTAGAAAACTGTTGCTGGTTGCTGGTTGCTGGTTGCTGATTGCTTTTTCATCCTTAGGGCAAACTGCAGGAGATTTCAGAACTAATGGTGATGTGACATTTTCTTCATCGACGAACTGGCAAACGTACAATGGAAGTGCTTGGGTAGCAGCTTTAGCTGCACCAGTTTCAACGGATCTAGTAATTACAATCCGTAACGGAAATACGGCAACTCTTACAAGTTCAAAAATTCTTGATCAACTTGTTGTTGCAAATGGCGGGATCCTTACAATAAATTCTGGTCAGACATTAACATTAAATAATGGTAGCGGAATTGACCTGGATGTATCAGGTTCGGTAAATAATTCAGGAATCTTTACCATAAATTCTGGTGCAGTAATATCTTTTGAAGCAAATTCAATCTATAATCATACTCAGGATGGGGGAACTGTCCCGACAGCCACGTGGGATCCTGCATCTAATTGTAATATCACTGGAATATTAAACAGTACCACTCTTAGTGGATTAGGGCAAACATTTGGAAATTTTACATGGAATTGTGTAGGACAGAATTCCAATCTTTATATGGAATCCAATCTCACTGTCGTTGGCAATTTTGCAGTTTTAGGAACTGGTGGGTTCGATCCTAATAATCATGCTCTTAGAATGTCGAATACGGGAACTGGTTATACTCTGACCGTGAATGGGAATGTCGTCATTGACAATAATGCTGCTTTCAAAATGAATAATAGCACTGGTCCCTGCACAATGAATGTGGGAGGAAATGTCACATTAAACAGTGGCTATTTTACCATTGTTACAGGAGCGGCCAATTCTACTTTGTCAGTCACAGGAAATATGAGCATTTTAGGCGGTACACTTAGCCTGCATGAAGATAATAGTGCAACAGTTGGTACATTAAATGTCGGAGGTAATTTTACTCTTGCAGGTGGTAGTTCTATTATCATTGATAATGTCAGTACAGGTTTAGGGGTTGTCAATTTTAATAATAACACCACCCATGTGTACTCAAAAACAGGTGGTACAATCTCAAATAAAATTAACTTCGCAGTTCTATCCGGATCCATATTGGATGTAGGCATAAGTGTAATTGACGGAAGTACCGGTACTTTTAATCTAAACTCTGGTGCCGGAATTATTACTGCTAATGCTCAGGGGCTTTCGACAAATGCAGGGACAGGTAGTATTCAGGTTACAGGGACAAAAACATTTAGCACAGGAGCAGATTATATCTACAATGGGGCTGTTGCCCAGCTTACGGGAAACGGACTAACTGGCGCCCATAACCTGTCCATTAACAATACTAGCACCGGAGTTACTCTTTCAAACCCTGTTACCGTTACTGGTACATTAACTCTTACGGATGGGATACTGACAACTTCCGTAGCGAATCTTCTGTCAGTAACAAACACAAGTAACTCAGCTATTTCGGGTGGCTCTGTCGCTTCGTTTATTAATGGTCCGGTTAAATGGACCTTACCGTCCAGTCTTGGTTCAGGTTCTGCTTACAACTTTCCATTAGGAAAAGGCGTCACTTATCTGCCTTTTTCATTGGTTAACCCAACCACAGGAGCAGGTGCTGTTACTGCACAAGCTGAAGCTTTTACAGCAGATCCGGGTGGAGGTATTGATGCAACTTTGGCTTCAAAAAGTACAACAGAATATTGGGCGTTGCTACCTACAGGCAGTTTCACAAATAGTTCAGTTTCTTTAACACGGCAAACTGCTATATCTCCATTGGATGCAATCGGTGGTTGCACGACTGTTGCCGGAACATATACATCTTTGGCTGGAACTGCAGTCACTTATGGTGTCACAGGTTCTGATGCCATTGGCACAAACAAGTACTTTGTATTGGCAGCGAGGAAAACTATATCAACAGGTGCAATAGCCGGCTCGCCATTTTGTTCCGGGTCAAATGTTTCAGTTCCTTTCTCCATTACCGGGACCTTTACTTTGGGAAACGTTTTTACTGCACAGTTATCAGACGCAAGCGGAAGTTTTGCTTCACCAGTAACAATAGGCACGTTACCATCAACTACTGCGGGAACTATACCAGGAACAATTCCGCCAGGTACTTTAACGGGAACACTATATAGGATACGGGTTGTGAGTAGTAGTCCTGCAATAACGGGCAAAGAAAACGGAAGTGATTTGTCAATCAATCCTCAGCCAGCTCCAGTAATTACAGGAACCAATGAGGTTTGCCCAGGCACCACTGGAATTCATTATTCAACGCCCCCAGTCGCCGGACATACTTATGTCTGGACTGTTACAGGATCTTCTTCATATTCAGGGGGAAGCACAAATGAAATAATTGTAGACTGGCCAGATGGTTGCAATACTACGGGTAAAGTTGCAATTACAGAGACAATTACTGCTACCGGATGTTCGGTAACAAGTGGAGATTATACTGTCATCATTCATGACAACATAGCACCAACCTTTACACGTCCGGCAGATATAACCATCTACAC
>PMNJ01000223.1 GCA_003162595.1 Bacteroidales bacterium | reverse complement strand
TTCAGTACTGTCTTTTTGCGTATAGCAGGTTAATGTAGCATTTGAAATTGTGACATAAACAGCAGTATCATAAAGAAACTTAAGAGTATTATTTTTTACTTTCCATTTAATGCTTCCCGATTCGGACAATACATTATCCTTGACCATCAAACTGCTATTCTTAAAATATTTGTCGATATTGTCATTTGTATATGTCTGATTGAATGCTATTTCACTTAATCCTTTAAGCCAGTTTGTGAAAAATGGAATGTCTCGTTTATACTTGATGAAATAATTCAGGGTTACAAGAAAATCATAGAATTGAGGGACAATTCTCATTTGCCTTGATGAGAGCTGACTCGAAATATTTATTATCTTATCCATAATTTCAGTGCTGAATGCAGCGCTGTCCCACCTGGAAAGAAATGTGTTAACATTGGCAAGCTGATCGGCATTAAGATTTGGTCCCATAAAAACAGTCAGTTCCGTTCTGAACTTTGAATGATCTCCTGAAAACGCAGATTTTGTCTGACCAAATATTGTACCAGAAATCAATACCTGTAAAGAGAGACTAAGAATTATCAGCTTTTTTAACATGAGACTAATCTTTTTACTTTTTACCCTACAGTCTTTTGGCCCCCTAATTTTCTGTATTTTAAAAAATTATCTAGACACTACAGAGTTAGGCCCCCTTTAGGTGGATCCCGCGTAGCGGGAGGGGGCAATCCTAAATTGCTTCCACTATTGCAGTGAAATCTTCTTTCTTAAGGGCAGCTCCTCCAATTAACCCACCATCAACATCAGGTTTAGAGAAAATTTCAGCGGCATTAGATGGCTTGCAGCTGCCACCATACAGAATTGGCAATTTTTTAGCACAATCGTTGCCATATTTTTCTTTAACCAGTTCACGGATATATTTATGCATCTCCTGAGCCTGGTCGGGTGAAGCGGTTAAACCTGTGCCGATAGCCCATACGGGTTCATAGGCAATGACAATCATATCCATCTGTTCCGCGGTCAGGCTGAATAATCCTTCCTCTAATTGTCTTCTGACAATAAGAAAATGTTGAGCTGCTTCCCTTTCCTTTAATACTTCACCACAGCAGAAAATAACTTTTAATCCGCTGTTAATGGCCAGTAATGTTTTCTTATTCAGTAGTTTATCATCCTCATGATAATAGCTTCTCCTCTCAGAATGTCCAATAATGACATATTGAGCACCTGTACTTTTTATCATCCATGCAGAAACTTCACCGGTATAGGCTCCGGATGCTTCGGCAGCGCAGTTCTGAGCCCCAAGAGCCACCTTTCCATGTTTAAGAATATCAGCCATACCAGCCAGATGTATAAACGGCGGGCATAGAATAACCAGCACCTTTTCCGAAGGGCTCTCCTTAAAATACTTCTCAATTGAACCCGCGAATTTTAGTCCTTCAGCAAGATCCATATTCATTTTCCAGTTACCGGCAACAATCTTCTTTCTCATATAAATCAAAATTTTAAATTGTAATAATATTTAAATGTACAAATAATCGAGTTCTTAATATGACCTAAAGTTTGGAGTGCCTAAAGTTGGAACTTTAATTATTTATTTACAATTAAAAGTTTCCCGAACCAGTTCTGATCCGGGACATTTGCCCACGACCATTTACCAAGAATTGTTCCGTCTTTAACTAAAATGTATCCCGGATTTGACCGTACCATGGTTTTTAAAGTTGTCTCATCTGCGGAACAGAATGCTAACCCATTCTCATAACTTTTTATTTCCTCCGTTCCTGAAGAGGTAAGAATATAAAAATGGATACCATTCGTCTTAAAATAATTGCCAAGCTTAAATCCGTCGGATAAGTGGTTCTTTCCGGCTTCTGCAAGTTTTTTGGAAATCATTAAAACAGAATAACCCCGGAAAGTTAATATTTGCTGAGTGAGATCCTCTCCGCTCAGGGAGGTTATTATGAAATCGTGTATCGGAGGTTTATATCCACTTTTTACAAGAACCGATTTCTGATCAACAAACTTCCAGGTTGAATCATTTGCCGGATAGTTATTTAGATTGAAATCCTTTTTGACCCCGTCTTTTTCATATATAAAAGTAGTCCTATACTCATCTACCGGAACTCCTTCAGGGACAATCATCTTATCAGCAATTTTTACTCCTGTCTTATAAGGCAGAAAATCGATAACAGGGAGATACCTGAGGTTTATGAGTGAAAAAATGATGAAAAGGACTATAACTATGGAAATGATGATCCATTCCGTAATATTACTGAAGAACCTACTGGTTTGATTTCTTTCTGTGTACAAGACTATAAATAAAAAAACTAATATTATGTTTTTTCCAAAGGTCTGCCAATTGGTAAGATGGATTGCATCACCGAAACAACCGCAGTCCGAAACAGGGTTTGTAAGTGCGAGAATGAAAGTGACAGGAGTGAAGATTGCCAGAAGGATCAGAACGCCAAAAATTCCTGTTTTCTGCCTCAATCCTGTAAGAACAGAGAAGCCCGAAATGAATTCAGCTGAACACAGACATATTGCAAGGGTAAGACTCAGGGTATTAAGAAACCCAAGGTGAAATGCCTGAAAGTAATCATGAAATTTGTAGGCTGAGCCCAGAGGATCAATTGCTTTTACAACTCCGGAAAAGACAAAAACGAGGCCAATAATTATTCTGGCTGCAATCCTTAATATCTTCATCTCAGATAAGTTTTCTCTCATTTAAGACTCTTATGATAAGATCAAATATTTCAGCAGCAGGAAGCATCGCACCAACATAGTTGCTGCAGTCAATAACTGCAAGATGGTCATCTGTTTCCGAAACTCTCAGATAAATATCCCTGACTTTTTTTTGAAATACCATACTCTCTTCATGGATATCCCTGTTTCCATTAAGATAATCNNCATCCTTTAATTTTGCACACTGATAAGCTATATTGGAATATGTATATCTGTCAAGAAGGACAATCTTTTCATCTGATAACCAATTGGTTATTAAGTCAGCAGCATCTTCCCTGTCACCTGCATAAAGCATTGCCACCAGGTATGGATCTACTTCATTAAGTGAGCCAAATTCTCCTCTTAAAAACCTTGCAATAAGCTCACCAAAATAGGGGGTTTCGGTTCTTGGAAAGTGCAGATATTCACAATTGTATCCTTTTTTTGAAAAAAAGTCTCTTAACAGTTTAATCTGAGTTGATTTGCCGGCTCCATCAACCCCTTCTATAACAAAAAGCTTCCTCATCTATTTGATTTCATTCAGTACAAATGTAATAACCAATAGGCAAAGATGGAAATGTTAAGTTAGTTTAATTGTGAGGAAAGATTTTATACTTTCCTCTCTCTCTTCAGACATCATGTGTACTCACCCCCTTAATCCCCCTCTCTACTTCGTAAAGAGGGGGAAATAAATTACTATTCAGCGTATTGCACCCCCTCTCTAAGAATTAGAGAGGGGGATGGAAGTGAGTTCATTAAGAAAAGGGAAGGGCAGGGAAGGGTTAAGAAAAATATAGAGATGATTACAATAATTATCTAACAGATCATGATTTAATTTCATGTCAAAAATGAATTAGTTTATTCTATTCCAATTTTTGTTAATTTCGGCTATTCTTAAAATCTATGTTTCCTGAGAAACCGCGATATATTAATGCCGGGGGCAGACTGCTGGACCTTGAGATTCCCAAAGTTATGGGAATAATCAATATTACGCCCGACTCTTTCTATAAAGGGAGCCGGTATATCAAAGATGAAGAGATTCTTGGAACAGCAACGAAGATGTTGGAGGATGGGGCAGATATACTTGATATCGGAGGATACTCATCTCGACCGGGAGCAGGAAATATTTCTATGGAAGAAGAGTGGAGCCGTGTTCTAAAGGCTGCTAAACTGATAAACAGGGAACTTCCTGATGCAATAATATCGATCGATACTTTTCGTGCAGATATTGCCAGGGAAGCAGTTTTAGAATGCGGAGCACATATTATAAATGATATATCAGGGGGTGAAGCTGACAGCAGAATGTTTTCGATCGTTGAGAAGTTGAATGTGCCTTATATCCTGATGCACATGAAAGGTGATCCCCGCACCATGCAAAATAATCCTGTTTATGAAGATATTGTAGCTGATATTCTGAAATGGTTCGGTGAGAGGATCTTCAAATTGAAATCTGCGGGATTGAATGATATTATTATTGATCCTGGATTCGGATTTGGCAAGACAATTAATCATAATTTTGAACTGCTCCGGCGACTCGGAGATTTTTCGATTGCCGGGTTGCCGGTTCTTGTTGGTATCTCTCGAAAATCGATGATCTGGAAGACACTTGATATTTCTGTTGATGAGGCTCTTAACGGAACAACCGCATTGAATGCAATAGCAATTTTTAATGGCGCTGATATTCTGCGTGTTCATGATGTTAAGGAGGCAGTTCAGACTGTACGTTTAATTAAGAAAGTCAAAAACATTGAAACGAGAAACGCGCAACGGGCAATATAAAACAAGTAACAAGTAACCATTAACCAGTAACAAGAACAAATTATTATGCCATTTCATATTACTGTTCTCGATATTATCGACATTTTTCTTGTAGCAATAGTACTTTTCCAGTTATACCGGCTAATCAGAGGTACCGCTGCCATCAGCATCTTCCTCGGAATATTTTTTATATATCTGTTCTGGATTGTTGTGAAAGCCCTTAATATGGAACTAATAAGTGCATTGCTTGGTCAGGTAATAGGGGTTGGTGTCATAGCTCTCATTATTGTGTTTCAACAGGAAGTCAGAAGATTTTTACTTTTTCTCGGAAACAAGTACATCACCAGAAGCAGATTTTCATTCAGCAGGTTATTCTCCCTGGTTTCAAATGAGCCAGGAAGCCCCAGGGAGGCTGAGGAAATAGTCAAAGCCTGTGAAAGACTTGCCGCAAAAAAAACCGGAGCTCTCATAGTAATTGGCAGAAAAAGCAGTCTTGATCTCTTTTCTGAAGGAGGTGAGATTCTTAAAGCTCAGATAAGCGCTGAGTTACTTGAAACGATATTTTTTAAGAATACGCCTTTGCACGACGGAGCCGTATTGATTGAAGGAGGACTGATCCTTGCTGCAAGATGTCCTTTACCGACTACTGATCAGGTGACTCTGCCTCCCCGTTTCGGGATGCGTCACCGGGCGGCGATTGGAATGTCAGAACATTCAGACGCACTTATTGTTGTTATCTCCGAAGAATCGGGATTTATTTCGGTTGTCGATACAGGTGAGATAAGGGAAAATATAACTCCGAATGATCTTAGGAATATTCTCCTTATGGAGAAGGTCTGGTAAGCCGGTATGCGGTTCGAGGGTTGCGGTTAGCGGTTTTTCCCGGATACCGCGCACCGCAAGCCGGATACCGTTCAATATTTAATCTTCCTTGTTTGATATTTATCATTTTAAGATGTAAATTTGGTATAAAATGATGTCTGTCTGAAAAAAAATTAAACAATGAGATCTAAATTTCTGAGACTAAACAGTCATGATTTTATAAAAGGGTTGATAGTGGTAATCTTTTGTACTTTTTTGACTGGATTCTACCAGCTTATTGCTAATGGGGGTGTCATCAACTGGATAACGATCAAACCAGTGATTATAGCTGCAATAGGCTCGGGGGTATCTTATCTTACCAAAAACCTGCTGACCAATTCAAAAGGTCAATTTATGAGAGGAGAGAGATAGCCTCATCCATACCTTGAATCTCATGAACTCACCCCCCCTCCCCCTCTCTGCTTTGCAAAGAGAGGGTGTAAAGCAAAGTATGCTAAAAAATTCCCCCTCTTTACGAAGTAGAGAGGGGGAATACAAGGGGGTGAGTACATTTATTTAAAAACTATATTTCATCAGTGTCTCAGCATCCTTAATATAAATATTATTTCCGGAGATAACAGGGTAAGCATAAATTGGTGTGTCGGAAACTTTATATTTTACTATTTCAGAATACGCTTTGCTATCGGGCTTGAGAACTAACAGGTTATCGGTGCTTGTTAAACCGATGATGACTGAACCACAGTCTACAATTGTTGAAAAATCACTGGTAACCGCATTATCGATCCAAGCTGTTTGTCCGGTAGCTGCATTCAGGCAATAAATTCTTTTCTGATCCGTAAAACCATAAAGGAATCCATCTTTGAGAATAGGTGTATTCCATTTCGCACCAACTTCAGCATTGCTCCACAGTTCTTTTGTTACGTAATCATTCCCTGATTTCTCTACTTTAATAGCCTTTGTTCCGGTACCCTGGCCTGTCAGATAAATTGTTTGTCCGTCAATATACGGACTTACACAATTATAAAACCTCTGCTGAACGGGTGTCGCAATCTGCCAGAGTAGTTTTCCTTCTGCTAAACTCAGTGAAATAATATTTTTTTCTGTGATAACAATCAGAAGTTTCTTCCCTTCGAAAGTCATTACAGATGGGGACGAGTATGAAGGACCGTCACCAGCCCATTTCCATTTTTCATTGCCTGTATTCAAGTCATAAGCAACTACCTGACCATCATCTTTTTTCCCTATATGAACAATACACATGTCGTCAACAATGAGAGGAGATGTTCCTGTAAAGAAAGCAGGAAAAGCACTTGTCGGATTTTCTTTTCTCCATACCAGTTTACCGGTTGATGCATCTAGGCAGGATAGTATACCTGAGGCACCGAATGTCACTAGCTTTCCGTTTGAAAGTGCAGGCGTGCCTCTTGGACCCGGATGTTGCGAAGCCGATGGCCCTGTAACAGCCATAGAAGCATAACCAGTTTTCCAAAGTTCTTTTCCTGTTGCAGCATCAAGACACAGGATTTCTTCCTGGTCGCCCTGTCTGGTGTTCAGATACATCTTATTTCCAACGAGGATGGGGGTAGCATCTCCAGAGCCCACAGTTACTTTCCATTCCTGTTTCAGTTCTGCCGGCCAGGTTGCAGGTGCTTTGAATCCTGTTACCTTACTGTCACGGTTTATTCCTCGCCATTGAGGCCAGTCCTGCGAAAAGGAGTTTGTTGAACTGAAAAGAATGAGTGCAGCTATTACACTGATTATCGGATTAATCTTTTTCATGATGACATAATGGTTTTAATGATATGGTAACTGTTTAATACAGACAAATAAATAAAACCTATTTGTTAAAATCTGGTTGTTGATTTAAATTTTAATACAATGTTGCGGTTTTCCGTAAATTTAAATCTTAATAAAATGAAATCCAATAATTGTATTTCAGACCATGAAGAAAAAAATAAATTGGGCTGATTCACTCCTGATAAAAGCTGTAAGAGTCTAGTGCCAAAAATCGACAGTCTTTTTTGGAAGTGAAAAATAGAATGATGCGCCTTTATCCACTTCTGCTTCGGCCCAGGTTCTGCCACTATGACGAGATATTATTCTCCTGACATTGGAGAGTCCGATGCCGGTTCCCTCAAATTCATCGGTTGAGTGCAGGCGCTGGAATGCACCAAAAAGTTTTTGGGCGTAGTTCATATCAAAACCTACTCCATTATCTTGAATACAGAAAATAAATTCTTCTTTTTCTTCTTTATAATCAATTTTTATTACGGCTTTTTTTCTGGGTCGTGTGTATTTTATTGCATTATCAAGGAGATTCACCCAGACAAGGCGTAATAAATTAAAATCGCCAATAACTTCCGGCAATGTGGAAATATTTATATCCACTTTGCGATTCTCCATCAGAGGTTGGACTTCAGATAGTGCATCATCCAAAACCTGGTTCATCTTTATAGTAGATTTTTTCAACTCAGTGCGATTTGTTCTTGAGAGGTTTAGGAGATCATCGATCAGCCTGTTCATCTTTTTTGCTGCATCCTCAATTGTATTAAGATAGCTTCTGGCTTTTTCAGGGAGCTGATCATAAAATTCTTCTTTCAGTATTTCTGCAAATCCGTTAATGTGCCTCAGGGGCGCCCTTAGATCATGCGAAACTGAATGAGAGAATGCTTCTAGTTCCGTATTTACAATCTCAAGTTGTGCAGTTCGATCATGTATGCGTTGTTCAAGTTCAGAGTTAAGTTTCAGAGTCTCTCTTTCAGCAAGCTTTCTTGCCTCGATCTGTGTTTTCAATTCATTATTCAAACGACTTCGCTCAAAGGAATATATAATGGATTTAAGAAGTTTTTCTGAGTCTACCTGCCCTTTTATTATATAATCCTGGGCTCCATTATTAACAGCTTTTAAACCTATTTCGGTATCGTTTAATCCTGTAAGTATTATGATAGTGGCCAGTCCGGGGAAGAGGGCTATAAGCTTGATTAAGGTTTCCAACCCACTGCTGTCAGGCAAACCCAGATCAAGCAGAATTATATCGTATTTATAATTTGAGATTTTGCCTTCCGATTCTTTAAGGGTTGCTGCCTTTTCGATATTGAACCTGATTAGTTTCTGTTCACCAAGGAGTTCCCTGATTAACCGTTCATCTCCTTCATTATCTTCAATCAGTAATAGATTTAGTTCCTTATTCATCTGATTTATTTAAATTAATCTTAAAAATTGAAAAAGAGGTAATTATTTTGACTCAGACAGGTAGTTTTACAGTTTTCAACCAGAAATTCTGGATCCTGCCAAATACTTCGATAAATTCATTAATGTCCAGAGGTTTTGTTACATAGCAATTTGCATTAAGCTCATAGGATCTTTCGATATCTTTTTCTGACTGGGATATTGAAAGAATTACAACCGGTATTTTTCTCAAAGATTCATCAGACTTAATTTCACTAAGAACCTGATGACCATTGATTTTTGGCAGATTAAGATCCAGTAATATCAGATCTGGTCGCGGTGAAGACTGGTACATACCTTTATTATGGAGAAAATCAAGTGCCTGCAAGCCATCCTCCACATGAAAAAAAAAATGATTAATATTATTTTCATTCAGCGCTTCGCGGGCAAGTCTTGCATCACCCGGATTATCTTCAACAAGCAGAATATTAAACGAATATGAACCTGATGATTCTGAAGGCATAATTTATTCATTTTTGCCATTTGGCAGTTTTACAATTGTCAGCCAGAAGTCCTCGATAGATTTGACAACTTTCATAAACTGATCAAGATCGAGAGGTTTTGTGACATAACAATTTGCATGGAGGTTATATGTTTTTAGAATATCCTCTTCAGCTTTTGATATAGTCAATATAACCACAGGGATCCTTTTAAGGTTATCATCGTTTTTAATTTCAGCAAGTACCTCGCGGCCATCTTTTTTGGGAAGATTGAGGTCGAGGATCACAAGATCAGGACGCGGCATTTTTGAATATTTGCCTGTTTTGTACAGAAAGTTCATAGCCTCAACTCCGTCTTCTGCTATGTACAGGTTGTTTTTCAGTTTACTTTCCTTCAGCGCTTCTTTAGCAAGCCTGGAATCACCGGGATTATCTTCAACAAGAAGAATCTCGATCGGGTGTAATGACGATTCGTTTGGTTCCATTGTAAATTATTTAAAGTTTAATGTAAAATAGAATGTTGTTCCTTTCCCAGGTTCCGATTCGAACCAGATTTTCCCGCCATGTCTTTCAATTGTTCTTTTACAAATGGCCAGTCCGATACCGGTACCAGGATATTCAACTTTTGTGTGTAGTCTCTGAAAAATTGTAAATACTCTATCTGAGTATATTTTATCTATCCCGATTCCGTTATCAGTTAATGAAATCTGAATTTTGTCATCAATAGTTTTTGCAGAGACATTTATCCTGGGCGGCTCGTCTCCCCTGAATTTCATTGCATTGTCGAGCAGGTTCTGAAAAACTCTGACAAGCTGCACTTCATCGCCATATACAAAAGGAAGATCGTCATTTACTATCATGGCGCCGGTTTCCTGGATCTTTTTTTGAAGATTAGCTATTGAATGACCAAGAACAACAGAGAGATCAAGTTTTACAAATGGTTTGCCTCTTGTTGTTACCCTTGAATAATCGAGCAAATCATTAATAAGATGTTGCATCCTGTTAGCGCCATCAACAGCAAAGAAGATAAAATCCTTTGCATCCTGATCAAGCTGGTCCTTATACCTTCTTTCAAGTAACTGTGTATAGCTCGATACCATACGAAGAGGTTCCTGCAGATCGTGTGATGCAACATAAGCGAATTGTTCAAGTTCCTGATTTGATCGTTTCAGGCCAATAATGGCATTATCGAGTTCCCTGGTGCGTTCATTGACCAATTCCTCTAGGTGGTCACGATGCTTTTTTAATTCTTCTTCATCCAGCTTTCGCTCAGTGACATCCATCGAAACACCTATAACACCAATGACCTCACCCGTTTCATTCAAATATGGGATCTTAGATGTACTTACCCATCGGTTACCCCAGGGTTCGTCAATGTTTATCTTTGACTGTCGACTCCGAATAACTTCCAGGTCGTCTTCGTAATAGGCTTGTGCCTGTTCTCTTGGGTACAAGTCGTTGAGATCAAGACCTTCCAACTGTTTTTTCGACATTTTGTGTGCATCACATATATATTTATTAACCCGAATATACCGGTTTTTTGTATCCTTGTAAAAAACTAACCCTGGAATACTGTCGATGATATTCTCCAGCTCGTTTGATAACAATTGGAGCTGTTCAGATTTCCTGAGGGATTCTATTTCTGCCAATTTGCGTTCGTTAATGTCCTGGAACATTCCGCCAATCTTTACAATCTCATCGTTTTCCCGATATGCCTTTCCGACAATCCTTATCCATTTCAGGTTTTTTCTGGCGGTGAATAATTGCAATTCTATATCGAATGGTTCTCCATCATTTATAGCATTCTGCAAAGCCTTAGAGATCAATGGCACAGCCTCAGGCACATAGAAATTTATCCTATCCTGGAGAGTTGGATGGTAGTCAGGGTCAACTTCATGGATCTGTTTAACCAGATCGGACCAATACATTTCGTTTTTCTTCAGGTCGAGTTCCCATCCTCCAACTCTTGCTATTGAACTGGTTTCATCCAGTTTTTTCTTACTTATCTGAAGTTCTTTTGTTCTCTCATCAACTTTTTGTTCTAATTCTTTACTGAAATTTTTAAGTTGTTCTTCTGCTTTTTTTATTTCATGGAAATCTGTATTTGACCCGAACCATTTGATAATTTTCCCATCTGCATCGTGCATTGGTACGGCTCTGGTTTTGAACCAATGATAAACACCATCATTTCTTCTGATACGGAATTCAATATCGAAACTTTCTCCGGTTTTCACTTTTTCCATCCAAACTGCAACCGTTTTATCTCTGTCTCTGGGATGAAGCTGGTCAAGCCAGCCATAACCTAGTTGTTGTTCTTCAGGAATACCAGTATATTCCAGCCATTGTCTGCTTAGATAGTCGCATGGTCCATCGACTCTGCAGGTCCAGAAAAGTTGTGGTAAGGATTCAATAAGTTCTCTGAATCTTTTTTCATTATTTTTTATTGACTCCTCAATTTGCTTGCGTTCCGTTATATCTATACAAATTCCAACCCATTCCATGATTTCACCATTTTTATCAAAAGCAGGCGATCCTTTTGCAAGTAAGTCTCGATAAACCCCGTCATGCCTTTTTACCCTGTACTCAGTTTCGTAAGACGATCTGGTGGACACAGCATTATTCCATACCTCAATTGTTTTTGCAACATCATCCGGGTGAAGGGCTAAAGTCCAACCGGTACCTTTAACTTCATCGTAAGTCTGTCCAGTAAAATTTCTGAATGAAGGGATATCTTCAACTACTTCTCCGGCCGGATTTGTAACCCATGCGAGCTGACCGGTAAGCTCAATATAAGATTTGTACCTATCTTCACTTACTTTATGAGACTGCTGAACTCCCAAAACGTGTTCTGATTTTTTCTTATTTACTGTTTTTTTCATTATAAGGAGGTTATAAATCTGTAATAATTCTGGCAATGCTGGAATTTACTCACTCACTTCTTGAAACCCTATGCCATAGATTTTACACATGAAATCAATGTTACTCATCAAAAGATCAAAATAAACAGTCTAACATTTTGTAAGTTACAGTATATGAACAAATTTGTATGTAGGAAAAATGATGATTCATCTGTAGGTGTTACACTTACAAATTAATTGGGGACTACAGTCATGTTCTAATTATTTCAATCCATCTATGGACGGATTTGAGATATGGTTAAAAATAGCACATTAGTAGTTTGAACAAGTAAGTAAAATATGATTCAATATTTCTTCAAATTGAAATTATTATTTCGGATAAAAGGTCTAACTTGCTTTAACCTGTCCATGATCAAGCTTTCAGCGAATAATTAGTTAATTCTTAAGATAACCCGCTATGAATCCTTCAGCTAAAAAGAAAACAAGGTTGAAAATTGAATCGGAAATGAAGGAACAAAAAAAGAAAAGTTCTTTAAATAAAAAATCTATCGAAAATATTCTTGAAATAAATAGTACATTTTTTGATAACAGTCTTGACGCAATGATGATCGGATCGCAGGATGGACGGATCTATGCGGCAAATCCTGCGGCCTGCCGAATGTTGGGATTTAGTGAAAAAGAAATATGCAAGTTGGGAAGAAAAGGGATAGTTGAACAAACACTTCAACTGAAAGTTGCTGTCAGTAAGCGTAGAGAAACAGGTAATTTTTTTGGAGAACTGACATTTATTAAAAAAGATGGAACGCCCTTTCCGGTCGAAATATCTTCATCCGTTTTCAAAAGTCTTGATGGCAGGGAATTCACAACGCTGATTATAAGGGATATAACAGAGCTTAAAAAATCAGAATTAGCTTTACTAAAAAGCGAAGAGAATTACAGACTGATATATGATAATGCCGTTGCCGAGATCGCAAAGCGTAATAAGGCAGAAGAAGAATTGCATAAGAGTGAAGAGAAGTTCAGGATGCTCACAGAAAAATCTGTCGTCGGCTTTTACATTATTCAGGATGAGAAATTTGTTTATACTAATTCAACTTCTGCTTATCTACTGGGATATTTGCCTGAAGAAATCATAGGAAGACTTTCTCCAAAAGATATTATTCATCCTGATGATATTAATATCATGCTGAGAAGGATACAGGAAAGACTCGATGGAATAATTGAAAAAAAGAATCTTGTATATAAAGCTGTCAAGAAAGACGGTTCCTTAATCTTTATTGAAGTATACGGCATGGCAACTGATTATCAGGGTAGGCCAGCTGTTATGGGGTCTATAGTTGATATAACAGAACGTTTAAATGCCGAGGAAAAACTGAGAAGATCCGAAGAAGAATACCGCAGTCTTTTTGAAAATTCAATAATGGGCATATCACAAGCTGAACCCGGGGGTAAATTTATCAGGATGAACAAAGCTTACGCAGAAATGTACGGTTATTCCGATCCATCAACAATGATCAGGGAACTGGCTCAAGGTTCTAAAATGCTGTACACAAATCCTAAAGACAGGAAAAAGGTTTTGGAACTTCTTGATAAGTACGGGTTCATTGGTCCCACCGAATTTGAATTGAACAGACGGAACGGAGAAAAATTCTGGGCTTTGGTAAGTGCAATGCAAGTAAGGGATAATGCAGGAAAATTGCTCTATCTACAGGCAGAACATATTAATATTACCAACCAGAAAATAATGGAAGGGGAACTTCGAAAGTCAAAAGAAATGCTTGAGAAGTTGAATCAACATCTTGTGGAAGTGAGAGAAAATGAGCGGAATCAGATAGCCCTGAACCTGCATGATGACCTCGGTCAGAAACTTACTGCCATAAACCTTGATATAGCGTGGTTGAAAAGCAGGATTGGCGTTCAGTCTAAAAGCGTAAGGCAAAAATTTGAAGAGATGAGCAGTATGATAAAAGAAACAGTTGAGAGCATCAGGGAGACATCCTCATTACTAAGACCGGCAATATTATTTGACCTGGGCATAGTTGCGGCTATCAAATCGCAGCTTGGCAGTTTTGAAAAGCAAACAGGTATAAAGTGTCATTTTTATTTTGAACTTGAGGAATTAGATCTTGAGGATCGTCTTGCTTTAATACTTTACAGGATACTTCAGGAATCGTTAACAAATATAGCAAGACATTCCGGAGCTTCAGCAACTGAAATAGAACTGGTCATTCTAAAGAACAAAATTGAGATGATTATTGAAGATAATGGGAAAGGAATTGCAAAAGACAAGGTTAACTCTTTAGAATCGTTTGGAATAGCCGGTATGAAAGAAAGAGTAAAATCGGCTAATGGCAAAATAATTATCAGGGGTGAAACCGGAGCAGGAACCCGTATAAAAGTTATAATTCCATTAATAAAAGAAAAAGTCAATGATTAAAGTGCTTATTACAGACGATCACCCGGTTGTCAGACGCGGGATCAGGCAGATTCTTGAAGATGATGAAAGAATCGGTCTTGTACAGGAAGCCGGTGATGGAAAAGAGTTGTTTGAAAAGCTTAATGAACAATCGTTTGATGTCATACTTCTTGATATTTCTCTTCCTGGCAGGAGTGGTCTTGATCTTATCAGTCAGATCAAAAGGACCCGGCAATCTGCTGCAATACTTATACTGAGCATCCATTCGGAAGCAATGTATGCTATCAAAGCATTGAAATCCGGTGCAGCAGGATATCTGACTAAAACGAGCGCTCCTGAGGAACTTATGTCGGCGATTATTAAAGTCTCGAAGGGAGAAAGATATATATCACCATCCCTTGCTGATGCAATGGCTGAAAATCTTATATCTGGTTCAGAAAAGCCTCTATATCAATTACTTTCTGCCAGGGAGCTTGAAGTTTTAGAGCTTTTTGCTGAGGGGAAAAAGGTTGTTCAGATCGCTTCTGAGCTATCTCTGAGTCCAAAAACAATCGGCACATACCGGGAGAGGATTCTGGAAAAACTAAATCTTCACACTACGGCTGATCTCATCAGGTACGCTATAATGGAAGGGATTGTGGGGCGGAAATGAAGTAGGGGCTTTGCTCGCCTTGCCCGATGTCTTAAAGAATTGTAGATGTAAATTCAGGCTGATATTCTGGTATGGCGGTATGACGGTATATCGGTGCAGAGGTTCTAAGGTTCAGCGATACAAGGTTTTAATGCTATATATGTGTTATTTTTTGAAAACATAACTGAATACTTTTGAATTTATTCAATAAACTTTTATTTTTGAGTTAAGACCATACGTGTGGAATCGCATGGTAATAATTTCATATTAAATTTAAAATCGCTGCATTATGGGAAATTTTCAAAAACTAAGGGTCTGGCAACTTGCTAAAAATCTTGCCGTCAAAATCTACAAACTAACCAAATCTCAGAATTATTCTAAGGACTTTGGATTAAAGGACCAAATTCAAAGGGCTGCTGTCAGTATTCCGGCTAATATTAGTGAAGGAGATGAATTTGGTTCAAACAAACAATCTGTTAGACATTTTAATATTGCAAAAGGTTCTGTGGCTGAGTTACAAACTTTATTAATTATCTCTCATGAGATAAATTACATTGATCTGGAGACAAGAAATTCTCTTGAAAATGAATGTAATATGATTTCTATAATGTTGAATAAATTAATAAAAGCAAGAAACTCATAATTCCCGATAGCATACCATTCTACCCTTATACCATCGTACCATTGTACCATTATACCATCGTACCATTGTACCATTATACCATCGAACCGTAGTACCGTAGTACCGTAGTACCTTAATACCTTAATACCGTAATACCTTAATACCGTAATACCGTAATACCGTCTTTGTAGTCCAAACCCCTACAAAACTATCAGGTTTTCGCCTATAAGTACATACATTTTAAAGAGTTAACTTTATAAAATTGTGAATGGTTCTGAAATGTTTTTTTAATAAGCTAAAACTAAATATTTATTAAGGTTCTTTTAAAAGTGTAAAATAAACACTTATTAGAGGCATTAAATTCAAGAATCTTAAAAAGTTGAACTCAGAATTTTCGTTATGGGCGAAACTATTATTAACCCTGATATTAAAAAAGCCTTTCCCTGGAAACTGTCTGTGATTTTCATTTTGTTCTCCGGTGCTATCATCATTATGGGCAGTTATTATTACCGTTATGAGAGAAACAGAATTTTTGCAGAACAGGAAAAAACTCTTTCAGCAATTGCTACACTTAAAATAAAACAGATTTCGCAGTGGTACTCTGGTAAGCTCGCAGATGCTGTAGTAATAAAAGACAATGAACCATTAATATCCAGAATCAAGCAGTTTTTTAAAGATGAAAATCAAACCGGAATAAGAAAAGAGATTACAATATGGCTTGAAGCTCTGAATACGCAATATGATTACAACAGCGTAGCCCTTCTTGATACTTTATTAAGGGTAAAAATAGCTACTTCCAACGCCGATCCTTTGGCAGACGAGAGTATCAGGAAAGAGTTAAATAATGTTATAAGGTATCATAAAATAATAATGACTGACCTTCATAGGACAGGAACCCGCCAGGCTATCAGGATGGACCTTCTGGTTCCATTGCTCGATTCATTGAGTAACAAACAAAAAACGATAGGCCTTATTATTCTTTGTATTGATCCTGATAAAATTCTGTTTCCCCTGGTTCAGTCATGGCCCACACCAAGTAAAAGCTCCGAGACACTTATTCTGCGCAGGGAAGGGGATAGTGTTCTATTTCTCAATGAACTTCGGCACAGGAAGAATAGTGCATTAAATCTGAAGTTTCCCTTAAGCGATGTCAACCGGCTTGGATCAAAAGCCGTGAACGGTTTCGAAGGAGTTACAGAGGGGATCGATTATCGAAATGTTCCTGTCATTGGCGCTTTAAGTAAAATTCCGGTATTGCCATGGTATATGGTTGCAAAAACCGATAAAAATGAGATATTAGAACCATTTCAGAGATATTCCATTATTACTGTTGTTGTTATAATTCTTCTTATAATTCTGAATGGGTTGTTTTTTGGATACTGGATTAGGGTACAGCGTATAAACATGTATCGTCTTCAGCTTAGTGACGAAATAGCTCTTCGTAAATCTGAAGAACTGCTCACCCGGCAATACTATACTCTTAAAGGGATTGTTGAAAGCTCAGGAGGACCCATTTTTTCGCTCGACAGGAATTACTTTTATACAAGCTTCAATAAGAGTCATGCACTTACAATGAAGATGTTATACGGTGCTGATATCGAACTTGGAAAATCCATGCTGGATTATCAGACAAATAATGATGATAAGATCAAAGCAAAAGGAAACATAGACAGAGCTTTGTCCGGTGAAAATATTGAGGAGAGGGAATGGTCGGGAGACGATCCGGAAACAAGAAGATTCTTTGAAGTAATTCATAATCCGATATTAAATGATCAGAATGGAGTCATAGGCGTTGCCATTAATGCCAGGGATCTGACAGAAAGAAAAAAGATAGAAGAGAAATTGATTGAGAGTGAAGAGAAATTCCGCAAAGCTTTTTTTACAAATCCCGATTCTGTAACCATTACGCGGCTTGATAATGGAACTTACGTTTCCGTAAACGATGGTTTTACCGATACCTTTGAATATTCTGAAGAAGAGATAATAGGAAAAACGCCTTTTGATATATCTATTTGGCATAACGTTGATGAAAGAAAACTTTTTATAAACGGATTGAAAGCTGAAGGTAAGGTTAGAAACTTTGAAACCAAATTTTATACAAAAAGCAGAAGATTAATTGACTGTCTGATATCTGCAACAACTATTAGCCTTGAAGGTGTTGATCATGTTATCAGTAATACCAGAGATATTTCTTACCGGAAAAATGCAGAATTAGCATTACTCGATAGCGAGAAGCGTTTCAGAACTCTTTATGAAAATGCAACTATAGGGATTTACCGTACTACCCTCGACGGCAAAATATTGATGGCTAACCCTGCACTGGTGAAGATGCT
>PMNJ01000143.1 GCA_003162595.1 Bacteroidales bacterium | reverse complement strand
GATAAGGATTTATTAACACTTAACGCTTCATCAGGTGTCTTCGGGCTTGCTTCGTGTAAAGCCACTTTTACTAAAGTTGATTCTGTTGCAGGATTTGCATCCTCCAGATTCCGCTGGATTACCTGTCATGAGGCAGTCAGGAAACAACCGTATAATGTTATTTTTAAATCTGATGACTCTAATCCTGATGTCAAGCTGGCGGATATTAGTAATATAAATATCAGAGTGCTTGGTCCGTCACCTCATCTCCTTAATGCAGTTCCGGAAGGTAAATCGATCAGGATAACCTGGTCCACATATGTTACTAATGTAATAGCCGGATTCAACATTTACAGAAGGGAGGGAGCATCCACATTCAAACCTGATTCATGTACAGCAGGTATTCCGATATCCACGGGTTTCATTAAAGTTGGGTATATTGGAGGCAGTACCTCCACATCATTTTCTGATAATGATAATGGACCAGGCCTTCAATTCGGTAAGGAATATACCTACAGAATAGTTGCTGTCTATCCAAATGGAGCCGAAAGTAAAGCTTCAAATGAGATTACATCAACTCTTGTATCCGGAGTGCCGGTAATTAAAAATGTCAGTGTAAGGAATACAGATCCGGTAACTGGATGGATTTTCCTTTCATGGAAAAAACCACAAAAACTCGACACTATTCCTGCAAATGGTCCTTATGAATACCTTATTTACAGGGCAACTGGAGTTGGCGGAACTGATTTTCAGCAGATAAAGTCAATACAAACTGCAGATCTGAACGATACTGTCTATGTGGACACTTTAATAAATACTTCGACAACAGGTTATATATACAGGATTGATCTGTATAATAATGCTACCGGTAACAGATTTCTCATTGGTACTCCCGGGTATGCATCATCGGTATTTCTTGGTATCTCACCCGGCGACAAAAAAGCACGTTTCACTATTAACAGGAACGTTCCATGGATCAATACCGAATATGATTTCTTCAGATTGAACGAGGCGACCAGTTCTTATGATTCCGTCGGAACAACAAATCAACTGACTTGGGTCGATACCAGTCTGGTTAATGGTAAACAATATTGTTACTATGTAAAATCAGTAGGTGGCTACCTGGCCGATAATATGCCAAAGAACCTGATAAATCTTTCACAGATCACCTGTACAACTCCGGTTGATAACGAGCCTCCCTGTACGCCGGTGCTGAATGTTACCAGCAAGTGCGATAGTTTATACAACAATCTTTCGTGGGCAATAGCCGATCCTGTTTGCTTTAAAGACGTTGCAGGTTATAAGATCTATGCCAAAATGAAGTCAGAAGAAAATCTTTCCCTTCTTTTAACTATCAACGATAAGAACGTCTTTACTTACAAACACTTTCCCGGTGAAACAATTTCGGGATGTTATGCGATTACTGCTTTTGATTCAAGTGGCAATGAGAGCCAAAAATCTGCGATGATCTGTATTGATTCATGCAACTTTTATGAGATCCCAAATGTTTTTACTCCAAATGGTGATAATATTAATGATAAGCTGGTAGCGAAAACATCCGGGCTTGTCGAAAGAATTGATTTCAAACTTTTTAACAGGGATGGAATGCTGTTATTCAGGACTGCTGATCCGAAGATCAACTGGGACGGAACATATAAGGGACAGATTGTTTCTCCCGGTGTATATTTCTATCAATGTGATGTTTATGAAAACAAGATTTCAGGCCTTGAACTATTCCATCTCACAGGTTTTGTTCATGTTATCACCGAATTAAATTCAAAGATTACTCCGCAGACCACAAAATGATTTTGAATGACTTTTAAAATGAAGAAGATTATAACTCTGATTTTGATTTTGGTGATTGCCGGTACAGTTTACGGGCAACATACAGTTGATTATATTCTTAAGGCCAGGGCATTTACGGAAGGTGGAAAACCTGATCAGGCAATTAACCTGGTTAACCATGCATTAAGTGAAACAAAAGAAAGCAGACTGTTTACCGAAAGAGCTGAAGCTAATATGCTGAAAGGAGATTATTCCGCAGCTATCAGCGATTTTAACGAAGCTAATAAATTAACTCCGTTCTCAGGAGAATATGGACTTTCGAGAATTTATTCTCTGAAAGGAGATGCCGGTACGGCACTTTATCATCTTGAAATAAACATGAATTCACCATTTAAAAAAGGGGAAAAGGAGGTATTGCTCGATCCGGCTTTCAGTACTATTGAAAACAGACAGGAGTGGCGTCAGTTCTGGAAAAAGGAATGGTACAGTACAACCGAAAAAAGTATTTCGGAAATAGAATACTATATTTCAGCAGGTAAAATAGATGAATCAAAAGATGTCCTTCAAGAACTTAAAAAAAGCTCTGGGAGCGATAACGACATACTTTATGCGGAAGCTCTTATTGATGTTGCTACCGGGAAAAATTCTGAAGCTATGAAGTTGATTACCGGTATGAATACCGAAAATCCGGGGGATGAAAAGTACTTAAGGATTCTGGCAAAGGCACAGACCGGAGCATCTGATGCAGCAGGTGCATCAACAACTTATTCTCAGCTTCTGAGTTCCGGAGTTGCAGATGCCGGGTTGCTGATGCTGAGAGCCGATTGTTACAGAAAAACCGGTGAAACTGATAAGGCTTTGGCAGATATCAGGAAATATCTTGAAATTTATCCTGAGAACAGGGCAGCTTTGGACCTGGCAGGAAAAGTGGAAGCCAGAGCAGGAGATAACCTGAAAGCCCTTCAATACTTTTCAGAAAACCTGAAACTTCATCCTAACGATCCGGAATGTTATATTGACCGTGCAGATTCATATTTTGTTTCCAGATCATGGGATCTGGCAATTAATGATTACAGTATGTCACTGGATCTTAACCCGGCTAATTCTGATGTTTGGCTTAATAAGGGTATATCCCTCCTTAATTCGGGTAAGGTAGAAGATGCCTGTCACGATTTCAGAATAGCATTCCGTTTGGGAAATAAACGTGTGAGTGATTATATCAGCAGGAATTGTATAAAATAAACCTCGCCCGTTTGGTTTTGTAGGCCAACTCATTATTATTCTTTTTAGTGACCCCTAAATCCCCCAAGGGGGACTTTTTAATCTGTTTCTTTTCTTAGCCCCTCCTTGGTGGGGTTGGGGTGTGAAACTGATCTCCCAGTTGAGAAGTAAAAAAGTAGGAACAAAGGCTGGCAACCTCTATCTTATATGTTTCAGAATCCTTTCAAACAGATCGTGAGGCTTAAAAGGTTTGAGGACATAGTCATTTATTTTAAGGTCCTCAATTTTATCGTGGCTTTCTGACATAATCGCAGCCGTAAGCGCGACAATAGGGATGTTTTTAATCTTTAGATTATCTGATTTTCTGATGATCCGGGTAGCTTCGATTCCATCCAGAACAGGCATATGCAAATCCATCAGTATGAGATCAAAATCTTCTTTTTCCAGAATATCAAGAGCTATTTGACCGTTTTCAGCATGGGTAACCAATATTCCCCAGCCAATCAGGAATTTATTAGCAACGAAGAAATTGATTTTATTATCTTCTGCTACCAGTATCTTTTTACCCTCGAGACCGGAAAAACTTTCAGGTACTTCTACATTCTGAGCCTGAACTCCCCTGTCCGAAATTCCAAATGAGAGAACAAACCGGAACGTAGATCCTTTATCCGGTTCACTTTCGATAGATATTGTACCTCCCTGCAATTCAATCAGTTTTTTACAGATTGCCAGACCGAGTCCTGTACCTCCGAAATGCCTGGTTGTATCTGACGAAGCTTGTGTAAAGCTATCAAAGATCTGGAAGTGTTTATCTTTTGGAATTCCAATACCTGTATCGGTAACTGTGAATTCCAGTTTCGATTGATGATCTGTCCGGTTTAATTCTTTTACCAGTACCTGAATACTTCCATGAGCAGTGAATTTCAGAGCATTTGAGAGAAGGTTGGAGAGGATTTGATTTAGCCTGATAGGATCACCTATAACCTCTGAAGGCAAATCACTTGCTTTCTTAATATCAAAACTCAGATTCTTTGCTTTTGACCTGAAGGAATATGATCTCATAATCTCGTCGAGAAAATCGCTGAGATTAAATTGTGTCTGTTCGAAAATTATTTTGCCCGATTCCATTTTATTGTAATCGAGGACATCATTTACGAGTGTAAGTAGATGGTTCCCCGAAAACTTAAGAGCTTTTATATAATCCATCTGATCTTCACGCGGACTTCCCTGGAGGAGAAGATTTGTGATACCGATAACTTCATTTAGCGGGGTTCTGATCTCATGGCTCATGGTCGACATGAACACCTGCTTCGACTGTGCTGCCTCCTCAGCTTTCTGGCGTGCAAGAATTATATTGTCGAGCATCATTCTTCGCTGAAGGGCAATAGCGATCTGATTTGCAATAAAATCCATTATATAAAGGTCTTCCTGAGAAAACTTATCCTGGTTGTAATAATCCTGCAGACACATCACCCCAATGATTTCATTTTCCACTTTCAGAGGAACACCCATCCAGACTTTACATGGTGTTCCTACAAGATCTATATCTCCTGATTCGTCAAGAAGTTTCAGATCTTTTTCTTTGAGTAGAACCGACTTGTTGTTATTTATTACCCAACCTGTTATAGTTTTTTTAGTTGGGATTTCATAGAAGTTGTCCTTTTCGTCTGCAAAAAACGGAAGCGAGAGAGTTTCACTCTCCTTATCGTAAAGAGCTATAAAAAAGTTGTTAGTGTCCCATATTTTACTTAGCTCCTGGACTATGATGGGATAAATTTCTTTGATTTCATATTGTTTCAGGGCAGCATTTGATATATTAAATAAAATCTCCTGTAAAAGCAGATTTTTTCTTTCTGTGGTTATATCTCTGTAGATTCCAAGATTGGCAACAATTTCATTATTTATAACTATAGCAGTAGCTACAAGAGTAACATGAATATTGGTACCATTTTTGTCTTTTCTTATTGTTTGCCTTACCTCTTTCTGGTTAAGAGACGCAAGGTTATCGATTTTTATAGCTTCCTCTTTAAGATCATCCGGAACGACAAGATCATTAATGTTTTTGTTCACTGCCTCTTCTAATGTATAGCCAAAGAGGTGAGTGAATTCACGGTTGATCATGGATATTATACCAGCAGGGTTTGTAATTGCAATAGCAGCAGGTGTTGAATTATATAAATGTTCGAGAAATGCTTTCTCCCTAATTATCTGATTCTCATATTCTTTCTGTTTACTTATATCCGTAACAACTCCCCGGTATCCAACGATCTTGTCATCAAAAAACAGAGCAAAAGAGTGAGTAACTATGGGAACAGGGGTTCCATCCTTTTTTCTGGCAATATACTCATTACTTGATATTTGTCCGGGTGAAGTTAATGATTTAAGATTTTTAATCATTTCCTTATAACTTTCAGGAAATATTTCTTTAATATAAACTCCTGTTTCCAGATTTTCTTTAGAATACCCGAAAAAAATGAGTGCCTGCCTGTTGCCATATAAGACCTTTCCTGTGAGGTCCACCTCATAAACCATCTCAGGAAGCAAATCTGCAAACTTCTCAAAGACAACTCCCTGTTTACTCTGATCATCTTTGCTCCTTTGCGCGCTTCCCGGTTCCCAGGTTATTACAAAATTGCCTGATGTAAGCAGGAAACCCATATAATATCCTTCTGAATCATCACCTGTTGGTGAAGCTGCCAGTTTGTGAGTATCACCGGTTAAATGCAGGTGATTAAGTAGTTCAATCAGCTTAACCCGGTTGATCAATGGCGTCTCATCGATGTACTTCCCTATTACTTCATTTTTTTTAATGAATTCTACTTCTTCTACTTTTCTGTTTAAATCAATAACATAAAACCTGTTGTCATCATCAACGCTGAATAGTGCGAGATAACTGCTGACAGTTTCAAATATTTCTTCCAGTAAGCTTCCATGACTGTCTTTTATCTTTCTGTCTTTTAATGTTTTAGCTTCAGTAAAGATTGTGAGGAGGTAAATTTCATTTTCGAGCTGAACGGTATCTGCCGAAAAAAGATAGGGTTGTTCTTCACCTGTTTTCGTTTTAAGGGTTACCGGATAGCCTTTGATGCTTTTTAGTTTGCAGATCAGTTTGATGTATTTATTGCTATCTTCAAAATCAGCAAAAATCTGGATATCATCAGATGTATGACCAATAATTTCTTCTTTAGTGTAACCAAGTGTTTTATGAAATGTCTCATTAACGTCAACATACTGGCCGGTATCTAACTTGCTGATTGCCATTAAATAGTTTGCGGAGTGAAAAATCCTGAAGATCATTTCCCTGACCATCTCAGATTTTTCCTGGCTCTTTGAATGTATCAGCTCAAGTTC
>PMNJ01000070.1 GCA_003162595.1 Bacteroidales bacterium | reverse complement strand
TTTCATGTTCATTTGCTTTGGTTTCCTGTTTACATAATTCATTATTGAAACAAATAACGAACTTCGGTAAAATTGCGAATCCGGATCAGAAATAAAATAAGCTATGAGCAGGTCGTTCTTTAATAGAATTTTTTCAATTCCGATTTTTATTGCGATCCATTTAATTCTGACAATATCGAGAAGCGCCTGCGCCGGCAGAGGTATATTACCAAATCTGTCGATAAGCCTTTTTTCAAAAGAACATAAGTCTTCTTCTGATTTAATTTCATTCAGTTCTTTGTATAACCGAATCCTCTCAGAAATATTTGAGATATATTCATCGGGAAACATAATCTCCAAATCAGTATCGATTTGAAAATCAGATATAAAATGTTTTTCCTGTCCTGGTTTTTTGTTGATTGGCACTTTTTCTTCAGATGTTGGGGATTCTTTGAATTCAGTATCTTTTAATTCGATCATTGCTTCATTCAGTATGCGCTGGTATGTTTCAAATCCAACATCTGCAATAAATCCGCTTTGTTCTCCTCCGAGCAGGTTTCCTGAACCTCTGATATCAAGATCCTGCATTGCAATATTAAATCCACTTCCAAGTTCGGAAAATTCTTCTATGGCTTTGAGCCTTCGTCTGGCCTCATGTGTCAGGGTGCTCAACGGGGGCGCAAGAAGGTAACAAAAAGCCTTTTTATTGGAGCGCCCGACTCTGCCTCTTAACTGATGTAGTTCTGATAGTCCAAAATGGTGAGCATCGTTAATGAAGATTGTATTGGCATTGGGTATATCGAGTCCAGATTCAATGATTGTTGTAGCAAGCAGTACATCATAATCCCCCTGGATGAAATCGTACATAACATTTTCCACATGGGGCCCATCCATCTTACCATGTACAATTGCGGTTTTTACATTTGGACAAATCCTGTTTATCTGTTCCTGGATCAGCTTGATATTTTCAACCCTGTTATGAATAAAAAATACCTGTCCGTTTCTTGAAACCTCATATTCGATGCCTTCTTTTATTATCTCTTCATTAAAGCCATGTAATTCGGTAACTATAGGCATTCTGTTCGGAGGTGGCGTGTTAATAATAGAAAGGTCGCGTGCTCCCATCAGTGAAAACTGAAGAGTACGTGGAATAGGCGTTGCTGTGAGTGTCAGAGTATCTACGTTTGCTTTGATTTTCTTAAGTTTTTCTTTTACGGAGACACCAAATCTCTGTTCTTCATCAATTACCAGGAGGCCCAGATCTTTAAATTTAACATCCTGCCCTACGAGCTTATGTGTGCCTATTATAATATCTATTTTCCCTTCAGATAATTGTGAAAGAATTTTTTTCTGATCTGCAGCCTTTTTATGACGGCTGATATATTCGACATTGCAGGGGAATCCCTTGAGTCGCGCTGTAAATGTCTTGTAATGCTGGAGTGCAAGAATAGTCGTTGGCACAAGAACAGCAGTTTGCTTACTGTCGGATGTTGATTTGAATGCGGCTCTGATGGCTATCTCAGTTTTGCCGAAACCCACGTCGCCACAAACCAGACGGTCCATGGGATGAGATGCTTCCATATCTTCCTTAACCGCCATTGAGGCAGTGAGCTGATCAGGTGTGTCTTCATAAATAAATGATGCCTCAAGTTCGCGCTGGAGGTAGGAATCAGGTGAAAAAGAGTATCCCGGAGAAGCCATCCTTTTTGCGTAAAGGAGTATCAGATCTTTGGCAATATCCTTAACTCTTTTTTTAGTATTCTGTTTAAGCTTCTGCCATGCACCTGAACCGAGCTTGTAGATTTTAGGCTCGGAGTTATCTTTCCCCTTATATTTTGATATTCTGTAAAGGGAGTGAATTCCTACATAAAGGATATCATTATCTCTGTAAACCAGTTTAATAGCCTCCTGTATCTTGCCATTAACCTCAATCTTTTCAAGTCCTCCGAATTTCCCGATTCCGTGATCGATATGAACAACATAATCTCCTGGATTTAGTCCTGTAAGCTCCTTTACAGAAATGCTCTCTTTCTTTGTAAAATACCCTCTTATTCTGAATTTATGATACCTGTCAAATATCTGGTGATCGGTAAATATCGAAATCTTCAGGTCATGATCAGTAAATCCACTGTGCAGGTTAAGCAACAGAGAATTAAAGTGAGCTTCAGGATTAATTTCAGCAAAAATATCTCTTAACCTCTCTATCTGCGATTCGCTTTCGGAGATGATATAAGTCTCATAGCCGTCGGCATTGTTCGATAGAAGTTTCCCGGTGAGTAACTCAAAATTTTTATTGAAAACCGGTTGTGGTTCAGTATGGAATTCAAAGCTGGCATCTGGTTTAAACATGCTGTTTTTCCCAAACTCCAGCATTCTGAATTGTTTACAATAATCCAGAAAGCGATTTCCGGTCATAACAATCTCTTTCTTATCGGCTATTTGTCCAGATTCTTCTCTTTGTGTGGTCTGGAAGAAGATATTGTTGATCTTCTCTTTAATATATTCTGCGTCTTCAATCCAGATCAGAGAAGATGGAGGTAAAAAGTCAGTAAATGAATCATTTATCTCTTCAATGGAAATATCCTGGATATTAGGTATAATTGAAACCTGTTTGTGAATGCTCACAGAAAGCTGATCATCAGTGTTAAATGATCTTATTGTTTCAACTTCTTCGCCAAAGAAATCTATCCTGTAGGGTAGATCGGACGAGTAAGAAAACACATCGGCAATACTTCCTCTTATTGAATATTGTCCTGGTTCATATACAAAATCGGTCCTGGTAAAATTATACTCATGAAGCATTTCTTCAAGAAACTCCAGGGAAATTTTGTCTCCTTTGTTTATTGTGAAGGTGTTCTTTTTCAGATTTTTTCTGCTGACAACCTTTTCCATTACTGACTCAGGGTAGGTAACAATGATCCCTTTCCTTTTTCCGGATGCCAGATGATTTAGAACTTCAGTACGAAGCACAATATTGGCAGGTTCGGTCTGCTCATACTGGACTGATCTTTTATATGTTGATGGGAAAAAGAAAACAGATTCTTCTCCCAGTAGAGAGATCAGGTCGTTATAAAAGTAGGCAGCATCTTCTTTTTCCGGTATTATAACAAGATGAGTCGTCTGACTTTTATGAAAAACCAATGATAGAACCATTGCCTTTGATGAACCTGAAAGTCCTTCGATACGTATTTCCCCCGACTTATCAGCATTAATTGTTTCAATCAGTCCGGGAAGGACAGGATGATTGTTAAAGTGATCAGTTATTTGGTTTTCCTTCATTTGTTGAAATTCGCGGACAAATTTACTAAAATGAATCTTAAAAGGGATATTTATGGATGGAATTGAATCCCCGCGAGCATATTCTCCATTGCTTGCTGCGGAGTCAGCGAGCATTAAAAATTTATTTTAGGGGATCGAAGATTCTTTGTAGCTTGCTACGAAGAGCTTCAATTGTGCCGGGGAAATGTTATTTTTAAGCCAAATTTAAATTAATGAAGGTCTATAAATTCGGAGGAGCATCGGTAAAAGATGCTTCAGGGATAAGAAATCTTGCGAAAATTGTAACAGAAGAATCAGATAATCTGGTAATTGTCGTTTCTGCTTTCGGAAAAACCACAAATGCGCTTGAAAAAGTTCTCGAAGCCAGACTTAATGGTGAATCTGGTTATACTGACCTTTTGGATAAAGTGTATAATGGACATTTATCGGTAATTACGGATCTGTTCGGACAAGGTTCTGAAGTTAAAGGAAAGATAGATTTTTCGTTTGCCCTCCTACGCGATTATTTATTGACTTCACTTAAAGGGAAATACGATTTTGAATATGATCAGGTTGTGTCGTATGGTGAAATCTGGTCGACAATCATTGTAGCTGAATACCTGAAACAAAAATTTCAATATGGAGATTGGTGTGATATCAGGGAAAACCTTCTGACTGATGACAGGTACAGGGATGCAAATGTTTTGTGGAGTGAAAGCGCTAAAAGAATAAAGAGCATCTTTGACTTCAGTAAGGAAAGGATTTACGTTACTCAGGGCTTTATAGGAGGAACAACTACTGGTCACACAACTACTCTTGGCAGGGAAGGCTCTGATTACACTGCAGCTATACTTGCAAATATCCTGGATGCGGAGTGTGTTGTGGTATGGAAAGATGTTCCAGGTATCCTGAATGCTGATCCCAAATGGCTTCCTGACGCACGGAAACTCGATGAAATTTCTTATAGGGAAGCGGTTGAAATGAGTTTCTCAGGAGCAAAAGTAATTCACCCGAAAACCATTAAGCCACTACATAACAAAAATATACCATTGTACGTACGATCATTTCTTACCCCGGAAGAAAAAGGAACGGTTATTAAGGTTGATGCAATCCTGAGAAAGATTATGCCGGTTTTCATAAAAAAAGAGGATCAGATACTCATTTCAATTCTTCCCAAAGATTTCTCTTTTGTAATGGGCGATAATCTGAGCAGGATTTTCCATTCCTTTATTTCGCATGGCATTAAGGTGAATCTTGTAGAAGCAAGTGCAGTAAGTATAGATGTATGTGTAGATGATGAAAGGCCAAAAGTCGATTCTCTCATACTCGATCTTAAAGAAGAATATTCTGCTGTCTATAATGAACATGTAGAGATGCTTTCTATCAGGCATTATACACCTGAAGCCCTTGAAAGAATTACAAAAGGGAGGGAGATTCTTCTTGAACAGAAAACCAGAAGCACGATAAGGTTTGTGGTGAGAGAAGACCCCTCTGTCGCTGCGCGACATCTCCCCTAAAGGGGCGAAAAATCTCATTTCTTTATTGAATTTTCACTTACAGGCAGAATTTTCTCCCCCTGCAAAGGGGGAGTGCCCGAAGGGCGAGGGGGTCTTATCTGTCAAACATCAGTCGTTGTCCCCGGTAATCGTTATTAATGACACCATCATCATAAACAATAGTTCCATTAATAATCGTCTTAACCACCTTTGATCTGAACGTATTACCTTCAAATGGCGACCAACCGCATTTATACAGAATGTTTTCCTTTGAAACTATCCAGGGACTGGAGGGATTGATAAGACACAGGTCAGCCTGATATCCTTCCCTTATGAAGCCTCTGTTCCTGATGTTGAATAGTATAGCCGGATTATGGCACATCATCTCAACGATTTTTTCGATGCTGAAAATTTTTCTGTGCCAGAGCTCGAGCATAACGACAAGGGAATGCTGAATAAGCGGACCCCCGGAAGGTGCTTTAAAATAGCTGTTTTCTTTTTCGGCTAAAGTATGAGGCGCGTGATCAGTAGCAATAATATCAATAAAATTATTGTTAACCCCATTGATCAGAGCATCTCTGTCAAACCGTGTTTTTATTGCCGGATTCCATTTTATAAGAGTTCCCAGCTCATCGTATGAGCATTCATCAAACCAGAGATGGTGAATGCAAACCTCTCCGGTGATTTTTTTCTGGCTTAAAGGCATATCATTACTGAAGAGCTTAAGTTCATCGGCTGTTGAAAGATGAAGTATATGAAGTCGTGTATTATACTCCTTAGCAAGATTAACAGCATGTGATGAAGATCGGAAGCAGGCCTCCCGGCTTCTGATTTGGGGATGCATTTTTACAGGTATATTTTCCCCATATTTTTCCCGGTAGATCTCACTGTTCTTTCTTATTATAGGTTCATATTCGCAATGGGCTGTAATTGGGAGGAGGGCCCTTGCAAAAAGCTCTCTTAAAGCGGTTTCATTATCAACAAGCATGTTACCTGTTGATGACCCCATGAATAATTTTATTCCACATACCGATTCCGGGTCAATATTCAAGACCTCATCGAGGTTTGTATTTGTGGCTCCCAGGTAAAAAGAGTAGTTGGCAAAAGATCTTTCAGAACCAATCCTGTACTTTTCATTTAGAATATCGATTGTTATTGTTTGTGGAATAGTATTGGGCATATCCATAAAGGAAGTAATACCCCCGGCAACAGCGGCTCTTGATTCACTGAATATATCTCCTTTATGGGTCAGTCCTGGTTCTCTGAAATGAACCTGATCGTCAATTACCCCAGGTATCAGCAACAAACCGGTTGCATCAATTACTTTTGTACCTGACGGAATTTTTATTTTATCAGGCTGTGCTATTGATACAATAAGTTCATCTTTAATCAAAAGGTCACTCCTGAATGTTTTCCCTTCGTTGATTATTGTGGCATTTTTTATTAATATGCTGCTCATAAGAAGATTTTTACCCCCTAAATCCCCCAAGGGGGGGACTTTGAAATTGGCCTCTTTTCTTAGCCCCCCCTTGGGGGGGGTGGGGGGTAAAGAAATGGGGAATTAATCTGCCCTCTATATATAAAGGTATAATTATCTTCAGAGGTTTTTCACAAATATACTTCTGATCTTCATTCTTAATACTCCCCATAATGCCTCATTAAAGATTCCACCAGACATTTTTGAAGCCCCCAGTTTTCTGTCTGTGAAGATTATAGGAACTTCAACGATCTTATATCCCAGCTTCCATGTTTTGAATTTCATCTCAATCTGGAAACCATATCCGACTGATTTGACTTTGTCGAGCCTTATATTCCGGAGCACTTCTTTTCTATAACATTTGAATCCCGCAGTTGTATCCATAACTCTCATGCCTGTAATCATTCTTACGTAGATTGATGCTACATACGACATAAGAACCCTTGAGAGTGGCCAATTGACAACATTCACTCCGCTTATATATCTCGAACCTATTGCAAGATCAGCACCATCTTCTGAACAAGCTTTGTATAGTTTTACCAGGTCGCGCGGGTCGTGCGAAAAATCTGCATCCATCTCATAAATATAATTATACCCTTTATCTAGAGCCCATTTAAACCCTGCAATATAGGCCGTCCCCAGTCCCATTTTCCCTGGTCTCTCAACCAGGTAGAGATTGTGATATGATTTCTGAAGGTTTTTAACAATATCTGCAGTACCGTCAGGAGAATTATCATCGATAATAAGAATATCGAAGGAAATTGGAAGTGAAGAAACTGATTTAACAATTGCTTCAATATTTTCCTTCTCCTTATATGTGGGTATAATAACTATATTTGAAAATTCATCCATATTGTTGCGAAAATAAGGAATTTCATTTAATAGGAACTATTTCAGGAAGATTATTTGAAATTATCTTAAGTATTGCATTTGAGGAAAACAAATCGATCCGTTTTAAAGTATTATTGTAATTAAATATACCGACAAAGGACAACCGGAGAAATTGGAGTTAATTTTTATTATATGAAAACATCATCTTGGATTCTTCTTTCATTTTTATTAATCAGTACTGAGGCATTTTCGCAGGAATTGAACTGGAGACTCGATGCATTCAGTTTTTTCGACAACACAGAATTTGGCCACTCGGCTGTTAAGATTCCTCAAACTATGGCGGGTGTTCAGGTTGCTCCCGAGGTGGGAATAGCATGGGATACACTTAATAAAGCTAATATCGGTGTGAATCTTCTGCACGAGTTCGGAAGTCCCCAGACAATAGATAAACTCTATCCTACAGCATACTATGAATCTGACAGAGGGCCCTTTAGGTTTCTAATGGGTGCATTTCCGCGTTCGCGCACTATAGAGAATTATCCACGTCTTTTTTTCCAGGATTCGATCTTATATTACCGTCCAAACATAAATGGAATTTTTGCCGAGTACAGGAAAAACGATAATTATTTTAATGTCTGGCTTGATTGGACAGGACGGCAGTCAAAAACATTGAATGAACAATTCTTTATAGGTTTCAGTGGTAGGTATAAAATTGGCATTTTCTATTTGCAGCATTTCGGAGCAATGTATCACTATGCCGGCAAAATGGATCCTGTAGTTGAAGAACCTCTGCATGATAATCTTCTCTTCCTTACATCTGCTGGGATAGATTTAGCCGGTAAAACCTGTTTCACAAAGCTTGAGGCAAATGCAGGATGGGTTGTAAGAATGGAGCGTTCGCGTGCTGAAAATTCAGGCTGGATTGCTTCAGATGGGTTCCTTACCGAAACCAGAGCCGAATACAAATGGATTGGGTTGTTCAACACTTTCTACAAGGGTAATAACATGATGTACTACTATAGTGAACTTGGAAATAAACTCTACTGGGGCGATCCTACATACAGGTCAAAAACTTCTGACCGTTCAGATTTCTATATTAGGTTTCTTCAGAGCCGTACTGTAGATCTGGAACTTACCTATTCTCTTACTTTTATGGAGAACCGTATGTACCACGAGCAAATGCTTAAGCTGATTGTCAATCTTAATTCTATCAAGAATTGAGTCGAAGTAACATGCAGATAATAAGGCGAGTAGATACTGGCAAAATTATTTTGAAATATTTTGAGTTTTTTTTATTGGTTTGCTTGCCGGGAATAAATCAATTTATATCTTTGCAACCCTTTAGGACAAGAAGTTGATTGAATGGTAGGAGAGATAGTATTCCGGCTTTGGGAAGAAAGGGAAGTTGGGTAAGAGAAAGGCCGGAAAAAACATCTCATTTTTTGTTTGGCGGGGAATATAAAAATCTTAACTTTGTCGTCCCAAAAGCAAAATAATACCCTCCTGCGCCAATGCTAGGGAGGGCGAAGGTTCTTTGAAATTATGAAGTAAACAACCAGGCGAGATATGGAAATCTCGTCAAAAAATTAACTTGTTAGTATTTTGAATTGAGTTCACAGGATTGGTTTTTGTAAAGAGATTTAAGAATAAATTTTTACAATGAAGAGTTTGATCCTGGCTCAGGATGAACGCTAGCGGGAGGCTTAACACATGCAAGTCGAGGGGTAACATGATGTAGCAATACATTGATGACGACCGGCGTACGGGTGAGTAACGCGTATGCAACCTACCCTGTACTGGGGGATAGCCCGGAGAAATTCGGATTAATACCCCATAAAGATATTTTGAGGCATCTTAAGATATTTAAAGTTTCGGCGGTACGGGATGGGCATGCGT